>CALBHX010000074.1 GCA_937892925.1 uncultured Lentisphaeraceae bacterium
ACTATAACTACCGCCACTATAATCCCAAAGACGGACGATGGCTGGGAAGAGACCCGCTAGAAGAAGAGGAAGGAGGGGTAAATTTATTCGCATTTGTTAAAAACAGACCTTCATTTCTGGTTGACTACTTGGGTAAAGCGTATTTTGCTTTACGGCCTTTGGATGGTATCCCATGGCTTGGAGTTTTTTCTAACAATCCGTTAGATGATTATTTCAACACCGAGATTGCCCATGAACAACTGTTTTTTGAGGACGGGAAGGAGCCTTTGAGCGTTGGCTTTTTTGCCGATGGGAGTATTAAATCAGAGGAGTTTACGAATGCCTATCGTATAACAAAAACCGGATTTGATGATTGTGTCATGAGAAAAGTGCTACAAAAAATAGAACTTCCTTCCTATTCCTTGCTGGGATGGGGAGAAAAGAAAAAGTTTAATTGTCAAGACTATGCAGAAAGGTTACGTGAGATGTATGACATTTTAAGGCAACAAGAGTGTATTCGTTGTTGTTGTGAACTTGCTGAAAAATAGAAATAAGAGGTTGTTTATGATAGGGTTAATTCTTATTTCAATCGTATCTGTATACTTGTTGTGTTGTAATTTTCTTTTTAGAAAAGTGGAGCATGTTTTGGTTCGAAATCTTTTTGCATTGATTGTGGCTTTATTCTTTACTTTTGGAATGATATGCATATTGGAAACCGTCCTAGTTGATAATTCTCCATTAGGGCGTGAGATAAATTTTAAATCGACGAGTTTGGCGGATATTGCCGTGGATAGTTTGGCGCGCACGCTTGAAAATGCGAAGCGCCGAGGTGAGGAGAATGGGTGTAAAGATACGTGTATCGTTGTTTATACGCATAGTCAGGGAACCATGTTGTTTCGCCGTGCGTTTGATACATTGAAATATATGCCGGGTTTTGATTCCGGTGTATTGGGGAAAATTGTATTTTGTGGATATGGCGGTGAAACGGGAATTCATGCCGATGAATTCGGGTTACGTGGTGCGGAAAATAAATTAAATTGGGGGGATTATATAGTTGGTCCATGGATTCGTCGATTGGGTGATGGAAGAATTCCGAAGTCTTGGAAAAAGGGACATCGTGTGACAGACTATCTTTGATATTGGATGTGTCCGATGAGAACGATATTATTTTTACTTTTTTTCATTGAGGTAGTCGCGTTGTCTGGTTGTGTGTCTTCTGTACGGTACCATGTGCAGTCATTTTTTGGAGAACGAGAATCAAGAGTGTTTCCGTTGTTCAGATTTTGGGCTGAATTCTCTAGAGAGGATATCAAGGGGGACGTTTTGGATGTTCCTCTTATCGGGTTCCCTGGATATATTCCTGTAGGGTACTGTGCTGATATTCTGGTTGATATGGTATGTTTCCCTGTTGATTTAGTTTTAAGTTTTTTTACTACTGAACCACGGATTCTGGAGGAGTGTATAGAAGACGGAAAATATCGATTAGAGATGCATTTTACCGGTGCGCAGTTACATCGTGAGGCGAAGTTTTGTAGAGGGGTTGTTCCCGTTTCAATTCGTATTGAACGGGGGTGTTTGAGTATTTCTAGTAAAACGGTAGAGCCTTTAGGACTTGGGAAGGTACATGTTTCGCAGGAGAAATGGGTTTGTTTTCCTGGAAAGATCGAACAGTATCGAGATGAGAAGCTCATCAGAACTTTTATCGGGAGTTTTAATAGTGAGGGCGGGTTGAGATTATTGTGTATTCCGAATTACTCTAGGTTTCCAAACATGAGCTATCTTAATATGATTACAGGCATAATTGTCAATGTTGGGAGGTTTATACAGGAACCATCGTTATTATGTGCATTGGATACAGTAGAGATCTACTCAGCATGTGAAGTTATTCTATATCATGGTGGAAATATTATTGATAGAATGTATAACGTACCTTTAGGGAGAACTCCATGGTTTATTTATTTTTCTCCTTCTCCAGATTGTGTTGGAGATGTTACGTGTCATGGCAAGTCTATTCGAGAAATTGGTTTTATAAAGGATTAGGTGTGGAGTATAGAAGGTGAAGTTGACGACCTGGCGTGATGAGACTTCAGATGCGGGCGATATCACGGTGTGGGCTTATGATGAGGCCACGGGGGCGCTGGCGGCGAAGACGTATGCTGATGGGCGCGGGGTGGCCTATGCGCTGACGGATTTGGGGCAGACGGCTATGCGCACGGATGCGCGCGGGGTGACCACGACGTATGCGTACAACGAATATGGCGAGGTGGTGTCGCAGGTGTATTCCGACGGCACGTCTGCGGTGGAGTATGGTTATGACGCGCAGGGGCGTCAGGTGCAGGCCGCGGATGCGGCGGGAACGACGGTTTTTGGTTATAACGCCTTTGGGGAGTTGGAGACGGAGACGATTTCCGGGCTTTACACCAGGACGCTTACACACCATTTTGATGCATACGGGCGTGATGCGGGCTACAGCGTGAATGGGAGCCGCCGCGCGGTGATCCGTTACGATGCGGCCACGGGGCGCCTGGCGGCGTTGAATGAGGGCGGCGTCTTTCAGTGGGAATATCTGCCCGGGTCGGATTTGAAGCAGAAGCTGGTTTACCCCAACGGCCTCACGGCGGAGTGGGGTTATGAGCCGGAGCGTGATCTGTTGGCGAGTGTTACGAATCGCTTGCCGGATGGGACGCCTCTCAGGACTTACGCTTATACGCACGATCTCCTCG
>CALBHX010000075.1 GCA_937892925.1 uncultured Lentisphaeraceae bacterium
CTTCTTCGCGAAGATGTTCTTCAACCCTGCGCAGCCACAATCCAAGGGTTATAAGTCCCATTTCCAATATTAATACGAGAAAAACACTCGGACGATGCGAAACTTCGATAACAGCCCAAGGTAAACGAAGCATTTGCTGTGTACACCAATCAACAAACGAAAGTGTGAAAGCATTCAAACGGTTCAGAAAAATAGCCAGCCATGGAAGAAATGCCCCAGTCAATAAACTAATACAAGCTCCCCATACCACCGTCAAGGCCAACATCGGCACAAACAAATTAAGAAGCAATCCGATAAGCGACACTCGGCCAAAGAAAAATAAACATAGTGGAACAGAGGCTATCCATGCTGAAAGTGTCAAACTTAAAATTGCTGCAAACGTTCGACGAACACGTACGGTCCAAGAGGGATACAACAAGATATCTCCGTCAAGCTGTCGTTGTGGATGAGCCTTCATTGCCCGACTGAAAAAATATGACAACGGAGTAAAATAAAGTAATATGCCTCCCATTACATTAAACGAAAGCAAAGCCCCTACATTAAAAATCCACCGAGGTTCAATCAACAAGACAATTGCAGCCGTAACAAATAGTGCGCAAATAGCGTCAGGTTTACGCCAAAAACAAGGTGCAAAACAATAAAATAAAGCCATTAGACAGGCACGTGCCGCCGAAGGAGGCACCCCTGTTAATAACAAATAACCACACAATAATGGTAAAAGGAGAAAAGCGCGTGTCCGCAACCGAAACCCTATTCCTCCAAATATCCACAAAAGCAACCCCGCCACAATACCTATATGAAGTCCCGAAATGGCAAAAATGTGAATGATTCCGGCATCAGCATACTGATGTGAGAGTTTATACGGCAATCGTGAACGCCCCCCCAAAACCATCGTTTGGGTCAATAACGCCTCGTTCAAGGAGACCCCTAATGCAAGATATCCTGCCAATTTATTTCGAAACGCAATAAAACGATATTGCGGTGTTGTCTGTCGATCTTCTGCAATAAGATGGGTCGCTGTATCTCCTTGTACGGAAACGCCCATACGATAACCCCATGAATTCTTACGCAGCTTTCCATACATTAGCCATGTTTCTCCCGTTTCAGGGAACTGCCCACTTCGATCATAATAATAAATTGACAAATCTACTCCATGAATCTCTGTTCCACTGTCAAAGAAAGCATTTTCAACAGAAAATCGGCAGTACGGCCCCCCACGTTTACGCCAAATAATCTGCCTATCGTTCGTTACGGTTGCTTTTAACCGAAAGTACGATCCCTTCCGTTGGAGTTCTTTTAGTCGGGTGCGTACAGCTACATCCTGTTCACGAACACACGATGTTCGCCATCCTGTCAGACACAGTGCCAGCAGGCAGATTGAGAGCGAAACCGCCATTCCCTTTCGATACAACCATGTGAAGCCGCAACACAATGTTGCTATCCCCAACCACAGCAGAGGCTCTCCTAAGACAAACCCAAGTGCTGTCCCTGCAACGATAGCTAATGTCCATCCGATTATTGGTCGATGAAGTTGCGCCATTTATATTCGTCCAATACGCAACAATATCAGAATATCCGAAACTGAACCAGTCCACGAAACAGGCGTAATTCTACTCTGCTATTTCATTGAATTCAACAAAGCACGCGCTACATATGGATCCTCTTTTGAGTGGCGCTTGAGCACCTCTCGAATACATTCTACGGGAACATCAAAATATCTCGAAAACTGTTCGGGCGAAAGCGGATGTCGTCGTACCAGTTCCAACAATGCGGTTTCACTATAAGGTTCCGGCGTTGAAACAACGGCAGTATGTTGTTCCGTAGCAATCACAGAAAACAACCGTTTTAGCGTTGTCAATTCTTCTAAAGGAACAGGGCGGACACACGAATCGGCGGGAGGACGTTCAGCCGAATTCACGGTAACAGTATCTGGATGCAACTGTTCAATCAGCGGAAAAATCTTATTGATCTGATCAGGTGAATCGTTGATTCCAGGAAGTGCGAAAAATTCAACATCTAACTTTCCAGAATACAACGCACGAAATTGCTTCCATCCGGCATAAATGTCTGAGAAATGCAATAACGGATCCGGACGAACAATTGTACGGAAACTCTCTTCATCCCAAAAATGAAGGGATATTTTTACCCGATCTGCCAACGCAGCATCGCGTCGAACAGTGGGGTCTGCAAACAATGCGCCATTACTCATCAACAAGGTTGGGTACGACACATGCTTTTGTAGCCATTGCAACACCTCACCAAAATGCAAATGCAACGTTGGTTCTCCTGAACCACAGAGTGTAAAAATATCTACCTGCTCATTCCGTGATAACCAGATCTCGAGTTCCGCAATCACAGCATCTATCGGCACATAATCCCGCCGTTCACAGGTGATTCTTGGGGTTCTTCCCAATTGACAAAATATACAATCATAGCAACAGGTCTTCATGGGAACCAGATCAATTCCCAATGACCGACCGTAACGCCGCGAGGGAACAGGTCCAAAAAGATATGCCATACTCGCCTTCTTATGGTTTTTTTAATCGATCAAAGTTTTCTCGTTCACGCAATTGCCGGCGCGTTTTGACTTCTTGTGGGCATGAGGCAAACTCAAGACTCTCTGCATCAGCCTGCGCATAACGATCAGAAGGGGATGTTGTGAAAATAGCCTGGCGTTCCTGCTCTGAGGATGGCCATGGCGGCCAGTCCTGAGTGAATGTATACGTTGCTTTTGAGAGCGGCAATCCCCACAATTCAAAGTAGGGAGTTAAGTCGCGTTCCACAGCCTTCGACCAAGCGCAACACATCCGGTCACCTGTTGCTGCCGTAGGATATTTCGAATACTTATCATTGACAACTTTGATCACACTTTCCACGCCAAAAGCGTGAGCCAACGTCATATAGAATACCAAGCGATCACCAACAGAACTCCGCATCCAAAGATCTGGCGTTTTCGCTGTAACTTGTTTGGCGACTGAATCCCACGCACTTTTTTTGATCCGAGGAAACGGCGTCCCATTCAGAAGATTCATTGTACATGTACCAAAGAAGTTATTGACCACCTCGATATTTCCTGGTAAAGCAAAAATACCATTAGCACCTTGACCCAAATTATGCCCAATTTCATGTAAGGCTCCCCACGATCCAACACGTTGCAATCCTGCCAAATTCGTCATGCCTCCACCCCAATGAATACACATAATCGGATAACCGGAATGCCCAGCTCCAATCGAAATCTGAGTATCATCCACAATTCGAATAGGTTTAGATTTTGGTTCATTTTCACGCGTAGGGGCTTTAATCGCTTTTGGCTTCATCGGATCCACCGGAACAGATTCTTGCTCCGGAATAATCTCATAACGATCTGCCTGCGGTTGAGCAATGTGTTTTAGTGTTTCAGCTCGAACGAGCTCTTCGGCATCAGGCGGAGCATCGAGCGTCATTTGCACCAGTTTCCGATTCAAAATTCCCCACTCACGTTTTGCCGGTCGAAAGTTTTTTGCCTCAGCATCTGTCGGCAAAGGCTGCCCGGCTACACGCAGCATAATTGCGGCAGCTTTTCCCCACCATTGCGCCAGCGCCACCATATTTTTGATTTGTCGAACATGTTTCGATTCTACCGTTAAAATAATTATTTTAGTCTGAATCTCAGCCCAAGGTGCCGGATATTTCGAAATCGTATTTATCCAATCCTCATTGGAATCAAGTCCAAGACGAAACCAGGGCATCTGCACGCACCCAGAAATTTCTACATCCATCGGGCGTTCACCCCCACTCCATTGAAACCACAAAACACCACCCAACACATGGCCTATTTCCTGACGTTTCTTAGAGATCTTAAAGTCTCTAACCATGTCTGGCCAACGCCAAAGTGGACGTTTGTCAGTAATCTTTTCCCACCCCATCTTAACTTTTGCCAAATTTGGAGCAACAGGATTATACGGATCGTCCATAGGATTACCGTCTTCATCCAAAGGTACGATCTTTGCATCCAGCTTATCGCTGTGACACCCAATTCGTGCCACTAGATTTCCTTTTAAGCTTCCTGCCTTAACGATAACCACTTCCCCAGGCGGAACATACAAGCCAGTACTGATCCACCCACCCTCGCCAGGATAGAGTGTAACTTTTTTTGTTACACGCTCAGCATCCCTAGACACTTTACCTGGCCATAATTCTGCAGATTTCGCAGCATATAATTCGTCCATCGGCAAACGCTGTGCTTTCCAACTCTGATACCGCACCAACAACAGCTCCAACGGATACTGAATACTCACACCACGACCTGGCCCGCAAACCACCTCACCACCGCGTCGATAAAGCAATTCTTCCAGTGCTGCCTTCAACTGCTTTGCGTCCTTGGAAACAGAACCTCCCTCACTTGTATTACTATTGAACACCCTAAGTGCCTCAATATACGCCAACATCCCAGCACCTGTTTGGCCGATCACTGTTTTGACCCCGTCTCCTGCCATTCCTCCGCCATTAGCAGAGTACTTTTTCTCTCCCTCCTGTTGATCGATTTCTAGACGTTGAATCGCATCAAACCATGGTCCAACGGCTCGAGCCACTTTTTTCATACGTTCACGTTCGGCCAATTCTGCGCGATACTCTGCCGCTGAAGGCAATCCATTTGTGGCTACAATCTTCCGATCATAATCCAAACGTTCAATCACATGTCCCTTAGAATCGGTTTCTAACGTCCCCGTATTACGGAAAGACAATTGCGCAAAAAGCGTCTGGCAAACCACTCCTACACTTACTAAAATAAACAATGGCCTCATAGGCTTCCCTCCTTTGACCACGTTACTTTAACAAAACCCAAGGCGGCTTTCCGTCCACACCCAGTGGCAAGCATCTTTCGCACTGAACGCAACCACGGAGTTTCTCTACCCCTTGGTTCCATGCGCAAAAGCGAATCAATACCTCCATCTTCATTCAATACAACCAAAAATGTTGCCCATCCGGACGATGTCGATGATACCATAGGCGTTTGGCTCCCTTTTTCAAGGCGAAACCCGGCTGATTTTAATGCCATATCCATCATTACCCGTGTACCCTGTAATGACTTTGTTTCCGTTGGTTCCATAGCAGGAAGCAACCCCATCATGTTACATTCATGATGCGATTGTAAAGACGGCTTCGCATGAAGGCTTGAGAGGACTTCCCTAGCAGCAGACTCTGGTTCAGGTAACTGCGTTGAAAGCCGAAGTCCTACGTCTTCGTCACTCAAAGCCGAAGCTGCCCGGCGAGCATTTCCCATACGCCTAAGCCCTGCAATCACCGTTGGAGAAACTTCCACTATTTGTAATCCGGATCCGGGTAGGCGCCATCGTTCTGACAGAGCCACTGCAGGCAGATGAAGTCGCCCTTCAAAAATGATGCCAATAAGCAAGAAAGCAAGTACTCCTATGAGCAAACAGCTTCCCCACCAAAATGTAAACGCTCGCCGAATGGGTGAACGCCGGCGCCTCCGTGCAGTGTAATGGCGGATCCGTTTTTTTCTTCGTTCAATATTGAGATTACGCGCCATCTTTACCGGCTCTTATCTTCCGGCTGCGCTGATGCATCCAGCGTTACCAGATTAACCCGTGCAACGCCACACGCTTTCAACCGTTCGATCCACTGCACAGCCTCCCCGTATGGCACCTGAACATCTACCAACAAATTCACTTCCGCCCCTGGTCGCGCCCGCATAAGAGCGTCCAATTCTGTTGGATTATCTGAAGCATAACGCCCCTCATCCAACAACAAGACCGTGACACCTGTACGTCCCGGAGCTTCAAGACGTTTGACAATGGCCGCTGGACAATTGAGAAGAAGCCCATCTTCCTGGCGTCCCTTAGGCAATTCCAAAACTCGCCCCGGCTGAACCAGTGTTTGCCTCATAAGGCAAAACGACAGAACAGCAAATGCCATCAGGTTTATCCAAGGAACTAATAACAAAAATGAACGCACCACGCGATTTCTTGGCCACCGCTTCCCTGTAAACGAATGCCGTTCCCAGACATAGGGCAAGTGATGACGCTCAAACTTCTGCCCGATGCCCATCCGTATGCTCCCATGAGGCTCGCGACAAATAGTCCAAAGTCAAGGACACTCCGATATCCATGTCTAGACTTAAAGCGTCCGTCCGTAATACTAAAATATGATGGGCAGTATAACAGAAAGCCGCACCAATTAAACCGGCAATCGTTGTACTCAATGCCCCTGCAATTGCGCGGAGCGCAACCCCTGGTTGTACTAACGGCGCCTGGACATCTAGCGCGGAAATCGCGACATATCCACCAATAAACGTCCCAATTAAACCAAGCAACGGCAAGATCTGGGCGAACAGGGAAAGCAACATGGCGCGGCGTTCCAAACGCGATAACTCTACATGCGCTGTTGTGGCGAGAATCTCCCGTAAATGCATTTCATCGCTATCCTGATGGGTAATAGCCTCTGCCACCAAAGCTGACAACGGCCCTGGCGTTTCATCACAAATGGCAAGTGCTTCATCCACCTGTCCCTTATCTAACACATTAAAAACCCCTTGCAAAAAATCCTGCGGGTCGATGCCGATTTTTCGCAAGCGCAACAAACGATCAAGAAAAACGCCTATTGCAACAAAAATCAATACTATGATTAGCCAGAACAGAATGCCGCCATCAAATAACAGGTTCATCGCCACTCCTCACGGCTTTGCAAACAGCTTCGATTTCAGCACTTCGCCAACGCTCCGGATAGTCCCGACATTGTTTAGGACGCACAGCATGCAATCGACAAAGTCCATTTTCTGCAAGAAACAGGCAAGGCAACTGCGGATCTCCTGCCAAAACCAAACCAGTTCTACCAGGAGCAAGCTCTGTATATTTATTTACAAACACCTCGGGCGCCAGCTGCAACGCCTTGGATAATGCGAGGATATCTGCTTCTGTTAGACGCACGTACCCTGGCACACGGCAGCAAGCCCCGCATCTTTTACAAACAAAATGTATCAATTGTACACCCATCTTGCTATCATTATACCGAAAAGATCTATTGTCGTCAGCTAGGATCCCAAGTTCTTACCGCATAGAAACCTGATCCACTAGTCGTCTAATCAATCGTTCATCCTCTAAATGGAAATGACACGCTTTCACTTGACCATTTAAATCCACTCCGACTTTAAACAGAATCCACCCCGGCTCCAACATCCATAATCCCCCAACGACTTCGTTTTGAGTACGATATGAACGGGTGTGGCAGTAAAACTGGTTATGTCATACTGTTTTGACAACACGCAACGCTAAAGCAAACTATCATGCCAAACAAAAGGCGTGCGCGGAATTGTTTCCAGCGAAAAACGTGGCAGTAACTCCAACGGAGAGTTCACCTGCTCGCTTGATGAAAGCCATCCACATGACCGACCTAATGCGGAAAGCAATCGTCCCGGCTCAATGCCAGCAGTTCGATACGAAGAAATCCGAGTATCCCCATGCCGCTTGGCCAAGCGACGGCCATCTATACCAATAACAAGAGGAATGTGAAAAAATGTGGGAGGGGGTAAACCAAGCCGATGATAAAGGATATATTGCGCAGGAGTAACGGGAAGAATATCGTCACCGCGCACTACATCCGTGACATTCATAGCCGCATCATCCACCACAACAGCCAATGTATAAGCCGGTTCCCGTCCGCGCGCCACCACAAAGTCGCCCGTCAGTTCTGCTGCCCGATACGGATAGGGGCCGAAGAAACCATCCGTAAACCGCCCATCCTCCTGTTCAGTCAAGGCAACACGCCATGCCGGAGCAGGACTTCCAGTGATTAAAAGCTCAAAAGGACGAACACCGGAAGAAAACGGACGGCATGTCCCGGGATATCGCAAGACTTCTCCGGGATGTGGAGCGGACTGTGCTCGCTGAATGTCTGCCCTAGAACAATAACAAGGATATAAGCCTGGAGCCAGAGCCTTTAACGCAGTCTCATAATAAATATATCGTTCCGTTTGGCGGACAATCGTTCCATCCCAATCAAATCCAAGCCATTGTAAATCCTCTATAAGCGCAGTCTCTGCTCCCGGTTTATGTTTTGGATGATCTAAATCTTCGATTCTAAGACGAATTTTTCCACCGCAAACTCGCATTTGAAGCCAAGCTACAAGAAATGTCCGAACGTTACCTATGTGCAAAGCACCGGTCGGCGAAGGTGCTAGCCGCCCACATCGTGGTCTCCCTTGCGTTATAATACTCAACCCAGATCTCCAAAAAGCGAGAACCCTGTCAATACAATAGAGAATATGACATTTATCAGGGTAAACAAAAGCAGATAACGCCAAGGGCGAGCATTCTTTTCTGTTGCGTACAAGCGAAATGAAATGAGAGATGCCAGCGAAGCTATCAATGTACCAAAGCCGCCAATGTTTACACCCAAAAGTAACCCGCGCCAATTTAAGGTAAAGGGAGTTAACAAAATGGCCGCAGGAACGTTCGAGATTACTTGGCTTGTCAGGACTGCCGTAGCCTGTGTGTTTTTTTGCAAAAACCGTTCGAGTATATTACTACACGATGATATTTGCCCCAAATTATTGGAAAAAATAAAGAAACAAACAAAGGTAAACAATAATCCGTAATCGACAGCCCGTAACGCGTTACGACAGAAAAGAAGTGCACAGCCTGTAACTATAAAAAACAACCACGTGTTTGAAAAAAGTCGAAAAACTGTCAATACACATAGGGTAAATAATAGACCATATAATAGGACTTTGTACGGATTCGCGAGGGATTGGATATGAATGAACCGAACGTATGTTGGCTCATTCTGAAGCACCTGAGTCATGATTGTAAGCAACACCCACCCTACAAGCACCATGGGTAACATCACACAAAAAAACGCACCTGGTGCGATGTCATATGCTGTATACAAAAACAGATTCTGAGGATTCCCAATAGGTGTAGCCATTGAGCCCAGATTGGCTGCCACTGTTTGCAATACAATCACACTTGGAAGGCGATGTCGCAACGCTTGACGATCCAATACGTAAATTGCAAACGGTACAAGGACAATCAATGCCACATCATTTGTTACAATCATGGACACCCAAAAGGACAATTGTACCAACGTATGTGCCAATGCTCGAAAACTTTGTTTTCCAACGAGCAAAATTTGCGCCAGCACACGAAACAAATTACACGCCCTCAATCCCGCAACAACAAACATTAAGCAAAAGAGTAGATTTAACGTTTGCCAATCAATTGACTGCCACCAGTGACTTGATGGGCAAACAAAAAAAGACAAAATCGCAACACAGGCGGCAACCAGCGGTACAAATATGGTACGCAACCACCCTAAAGCTATACAAGCTTGCATGTACCTCTCCGTTCAGGCCAATGCCAGGCGATGACAGCATATGTTATCCATAATAGAAAACTTGCACCCACCCAAGCACATGGATCACCCCAATATACGGCATGAACTCCTAGTACAGGCAACAACACTAGCGCAACGCCTGCACGCATAACCATTTCTACTACACCAGCAACCATAGGCCAAAAGGAATGCCCAACGCCCTGCAGTGTATTTCTGAAAATAAAAATAGTCCCAAGTGGTATAAAAAAAGGAGCCGTAATGGAGAGCATTTTTCGTCCAACCGTGAATGCTTCTGTTACGGTAGCTGATGCCCCCTGGAGGAATAACGCAATAAACACATCACTAAATAGAACCGTCAAAACCGTTAGACTCGCCCCACTCAATACAACTAGCAGAATGCTCGTGCGAACACCTTGGCGAATTCTTGTCAATTGCCCGGCACCGAAGTTTTGTGCGCTATAGGTAGCCATCGCCTGCCCGAGCGCCACCGGCAATTGAACAGCAATCATTTCAACATTACGAGCCGCCGTCATGCCAGCCATCTGAGCTACACCGAATGTATTGATTGCTCGCTGCAACACCAAGGCACCCAACCCTGTAATTGAAAACTGTAACCCCATGGGAATACCAATAGACAACTGTACACGAACGAGCTTCCTCCGGGGACGCCATTCAGACAACCGTAGCCGCAGATCGGACAGTCGTCGAGTTACCGCGACAAAAAAACAAAATGCGGAGAAAAAACCAGCGGTTTTGGTTCCCCCCGCCGCCCCCGCCACGCCCCATTCAAATACAGTTACGAATATCACATCCAGCAGAACATTAAGCAAGCTTGCACCCACCAAGCAATACAATGGTGTCTGACTATCACCAAACGCCCTTAGGACTGCACTTTGGAAGTTAAAAAATGCCATAAAAACAATGCCATAAAACGAAATCTGCAAGTACGTTCGAGCTTGTTCATAAATGGAATGCGGAGTCTCCATCAAAAATAGAATAACCTCCGTGCCCAAAAGACAAAGTCCGGATATCAACACAGTAACCACGCCGCAAACCCATACACCCGTTCCGACTGCGAGTCGTACTCCGCGAGAATCGTGCGCACCAAAGCGTTGCGCGACAACCACCCCTACTCCAGATGACAACCCAAAAACAAACCCAAGCACCACAAACAGCATGGACGTTACGCCCCCCACTGCAGCCAATGCCGTTTCGCCAAGTAAACGGCCAACCAAAATGGCATCTGTAAGGGAATAAGCGCACTGAATAATATTACCCACAAACAACGGCCACGAAAAAGCTACGATGTGCCGTAATGGTGAACCACAGGTCATATCACGCGTCATCACACGTCCTCGTCTGGTTACCCATTTTGACCCAATGAAAGATCCCCGTGAATTTTCCAGCCATATCTATCCAAATCGACCAAAAGGTGCCGACCAGGGAATACTTGCGGCAATCGTTTTCGTAATATCTCAACCATTACCTGCTCCCATTTCTTTTGAAGTTCCTGTGAAACAGGCAACAATGTAGAGGCACGTAGCTCTAACGTATATCCAGGCCCATAAAAAGAGCCGATTCCAGCCGAAAACTTTGCTGCAACGGAAAATAAACCATCATACTGCGGATTGGCAGTCTTACCCATAGCCGGACGTTGCGGATGCCGTGGCAACATACGCCCATATTCAATTTCCAAGACGTTATCCACCTCAGCTAAAACTTTTGCCAAGGAGCTTTCGAATGCTTCTAGCGAATTATTCCGCATGTGCGGCTCCAACCGCTGGATGAAGATAAATTGGTAACGC
>CALBHX010000076.1 GCA_937892925.1 uncultured Lentisphaeraceae bacterium
TCTTCAAACCAAAGATAAAGATGTTTTTAGCTCCAACCTCTTCTGCGATCTCTACATTTGCACCATCTAATGTCCCTACCGTCAAAGCCCCATTCAACATGAGCTTCATATTACCAGTACCCGAGGCTTCTGTCCCTGCCAACGATATCTGCTCAGAGACGTTTGCTGCCGGAATTATTTTCTCTGCCAACGAGACACGATAATCTGGCAAAAACGCCACCGTAATGCGCCCGCGTACCAATGGATGGTTGTTCACCACCTCTGCAACACCATGAATCAACCGGATAATCAACTTCGCGAACCAATACCCAGGTGCAGCCTTCGCGCCAAAGACAAACACTCTCGGGTAGACATCTAACTCCGGTTTTTCAATCAGTCGATTAAACAACACAATGATATACAACACCAACAGCAACTGTCGCTTATACTCATGCAGACGTTTCACTTGAACATCAAAAATTGCGTCTGGATTGGCCTGTACTCCCAACGTATTAAAAATCGTGTTGGAAAGAATTTGCTTGTTTGCACGTTTGATCTCTGCAAAGCGCTCAAGAAATGCTACATCTTTTATCAATGGTTTCAAATGCGCCAACTGCGACAAATCGGTAATCCATTTGTCTCCGATAACCTCGGTAATCAAACTCGCTAAACGAGGATTAGCCTTTAACAACCAACGACGCTGGGTAATCCCGTTTGTTTTGTTAGAAAAATGGTCGGGCATAATTTCATAGAAATCCTTGAAGATCGTTTTCTTCAGAATTTCTGTATGCAATGCTGCAACCCCATTTACTGCACTGGTTCCAACCAAACAGAGATTTGCCATCCGTACCGATTTGTCGCCATTTTCATCAATCAGGCTCATCCGACTCAATCGAGCCACATCACCTGGATATAAGTTCGCCACTTGTTGCAAAAAGCGCGCATTAATTTCGTAAATAATTTGCATATGACGTGGCAACACACGTTCCATCAACGGCACCGACCAACGCTCCAAAGCCTCTGGCAAAACCGTGTGATTTGTATAACCTGTGCAGGCTCGCACCATCTTCCACGCGTCTTCCCAGTCAAGCCCCTCCACATCTACCAAAATACGCATTAACTCTGGGATGACCAAGGTTGGATGCGTATCATTCAGCTGAATAAAAACATACTTAGGCAAATGCCGCCACTCGTGCCCTTCTTCACGGAATCGCCGCAAAATATCATGAACACTCGCCGCAACAAACAGGTACTGCTGACGCAGCCGTAGTTCTTTACCCTGCGTTGTAGAGTCATTCGGATAGAGGACCTTCGTCAGATTCTCGGCTAACACTTTGCTCTCAACCGCCTCAATATAGTCTCCACGATTAAACTCCTCCAACGAAAATTCATTCGTTGCCTGCGCACTCCACAATCGCAGTGTCCCAACTGTTGTTCCCTTATATCCCACTACCGGCAAATCATACGGAACCGCCTGTACTTGTTGCGCCGGCACCCAAACCCACTCATCTCGGCCAGTTCGCCCCGTATAATGCTCCACATGACCACCAAATCCAACCAAACACGTATACTCCGGACGCTGAATCTCCCAAGGATACCCATACTTCAACCAATTATCCGGCTCTTCCCGCTGCTCTCCCTGCACAATTCGCTGACGGAAGATTCCATAATCATAACGTAAACCGTATCCAGTGGCTGGCAAATTCAATGTAGCCAACGAATCCAGAAAACACGCAGCCAACCGCCCCAGTCCACCATTCCCGAGGCCAGCATCCATCTCATAATCCCGCAGCCGGTTCCAATCCAACCCCAATGAATCCATCGCCTCGCGACACTGCTGCTCAAGCCCAAGATTGATGACATTATTACCCAACAGTCGACCAATCAGAAACTCTAACGAAAGATAATAAACCCTGCGAACTTTAGCCGTCCGATAAGCATCCTGTGTCGCCATCCAACGATCTACAATCCGATCACGCACAGCATATGCCAATGCCTTATAACAATCACGTTCCGTTGCCCGATCACCACTTTTTGCCAATGAAAACCGCATATTCCACAAAAAATCCTGCGCCAAACCGGCCGCAGAAAGTTCTACAGAAGGGTGATTCCCTGGTAACGACACGCTTTCCGACTGACCCTTTGTGTTCGTCATCTCAATAATTCCCTCTTTCGCTTTTCAAAATTCAGGCTTTTACTTTGTTCCGCGCTTCATTCACGCGCAATCGACGCCCCATTACTTTCTTGTCATGCAATGCACGGATCGCAGTTTCTGCCTCCCGGCGAAACACCATTTCAACAAATCCAAATCCCTTACTTTTGTGATTATAATGATTTTCAACCACTCGAGCATTCTTGACTGTACCATACCTAGCGAACGCCCTACGCAACTGCTCTGACGTCATATCATAACTCAAATTGCCCACGTAGATCTCGATCTGTTCTCTGGGCTCATTAGAAACCCTGCGGCTAAACAAACCGCCAATGAATGAAAAGAGGCTCATGCCTGCGCTTTCCTTTTCCTTGTTATTTTTCCATACAAATCCCACATTTGGGAAATCATCTCTCAAACCTCAACGCTCACCGAGGAAGCCAGAGAGTTTCTTGATACGAGAGGGATGGCGTAACTTACGTAACGCCTTCGCCTCAATCTGACGGATTCGCTCGCGAGTCACGGCAAACATCTTACCTACCTCTTCAAGCGTTCTCGAAAAACCATCCGTTAAGCCAAACCGGTAATCCAACACCTGCCGTTCCCGCTCATTCAGCGAATAAAGCACCTCTCGCAACCGTTCCTTCAGTAACACGAAGGCCGCGGCATCCTCCGGCCGCTCCGCCCCCTTGTCTTCAATAAAATCACCAAAGTGTGCGTCATCCCCATCTCCAACTGGGCTTTGAAGAGAAATCGGTTGCTGTGCCATACGGCACACACTACGTACCCGTTCAACCGGAACACCCATTTCCTCCGCCGTCTCCTCTGGCGTTGGCTCCCGCCCCAATTCCTGCAGCAACTTTTTCTGTACACGCAAAAGCTTATTAATCGTCTCAATCATATGAACCGGAATCCGAATCGTACGTGCCTGATCTGCAATGGCACGCGTTGCGGCTTGCCGGATCCACCACGTTGCATATGTTGAGAACTTATACCCTCGCTTATACTCAAACTTCTCCACCGCTTTCATTAACCCCGTGTTTCCCTCCTGAATCAAATCCAGGAAACTCAATCCGCGATTCATATACTTTTTCACGATGGAAATAACCAAGCGTAAGTTTGCCTCAACCATCTCCTTCCGAGCTTGGGCACCCTCACGCAATGCTGCGCGCAACTCTTCGAACCGCCTCATAAAATCAGCTGCTGGCATTCCAAACGCCTCTACGGCCTCCGTCTTCCGAAGCTCCACATCTGCCAACTTCTGTTCCCGGCGCTTACTCTTTCCCTGGCGCATCAAACGCTTCTGCTCCAACAGAAGCTCTTTGTACGGGCGAAAATACTTCTCTTCAGCATATCCACAAATCGTCTCCAACATCTTCTGCTTAAACTGAAGCGTCTTATACTTTTCCAGCATTCGCACACATAACGCATCAATGTGCTTTTGCGCCGCGGCCACCGCCTTCGCATCTTTGACATTCACCGTTGCCAATACCTGATATGCCGCCGACATCTCATCACCCATCCGGTTCAACACCTCCTGCTCCGGATGCATAACTTCCACATAATGATCGCGGCTATCATTGTATTTGTCTGTCACCACGCGATCAAACCGTTCACGGCCGACCTCAAGCCCCTGCAATACATACGCATACAATCGCGGCGCCACTGGCAAACGATTGAAAATATCCACAATTGCCGCCTCGCTCTTCTCAATGCGCTTACAAATCTCCACTTCCTGATCACGCGTCAGAAGCGCCACCTGCCCCATTTGGTGAAGATACATCCGAATGGGGTCATCAATGTAATCCACGCGCCCCGAGGACATCTCGCCACCTTGCTCTTCAACCGCGTCCTCAAAGTCCTCTTCCGCAACTACTTTGATGCTCATCGCGCTTAAAATGTTCAGAAACAGATCAATCTCCGTGTCGTGTATGACCTCCTTTGGCAACATCTCATTGACCTGTTTAACCGACAATACCCGGCTCTGTCGCTCGGCAAGTGCCACCAATTGTTTTACTCGCTCTCGACACTCCTCACGATCCTCCAACGCATCCAAATCTTCCAGCGCGCGCTGTTTCGTTGCCTCCTCCTCAGACTGTGTAAACACCGCTCGCA
>CALBHX010000077.1 GCA_937892925.1 uncultured Lentisphaeraceae bacterium
GAGAGCTTCGAACAGAGAATGCCTGCCTGACGGCAGGCAGGCGGAATGGGGAATGTGGAATGAAGCCTACGCTCTAAGGTCTAAGTTCTTAGCTCTAAAGACGGCGTTTAATCCAACGGGGTGCGCGGGTGTTTGGGCGGCGGGAAGGATTGCGGCGGGGCGAGGAATCCATCGGCCGGAGAGTGTTTGCTCATGAGGTGCGCTCAGGCAGAGACGACTGCGCACAGGGATAAGAAGATAAAAGCGGGCGACGGCAAGGGAGGCGGAATGGGGCGTGAGGGTGTCGCGGCGGAGCGGCGGGTCGTGTTATAATAGGGGGACTATGTTTTACTTTCTTTCCGATTGGTTGCGCGCGGTTTGGGGGCCGTTTCGGCTGTTGAGCTCGCATGTGGTGATGATGGGCGGCGGCGCGTTGTGCGCGGCCTTTCTGGTGTGGATGTTTCTGCCGCGGCTGGCGCGGCGGCTGCCGGTAGATCGCGGCAAGCAGGTGAAGACCGCTTCGGGTGCGGCGGAGGCGGTGGCCGGGGCGGCAGCTTCGGCGGGGAAGCCGACCGGGGCAGGCTTTCCGCTGGCGTTGTTGCTGCTGCCGGTGCTGGCGTGCTTCTTTCCGATTTATGCGTGGGAATCGCTCTGGGATATGGGGGTGATTCTCTGCGTGTATCTGTGCATGCTTTCGGGCTTTTTGGATGACTGCGCGGCGGTGCCGTGGGGGGGGCTCAAGAAGGGGCTCTTCGATGCGGCGGTGTCGCTAGCGGCGGCCTTTTGCCTGTGCCATGGGCAGATGATGGCCACGTGGTGGCCGTTTACCCGGGCGGAAGTGCTGATGCCGGCGTGGCTCTATGTGCCGGTGGCGGGGGCACTGCTTTTCGGCGCGATCAACACCACCAACTGCTCGGACGGCATTGACGGGCTGGCGGGGCTGCTGACGCTCTTTTCACTGGTGGCACTGGTGGGGCTGCTCTATGTGGTGGTGGGGCACAGCACCGTGGCGGATTATCTGCTCATTCCGCACAGCAACTCGGCGGCGAAGTGGGCGGTGTTTGTGAGCATTTTTGCGGGTGCCATGGGGGCGTATCTCTGGTATAACTGCTATCCGTCTTCGTTGCTGATGGGCGATGCGGGCTCGCGGATGTTCGGGATGGTGATAGGCGTGGCCGCGCTGGCCACGGGCAATCTGTGCGTGATTCTGGTGGTGGCGCCGATGATTCTGGTCAACGGCGGCTTGGGGCTGGTGAAGCTGGCGGTGCTGCGGGTGATGCGCCTGGCGGGGCATCCGGTGCTCCGCCCCGCGCCGGGCGAGACGCCCACGCGTCTGCAGCGCCTCTTCTTCTCCGTTACCTTCCCGCTGCATGACCACTGCCGGAAAACGCTCAAGTGGTCGGGCCAGCAGGTGGTGATCCGGTTTCTATTGCTTCAGGCGCTGTTGCTGCCGGTGCTCTTTCTTCTCTTTATCAAGGTGCGCTAGCCATGTGGATGCACAAACTCTGCGCCATCGGCGCGGCCGCGGTGATTCTGGCGGCCGATCAGGCCTCCAAAGTGTGGGTGGAGCATGTCTTCGCCCTGCATGAAAGCGTGGCCGTCTGCCCCGTTTTTAATTTGACGTATGTGCGCAATCAGGGCGCGGCCTGGGGGATGCTTCAGGGGGCGCAGCTGTGGCTGGCGCTCTTCGGTGTGGCGGCGCTGGCCTATGTCTTCTTTGCTGCGCGCAAACTTTGCGGGAGGAGCCTTACGGCATGGATTGCGCTCGGGATGCTCAGCGGCGGCATTGTGGGCAACCTCATCGACCGCGTACGCCTGAATTATGTGGTGGACTTTTTGGACTTCCACTGGGGCATGGCGCATTTTCCCTGCTTTAACGTGGCCGATGCGGCCATCTGCGTTTCAGTTTTCTTTCTGCTTCTGCTGCAATGGAAACGCCCGGCGTAACAGTCTGCCTAGCCGGCGCGACGGCCACGGGCAAAACCGCCGCGGCGCAGCGGCTCGCCGAAGAGACCGGCGCGGCGATTCTTTCGGCCGATGCGATGCTCGTTTATGCCGGGATGGATGTGGGCACCGCCAAGCCCTCCCCTGAAGAACGCGGGTGTGTGCCCTACTTTGGGCTGGACTGCGTGTCTCCCGCGGAGCCCTTTTCGGCGGCTGCCTGGCTGGAAGAAGCCGCCCGCGCCCGCCGCTTCTGCGCCGAGCAGGGGCGGCCGCTGATTGTGGCCGGGGGCACCGGGCTCTACTTTTCGGCGCTTCTGCGGGGGCTTGACCCCACGCCGCCAGGCGACCCAGCCCTTCGCGCCGAGCTGGAGCAGCTTCCGTTAGATGCGCTTCGAGCCCGTGCGGAAGCCCGGGGCATCACGGCGGTGGATGCCGCCAACCCGCGCCGTCTGATCCGTGCACTGGAGATTATCGAGCGCGGCGGCGCGCTGCCGGCGGGGTGGGGCGCGGCTCCCAAGCCCCGCCTGCTCGCCCTCACCTGGGAGCGCAGCCTGCTGCACGCGCGCATCGCCCGCCGGGCGGAAAGGATGTTTGCCCACGGCCTGCCGGAAGAGACCGCCCGCCTGCGGAAAGCGTTCCCCGAATGGTCGCGCACCGCCGCTCAGGCCATTGGCTACGCGGAGGCCGCCGCCCTGCTGGAAGGGCGGCTTTCCCGGGCTGAAGCGGTTGAGCGCACCACCATCCGCACGCGCCAGCTGGCGCGGCGGCAGGAAACCTATCTGCGCCATCAATTTGAGGTGCAGTGGGTGCGCGGCGCGCCGGGCGATGACGCGGCAGCGCTTTTGGCCAAGCTCCGCGCCTCCGGCGCGTGCCCGCTCTGACGCCACCCGCGGTGCCGGCCGTAGCGCCGCATGGATGGCTTTTTGAGCCTTCGAGGCTTCAGGTGCGTGGAGAAATGCGGTGCAAAACGTCTGAGCCGGAAATCAGACCGCGGGGCGAACCGCTGCACGCTTTTAATCGGTTGAAGCAAGCGTGTGCCTGCGCTCCGCCGCGCAGGGGGGCGGCCTCCTTAAAGCCGCAGGCACCTTGGCCGAACCGAATGTTTCTTGATGTTTTTCTGCGAGGGATACGCTTTGCCCGCGCCGTCCTCTGAGCGGCGGGGTGCGGAGCTACCTTCTGCATGGGCTGCGCACGGGGGTGCGGGCGACTGGAGAAAATCACCCCATCCGCACGAAGCTTCTTCCCTTGCGCGGGGAGGGGTTGGCACATGTGGGCTGAAACGCCGGGGCGCATTCCGGTTTTAGGCGTATCGTTTACGAGGGGGCGAGAATCCGAGGCGGAAGCCGTGCGCGGATGCGGCCGTGCGCGGATGTGCTGCACGCGGTTTTGGGTGCGTGTTGCAGGGCTCTTTGGAAGGATCCGCCCGGGGGTGTGGGCCTGCGGGATGTGCTGGGGCGGGCTTAGGCGTTGAGGCCGAGCACGGACGGGAAGTCGGGGAAGGACTCGTTGAGGATGTCGAAGCCTTCCACGGTGATGGGCTGCTCGGCAATCAGGCCGGCGAGGGCGAGGCTCATGGCCACGCGGTGATCGCCGCCCGCGCCGAGTGCCGCGCCGCCGGGGATCACGCCTGTGCCGCGGATGCGGAAGCCATCGGGATATTCTTCAATGTCTACGCCCAGTGCGCGGAGGGCAGAGGCCATGCCGGCAATGCGGTCGGATTCCTTGGTGCGCAGCTCGGCGGCGTCGCGGACGAGGGTTTCGCCGCGGGCGGCGGCGGCGGCGATCATAAAGGCGGGGAACTCATCGATCATCCGGACAACGAGGTCGCCCTGAATGACGGTGCCGGAGAGGTGTGCGGCGCGGACGCGGAGGTCGGCGACGGGTTCACCGGCCAGGGTGGTTTCATTCAGGAGTTGAATATCTGCACCCATGGCGCGGAGGGCATCGAGAATGCCGGTTCGGGTGGGGTTGACGCCTACGCGCAGGAGGGTGAAGTCGCTGCCGGGCAGGAGCGTGGCGGCCACGATCAGGAAGGCTGCGCTGGAGATATCGCCGGGGAGCTCAAGATCGAGCGGGCGCAGGGGGTTGGTCTGGGGAAGGACAACGGCGCCGTGGGCGGGTGCTTCGAGGGGGCGGATGGCCGCGCCCATGGCCGCGAGCATCCGCTCGGTATGGTCGCGCGAGGGGCCGGGCTCCAGAATGGCGGTGGGCGCATCGGCGGAGAGACCGGCCAGAAGGAGGCAGCTTTTGACCTGCGCCGAGGCGATGGGGAGGGTGTAGCTGATGCCGTGGAGGGGCGCGGGGGCGAAGCGCAGGGGGGCGCGGCCGGTATCGGAGGAGACGTGGGCGCCCATGAGGCGCAGGGGCTCGAGGATCCGATCCATGGGGCGGCGGCGGAGCCCGGCGGAACCATCGAGCACGCAGGGGGTGCCGGCACCGGCGAGGGCACCGGCGAGCAGGCGGAAGGTGGTGGCGGAGTTGCCGCAGTTGAGGGGCTCTGCGGGGGGGGTAAAGCCGTGCAGGCCCACGCCTTGGACGCGGAGGATATGCGCCTGGGCATCCAGTTCGCAGGGCACGCCGAGGGCGCGCAGGCAGCGGAGCATGGCCTGGGTGACGCCGCCTACGAGGAAGCGGCGGATGGTGCTCTGGCCTTCGGCGAGGGCGGCGAAGAGGAGGGCTCGGTGGGAGAGGGATTTATCGCCCTCGGGGCGGTAGGAGCCGAGGAGGGGGGCGATGCGGCGGCGGATGGTTTGGGTCATGGGGCAGGGGGCTCCGGGAGATCGTCGGGGGTGAGGCCTTTGGCGGCAAGCGCCTCATGGACGGTTTTGAAGTGGCATTTGGCGGTTTGGGGGAGGGCTTCGGGGCCGCGCTTATCGAGGAGCTCGGCGAGGGCTTTCGGGACGCCGGGGCCGGCGCCTTTGGGCAGCTCCAGGCCGAAGGCTTCGGAGAGCTTGGCCAGCTCGCGGACAAAGAGGTCGCGGGCGAGGACGGAGGCGGCGGCCACGGCGATATCGCGCTCGGCCTTGTGCATCTGCTCGATGGTGAGGGCTTTGCCGCGGGTCATGAGGGCGCGGTTGATGGTCTGCTCCGTGCGGGCGAACTGGTCGATGACGGCGCGGGTGCAGTCGGGGCGCTGTTCGGCGAGGGTTTCGATGGCGCGGGCGTGGCACCAAGCCAGGAGGCGGTTGACGTTGGGGAGCTTCTGATAGAGGCGGTTGTAGGTGGGCGGGCGGAGGAGGACGACGGCGCAGTTCTGCCGCCCGAGAAGTTTGCGGATGTCTCCGGCTAGGGTGCGGATTTTGGAATCGGCGATGGTTTTGGAGTCGCGGACGCCGAGATCGGCGAGGCGCTTGCCGGTGGTTTCATCGATGAAGGCGGCCACGGTAACCAGCGGGCCGAAGATATCGCCCTTGCCGCTTTCATCGGAGCCCATATGGGGGGCGAACATCTTGGGGTCGAGGGTTTCTTCATAGCCCAGGCCGGCGGTCTGAAGGACGAGGGGCTCGAGGGTGAAGAGGACGAAGTCTTCGGCGTCTTTGCCCTGGATGACGAGCTTGCCGGAGGTGTAGAGGGCGAGGTTGAGGCCGCGGCCTTTAAGGGCGAGGGTGGTATAGGGGGCGGAGACGCGCTGGAGGGCGCTCATACCGGCGGTGGCCGTTTCAAGCGCCTGCGCTTGGGCGGGGGTGAGGGTGTAGGTGAAGAGGGTTTTCTTATCCATGGGCGGGGCGGGGCGCTCGGTCAGGGCTTGAGGTGCGCGGCGGCGTAGGCATCGATGGCGGCTTCGCAGCCGAAGGTGGCGGCGATGAGCGCGGTGCGGATCCACATGCCGTTGCGCATCTGGCGCCAGTATTTGGCGCGGGGGTCGTTATCGAGCAGGGGGGAGATTTCATCGCGCCGGGGCAGGGGGTGAAGGATGGCGGCGGTGGGCTTCATGAGGGCGGCTTCGTTGGGGCCGAGCTTGAAGGCGGAGGTATCGATCTTCGCGGAGTCGCCGTCGGCCGTGTCCCATTCATCTTGGATACGCGTCATATAGACGGCGTCGGCTTCGGGGAGGTAGCGGCGCATGTCGTGGGAGACTTCGTAGGCGATGTGCTTTTCATCGAGCATGCGGAGGATGTCGTCTTTGATTTGGAGCTCGTATGGGGCGACGAAGATCTGGCGGACGCCGTTGAAGCGGGTGAGCAGGTAGGAGAGGGAGCGGACGGTGCGGCCGCGGAGAAGGTCGCCCACGAAGAGGATGGTTTTGCCGTCGATGCCGCCCTGGGTTTCGAAGGAGCGGTGCAGGGTGTAGATATCGAGGAGCGCCTGGGTGGGGTGCTGGTCTTTTCCGGAGCCGGCGTTGATGATGGGGACGTTGCGTTCGGAGTTGCCGAGCACCCAGGCCATGCGTTCGGCGAGGCCTTTGGAGGGGGAGCGCATGATGACGAGGTCGAAGTAGGAAGAGAAGGTGCGCACGGAGTCTTCCTTGCTTTCGCCTTTGAGCTCGGAGCTGGTGGCTGCGTCGCGCACTGAGCCGGTGCGCATGCCGAGGATTTCGCAGGCCGAGAGGTGCGAGAGGAAGGTGCGCGAGCTGGGCTGGGAGAAGTAGAGCATGGCGCGGCGATGCGCCAGGAGGGAGCTCAGGAAGAGCGCGCCTTCGCGCTGCTTGGCGATGCGGCGGATGCGGGTGGCGAGCGTGCAGAGGCGCTCGAGGAGGGCACGGCTGAACTGCTGGGCAAAGAGCGTGTGGAACGGCATCCCGTCATCCTGCATCAGATACGGTGCTTTTTCACTTAGAGACAGAGCTTCGAATGCGTCCCAGGAGAGCGTGGTGATATCCTTCTGCATGGTTCCTCTTTTCTGGTGCGGATGGCCGTGAACGGTGCGCCGTTGAATCGGGGTTTCAGTTTAGCAAAGCTGCCGGGCTCCCGCCACTCACCGGCCGAACTTGGCGCCGAAAGCCAGCAGGATATTGCGGAGCCGCGCATCCAGAAATCCGAGAACCTGCGCGGCGAGCTCTTCATCTACGCCGTAGTAGGCTTCGGCCACGGCGCAGGCGATGCAGGCCTGCGTATCGGCGTCGCCGCCCAGGGCAATCGTCTGGCGCAGGCAGTCCTCAAAACTGGCGGTGGCCAGGAAGGCGCTGAGCGCGAGGGGCACGGCGCGCCAGGTTTCATCAAAGCCCTGTACGACCGCTTCGGCACGAACCGCTTTGAGCGAGTTGGTCAGCGCCCAGCCGGTGTGCGTTTCCACGGCGGCGCGGATCGCTTCTTTATCCTGCCCTTTGCGTGCGAGAAACACGGCCAGTGCTGCGGCCTGCGCCGAGAGGATGCCCAGCGGGTGATCATGCGAACAGGCCGCGGAGGCGGCGGCTTCGCGCAGGACGTCTTCCACGGTGTTGAAGGCCCAGCCCACGGGCGCTACGCGCATGGCCGCGCCGTTGCCGAAGCTGCCGTAGGGCTCGGCTCGATTCTCTTCCAGCCAGACGCGCCGGAAGGTGCTGCCCCAGCCGAGGCGCGGGTAGGCGTGAGCCAGCTCGCAGATCGTTTCGCCATAGGGGCGGTGCTCCAGGATGGCTTTGGCCACGGCCAGGGTGAGGACGGAATCATCGGTGAAGGCGCGCGCCGGATGCGCCAGATTGATGCGTGCGGCGTTGCGCTCCGGGCTGAACTCATAGGGCGCGCCGCAGATGTCGCCCCACAGGGCGCCGAGCAGGACAGGTGTTTTCATGGGGGCATTATACAGGATTTTCCTGTGGTTTCACCCGGCTGTTTCCGCTGGGTGCCGGTTTTGCGGCGGCAAGGGGGGCGGAGGTCTTCTGAGCGGGCGGAAAATGCCGGGAGAAGCCGCACGGGCGCGGGGGAAATCGGCTATAATAGAGAGCTCATGAAGCGCTTTGGAGGATTGGCATGAAACGGTTCTGGATGGCGGCAGGGGTGTTGGTGTGGGCAGCGGCATGGGCGTGGGCGCTGCCCCCGATACCTGAAACGCTCGATCGTGCGCAGGCACTGCGGCAGGCGGCGGAGGCTGCGCGTGAGACTGCGCCCGATGCGCAGACGCTGATGCTGGCGCAGGCGCGTTATGTGGTGTATGAGCCCGATGGCGCTTCGACGCTGTGGGTGGAGTTCTGGGCGAAAGCGCTGACGGAGAAGGGGGCGCGGGAGCTGCGCGATGTGCCGGTGTGGTACAAAGAGGGTTTTTCGGAAGCGGAGTTTCAGCAGGCTGAGGTGATCCGCGCCGATGGCTCGGCCGATCCGGTGGATCTGGCGGCCAACGTGCATGCCGCCACGTCCAACAGCGGCACGGAGGTCAATATTTATGACCAGACGTCCAAGCGCCTGGTGCTCACCATTCCGCAGATGGCGGCAGGCGATACGCTCCATGTGGTGCTGGCGCAGCGCACGAACCGCCCGCGCATTCCCGACACCTTTTCCGACTTTGAGACCTTTGAGAGCATGGAGGGGCCTACGCCTTACGCCTCGCTCACGATTGTTTCGCCCAAGGAGCTTCCGCTGCGCAGCACGGCGCTTCTGGGGGAAGTGGCCGGCACGGTAACGACCGTGCGCGAGACGCTCCCCGATGGCCGCATCCGCCACCGCTGGGTGGCGCGGAATGTGCCGCAGACCTTTGCCGAAGCCAATATGCCCAAGGCCGAGACGCAGCTTCAGCGCGTGGTGGTTTCCACCTTTGCGTCCTGGGAAGAGCTCTCCAAATGGTATTGGGGGCTGTGCCTGCCACATTTGAAGACGACGCCTGCCATTGAGGCCAAAGTGCGCGAGCTGACGGAAGGAAAGACGCGTGAAGCGCAGATTGCCGCGCTGTTTGGCTTCGTGGCGCAGAAGATCCGCTACATGGGCATCATTGCCGAAGATAAGGCGCCCGGCTATGAACCGCATGATGTGGCGCTCACCTTCGACAACCGCTACGGCGTCTGCCGCGACAAGGGGGCGCTGTTGGTGGCCATGCTGCGCAGCGCCGGCTTCAAGGCCTTCCCGGTGCTCATCAACGCCGGCTCCAAGCGCGACCGCGAAGTGCCCGTGCCTTACTTCAATCATGCCATTGTGGCCATTGATAACGGCAAGGGCGAGTATACGCTCCTGGACCCCACCGATGACACCGCCCGCGCCGAGCTCCCGGCTTATCTCAGCGGCTGCACCTATCTGGTTACCCGCCCGGAGGGCGACACGCTCCGCCTCACGCCGGTGCCGCCGCCTAACGAAAACGCCTTTCTTGCCGCCACCGATGTGGCGCTCCAGGCCGATGGCTCCGCGCTTCTTTCGGCCACGCTGGACTTCCGCGGCCTGAATGACAACATTTACCGGCCGCTTTTTGTCAAGCTTGCTCCCGACCGTGCCCGCGACCGTTTTGACGGGTTTCTCAAGCGGGTTGTTCCCGGTGCGGAGCTCACCGCCTTCGAGGTGTCGCCCAAAGACGCCAAAGATATCCGCCATCCGCTTCAGGTGAAGCTTTCGGCGCGGATTCCGGGGTTTGCCTTGCCGGATGCTTCCGGGCGCACGCTTATCACGCTGCCCTTCCTCAGCCGCACGATCGGCTTGGTGAACTTCCTTTTTGACGGCCTCGATCAGCCGGAGCGGAAGTATGAGTGGGAAATCGATGCGCCCTGCGCCGCCCGCGAAACGCTTCGCATCACCGGACTCAAGCGCCTGGGTGCCCCTGAGCTGCTCCCGGAAGACCCTAATCTGATTACCAATGGCGCCCGCTTCACGCTCACCTGCACCCCTGCGCCCGATGGGGATGCGCTGGAGCTGGTGCGCGAGCTGGCGCTTACTCAGAAAACCTACAGCCCCGAGGGCTATCAGGATCTCCGCCGGTTTGCCGCCCGCATGACGCGTGTTGAATCGGTGCATCCGCTTTTCCGCAAAACCGCCGGGCAGAATGACGATGCGCTCGTGCTGAATTGGGAGCAGCATCAGCGCCTGCTGCCCGATGGCCGCCTCCGGACCCGTGATGTGCGCGAAACGCGCGTGCTCACCTTCCAGGGCAAACGCTCCCAGGGTGAGGTCAAGCTGGTCTATAACCCTGCCTGGCAGAACCTGACGCTCAATACCGCAGAGGTCCGCACTGCCGCCGGCGATGTGGTGAGCATTACGCCCAAAGAAATCAATGAGCTCGATGCCGATGGCGCCGCGCTTTCCCCGCGCTATCCCTTCACCCGCCAGCGGATCCTCTCGCTGCCTGCCGTGGAAGTTGGCTCCACCATCCGCTTGGACTACGAGCGGGAATCCCGGGATAAGCGCCCCTTCGTCAGCACCGTGGTGTTTGCTTCCGCCTCGCCCATTGAACGGCGCGTCTATACGCTTACCCTCCCGCTGGAACGCGCCGCAGACCTGCGTGTGGCCGAGCGGAACATGGCCGGCGCAGATGTCGCCCGCAGCGTGGTGACCAATGGCAGCGAAGTGGTCTATAGCTGGACGCTCCGCAGTCTGCCCGCTGTGCGCCCGGAACCGGCCACCCCTGCTGCAGCCTGTTTCCGCCCCACGCTTTATCTGGCGCTGCGCGAAGCCGCCGCCCATCGGGTGGTCCCCCGCTTGGCCGAGGCCGCCGAAGCGGCTCTGGAGGCCGGCTCCGAGAAAGCGGAAGCCGCCGCCAAAGCCCTGCGCAAAGGGTTGGAGAATCCCACCGAGGAGGCTCTTCTGCGTGCGATTCAGACCTTTGCCGCCCGGCGCATCCGCCTGCTGGGGCCGGCCTGGACGGAGCTCCCCTTCACCACCTTTACGCCGCCCGACCGCACGTTGGCCGATGGTTACGGCAATCGAATGGATGCGCTGCTTCTGCGTTTGGCCATGTTCCGCGCTGTGGGTATTCGCGCCGATCTGGTGTTTGCTTCGGATCAATCGCTGGAGGCGGCCTTCACCTTCCGGGAAACCTTCGCCACGCGGGCTGTCCCGCGTTGGACGCGCTGGACGCGCCCCTATCTGCGCCTGGAGGACGGCCGCCTGGTGGGCGACGAGGGGGAGTTTGATGAGCCCGGCGCCGCCGCGGTGAGCACGCGCTCGCTCATGACGGCAAGCGGCCGCATGCTGTATAGCCAGCCGGAAGCCCTTCGTTCGCATACGGAGAATACGCTGCGCATTGTGGTGGCGCCGACGGGTGAGGCGACGCTGGCCTCCGAGACCTTTGCCTGGGGGCTGGCCGCCGGGCAATTCCGAAAGGCCGAGCGGGAGACGACGCCCGAGCTCCGCCGCCGCACGGTGGCTGCGCTGGCTGAGCAGCTGATGCCCGGCGCGGAGCCGATCAGCGAATATGTGGTGGATACGGCGGCCTACCCGGTGCGTGCCCGGCTGGCGGTGGAGGCGCGTGCCTATGCCACGCGGCAGGGCAATCTGCTCTCCATTCCGCTGGGGCAGCTCATTGGCGCCTGTTATGGCCTGCGCGGCGCTTCGCGCGAGAACCCCATTTGGCAGAGCGAGGCGGAAGCCTCTGTGCGCACGGTGGATCTCTGGCTCCCGAAAGGCGCCGAAATCTTGTCGCGCCCAGAACCGTTTGAGGTGACGCTGCCCGGCGGCGGGACACTGAGCCTGACGTGTGAAGAAGCGCCCCGCCTGCTTTCCGGGATGCAGCGCCTCACCTACCGTGTGGTGCGCACGGAAACGCCGCCTGCGGTGCTGGAAAGCTGGTTCTATCCGGCGCTGGTGGAGCTGGATCGCCGCCTGCTTGCCCCCGCCATGGGCACGCTCGTTCTCCGGCTGGCGGAGTGATGCGCCATGATCGTCTTCGGAATTGAAAGCTCATGCGATGAAACCGCCGCCGCGGTGGTGGCCGATGGATGCCGCGTGCTTTCTTCGGTAATTTATTCGCAGGTGCCGCTTCATCAGCCCTATGGCGGCGTGGTGCCCGAAATTGCCTCCCGCTCGCACATTGAGAAGATCCGCCCGATTCTTGAACAGGCGCTGGCCGAGGCTTTTCCCGGCGAACCGGATGAAGCGGCCTGGGCGCACATCGATGCGATCGCCGCAACGTGCGGTCCGGGATTGGCCGCTTCGCTCCTTGTGGGCTGGACGGCGGCCAAGGGGTTGGCGCTGGCGCTGGATAAGCCGCTCCTGCCGGTCAATCATATGCATGCGCATCTCTGGTCGGTGCGGCTGAACCACCCGGAATTGGAGAATGCGGCGCTTTATCCGCAGCTGGGCTTAGCGGTCAGCGGCGGCCACACGTGTTTTGTCGAGAGCCCTGAACCTCACCACTTCCGCCTGATTGGGCAGACGATTGATGACGCTGCCGGCGAGGCGTTTGACAAAGCGGCCAAGCTTCTGGGGCTGGGTTACCCCGGCGGCCCGGTGATCGACCGCCTGGCTCGCACGTGGGTGCCTGCTCCCGGCGAGCGCCCCATCCCCTTCCCGCGGGGGCGAGTGTCGCCGGAACATCCCCTGCAGGAAGGTCTTCTTCCCGAGCTGTGCGTCAGCTTCAGCGGCCTCAAAACCGCTCTGCTCACGTACGCTCGCAAACATCCGCCGCAGACGGAGGCCGATGCGGCCAAGCTGGCTTTTTCCTATCAGGAGGCCATTGTCGAAGCGCTTGCCCTTCGTGTGGAGCAGGCGCTGAAGCGCCGTGCGTATCGGAGTTTTGCCCTTGGCGGCGGCGTTTCGCTCAACCGCCGGCTTCGCGACCGCCTGGCTGCCGTCTGCGCTCAGGGCGGCGTCCGTTTCCTGACGGCGGAGCCCGGCTTTTGCGGCGACAACGCCGCCATGATTGCCGGGTTGGCCTCGGCCGGCGGCGCGCTTCGCGATCCGGATCCCCTTGCCCGCGACGTGGATCCTTCCCTCCCGGTTTAAGGTTTTCCCTGCTTCCGCTTGATGGATCCGTTTGGCAGAGGGGATGAACGGCGGAGGGTTTTCTGTGTTCGATTCTGCGTGCAGCGGGGAAAAGGGTTTCCTTTTCCGCCGCGCCGGGCGCATGTGTTTTCGCTGTCTGCCCCAGGCGTCAGAGTTCCGGCGCGCGGTGCGGGTTTGGCTCGGCGTGTGCAAGAAGAGGTGCGCCGAGCCAGAGCGTAAAGCGGGAGCGGTTGGGCTTGCGGGGGCGATTGGGGGCTTGGTATGATAAGGATATCGGTGATTGGGCTTTGCCGGAGGTAAGACGATGAAACGTGTATGGATGGCTTGGACGGCGGTATTGGCGGCGCAGATGGGCGCGGCGGCGCGGGAGTATGTGGTGTATGATCTGGCGAAGCCGGAGACGCCGGCCGCGGCGGTGGAAGCATCCGCCATTCGCGATGCGGCTTACCGCACAGGGTCGAAGATGGTCTTTGTACGGGATGAGGCAGCGGCGGAGCCGGTGTATATGGGCGTGTTTGAGGTGTCGCGGGCGCAGGCGGCGGCTTTGGGGTGGACGGCCGCGCCGGAGGCGGATGAGGCGGCGGAGGCGTATGCCACGTCAACGAAAGAGGCGGCGTATGACTTTTCTGCCTCGCACACACTTGCCGCGTTTCCCCTGCTGTCCTTTCCCACAGCGGCGCAGTGGCGGGCGTATGCGGGCGTGCCGGCGAAGCCGTGCAATGTGGCGGGGGGGCGGGCGTCGTTGGTGCTGAAGGGGCCGTTTTTGCTGAGCACGTGGAGCACGGCTTATGCTTCCGAAGCGCAGCCGAGCGCGTTTGGGGTGTTTGATGCGTTTGGAAATGTGGCGGAATATACGCGCGATGGGGGGCTTTTCTTTGGCGGCTATGCGGCGCAGGCGTGCACCTTTGAATCGCTCTCGGCGGAAACGGGGGAGCGGGGGAGTGTGATTTCGGCGGAGACGGAGACGAACAGCGCCTTGCTTGGGGCACGGCTGGTGTACACGCCGCCGGAGGAGCAGCGGTATGCGGTGACGGTGACGCTGAACGGCGCGGAAGTGTCGCGGCAGGAGGCGCGGAAAGGGGAGGCCGTGGTGGTCTCTGCGCCGGATGCGCCGGAGGGGCATCGGCTTTTCGGGCCGGAGATTTCACCTGCTGGGATTGACGGGCTGTCGTTCACGATGCCGGCGGAGCCGGTGGTGTTTGCCTATGTTTCCAAACCGTTCCTGACGCTGCGCGTGGAGGGTGGCGTGCCGGCACGGCAGGAGGTTTTTGCAGGGGACGCGCTGACGTTGAAGGCGGATGTCCCGGCCACGAGCCGGTTTGTCCGCTGGGAGCTGCCGGACGGCTCAACGGCGGAGGCGAACCCTTTGACGCTGACGGTGCCGGAAGTATGGTTTGAAACCTTTGGTGCGGGGGCGGAACTCACGGCGCGTTCGGTGGTTCGGGCTTATCCGCGGGTTCTGGTTTATGGCGGCACGGCTACGGTTCGGCGCGGCACGGGGGACGCGCTAGGCGAGGGATATTACACGCCGGGCACGGAGCTGACGCTGGAGGCGGCGGCCGTGCCGGGGTATACGTTCCGTGCGTGGGTGCAGGCTTCCGGCGCGGAGGTGGCAGGCTCGGCGTGGACAGTGGGGGAAGAGGACTCCGTAGCGGTGCTTCAGGCCGCGTATGACGCGGCAGACACCCCGGTGGTCAATCCGGAAGAGACGGCTATTGGGGAGGCGCCCGGGGCGGAGGAACCGACGGCGGCCACGGTGTTCGGCTATGAGGCGCTCAGCCCGGTTACGTTCACGGTGGAGGGAAACACCTTTGTCTACTACGGCACGCAGGAGCCGGCGGGAGATTATGCCTGCCTGGATCTGCTGCTTACCAATGTGACCTACCGCGTCAACGAACCGGATGCCGCGGTGGGGAAAATCTCCACGATTCCGCTCAAACGCGTCCGCCCCGCCGGGGAAGCGGCTTATTACGTGGGCATCTATGAGACCACCGAGGCGCACTATGAATGGCTGCGCCCGCTGGCAGAGGGTGAAACGCGCAGTCTGAATACCGCCAGTACGTTCCCGGAAGTTACGGAAATAACATCCCGCGGTAAAGCGCAGACCTTTCTGGGCTGGCTGAATGCGGCCTTTGGGCTAAAGGCGTCCCTGCCTTCCAAGGTCCAGCTGGAGGGAATCACCCGGAGCGGCTTGGAAGCAGGCGAAGCATTCACTGGCGCGGGTCATCTGAATGCGGCAGAGACTTATGGCGACCCCAAAATCACGGACAGCATGGTGGTGTGCAATCGGGGCGGATATGCCAATTATACCCGCGTGGGCTCCGCAGAAGCGGATCCTTACGGTTTTTATGATTTGTGGGGCAACGTTTCGGAAATGCTGGCCGACGGCGGCAATCAGCTGTGGGGCGGGAACAGCGGCCTGCAATCGCCGAAGTTGTGCAATTTGCAGGCGCCCGACGGAGCGTATGGCGTGAACATTCCCGGCGCGTTTCGCCCGGCGATAACGGTGCCTGAACGCCTGCGCATTACGATTGATGGGCTGGCAGAGCCCTTTGCCGTGCTCCCCGGGCAGGTAATCCGCCTGGCGCCGCAAACCCGTTCCGGCCGCGCATTCCTTGGGTGGGAGGCTGCGGAAGGAGGGGAAACCCGCGCCCTGCCTTGTGATGCGGCTTCGGGGCGGACGCTCTACACGGCCACCGTGGATGCCACGCTGACGCCGCGATTCAGCGACACGCCTCCCACCGTAACGCTGGCGTATACGGATTGTCTGGGGCCTGAAGAGTTGCATCCCGGAGCTGCAACCCAGCTTTATTCCACGCGTCCCGGCCAATCGCCTGCTGCGGTAACCGTGGAGCCTGAGGGGGCGGCGGTGTTTGACCCGCAGACGGGGGTACTGACGCTTTCGGCTACGGCTTCCGGAACCGTGTCGGTGAAAGCTGTCTATAGTGTACTTCCCGGGGCTCCGGGTTATCTGCTGCGCTTGGAATAATCCGCCGAGCTTGTGTTTTGGCGCCTCCCGCCGCAGGGCAGCCGAAGGAGCGGATAGGTCTCTGAAAAATAACGCGCCGCCCAATCCGGGCGGCGCGCAATTGGTTCGCCCGTGCGGCTGGGGCAGGGCGGTTAGTGCGTCTCCAGAATAATGTGCACTTGAATGAGGCGGGAGATGGGCAGAATGAAGTCGTGATAGAGCGAGACGATATGGCGGGAGATATCCGGCGGGAGCGCCTGCTCTTCGGAGAATTGGCGGGCGCGCGCTAGGACGCGCTCTTCTACGGCGCTGTTCAGGAGCGCCTGCTCGACTTGCGCGGGGTCGCCTGTGGCGGCGGCGGCACGCAGTTCAGGCGCCAGCTCCACGCGTTTGCGGGCAATGACCTTGGTAGCGAAGCGGAAGCGCCGCGCCAGGGCGGCAATCGCATCGGTATCGGCGTGGAGCGCCTGGCGAGGGTCGGCGTCATCGCCGGGGTGGGCGATATAGGGCACCACGGTGGTGAGGTAGAAACGCCGGAGGCAGCGCGTCTGCTCGGTGGCGTCTCCGGAGGCGAACGCCTTGGCCAGCTGAGACAGATCGATGGGTTCGGCATGGACGTAGAGGCCGGGATTGAGGCGATATCGGTTACGCGCGGCAAAGGCGCGGATAAGCGAAGCATCGATATCGGCAATCATGGCGCGCAGGCTGGAGAGGGCGGTGGTGCTGGCGGCATCTGGCACGGTGGGCTGGGACGTGATGGTGTAGGAGCCCAGCAGGCGCACTTCGCGGCAGACTCCGCGCAGGGTGCCCAGAAGGGCGGCCAGAGGGCGGGAGCCGGCGCCTGCGAGCAGCTCCAGAAAGAAGGCATATTTCCATTTTTCGCCGCGAATGGGGCGGGATTGGATGAAGGTGAGGTCGATATCGCGCAGGGGCGTGAGCAGGTTGAGCAGGGAGCCTGGGCGGTCATCGATGATGGCGTAGAGGAGGGCGTGAGTGGGGGGCAGCGCAGCGGGCTGGCCGTGAACATCGCCGGGAGTGTGGCCTTCCAGGCGGAAGAATCGGGTGGTGTTGCCCTGTACGTCCTGCACATCGGGGCGGCGGAGGGTGAGGCCGTAACGCGTGGCTGTGGTTTCTCCGGCCACAGCGCCGAGGGAGGGGTCTTCTGCGGCGAGACGGGCGGCTTCGGCGGTGGAGGAGACGGGGGTGAGCGGCAGGCCGGGATAGATCTGGGAGAGCGTCTGCCGGCATTGCGCCAGGGCTTCGGCTTTGGAAGCGATCCGCGTGAGCGGGGTGGTGAGGTCGCGCGAAAGCAGGTGTTGGTGCACGGGGATGGCGCGGCATTCCACGGCCATGAGCGCGGGGGTTTCCGCCAGCAGATCCATGACTTCGGTAACGAAGCCCTGCGCCGTATTTTCAAAGGGCACAACGGCGGCGCCGCCTTCTGCCGCTGCGCGGCGAAAGACGTCGCGGAAGGTGCTGCAGGGGACGAGGGTTTCTCCGGGGCGGGCCATTCGGGTGGCGGCGCGGTGGGAGAAGGTTTCTTCGGGGCCGAGGTAGTAGAGATTCATAGATAAAAGCCGCGTACGCACTTGGGCGTACGCGGCCGGACAGAGCTTATTTACGGGAAGCCACGGCCAGATCGTGCCATGGCTTGATGGCTTGCAGATAGTCGCCGAATGCGGCGGAGGGGATCTGCTGGGCGGCATCGGAGAAGGCGTGCTTCGGATCGGGGTGTGTTTCGACGAGAAGGCCGTCGCATCCGGCGCCCAGTGCGGCGCGCGAGAGGGGCACCACGAGCTCCAGCTTGCCGCCGCCGTGCGAGGGATCGGCCACCACGGGCAGGTGCGTGAGGCGCTTGACGGCAGCCAGAGAGCCGAGGTCAAGGCAATTGCGGGTGATGGTTTCGTAGGTGCGGATGCCGCGTTCGCAGAGGATGACGTCTTTGCAGCCGTTGGCCATCAGGTATTCGGCGCTTTGGAGCCACTCTTCTACGGTGCCGGCGATGCCGCGTTTGAGAATGACGGGCTTGCCGGCTTTCCCGAGGCGCTCAAGCAGATCGTAGTTCTGCGAGTTGCGCGCACCCACCTGGAACACATCGGTAACGTCCATCAGCCCCTCGATTTGAGTGGGGCCGGGCACTTCGGTGATGAAGGCGACGTTGGGGAAGTCTTTCTTTACTTCACGGAGCACGCGGATACCTTCTTCCTTGAGACCCTGGAAGTCGTAGGTGGAGGTGCGCGGCTTGTAGACCATGGCGCGGATTACGCGGATGTTGAGCTTGACCAGGTCGGCCACGACGGCATGGAATTGGTCATAGCTTTCGACTGCGCACGGCCCGGCCATGACGGGGATATGGCCGCCGCCCACTTTTGTGCCCTTGATGTCCACAACGGTGTCTTCCGGCTTGAAGTCGCGGGAGACGAGTTTGTATTTTTTGCTCACGTGAATGATTTCCTGAACGGTATCGAGCGCTTCGAGCTGCGCCACGGTCTGCGGGTTGATTTCATTGCCGATGCAGGCGATGACCGTCTGGTCGGCGCCGGTGGTAACGCGCGGTTGATATCGCAGGGAAGTGATCCAGTCGCAAATCGTCTGAACGTCCGCCTGGGTCGCCGTTGGTTTCATGATGATGATCATCGCTGGGGTCTTTCTCTTTACAAAAAAGCCGCACACCCTGCTCGGGAGCGCGGCCGTTCAAACTCTCATCCTCTTGCTTAGCAATCAACGGATGATCCGAGCGGCGCGCGGACTTCCATAGGTAAAGCTAAAGTAAAAGGCCTGGTGTTTCATACGGGCAACACAATACCGCTTCTTCGGCTTGGCTGTCAAGTGAAAAGTTTTTTGTTTGGCAGAGAGCAAGGTGCTCAGGCGAACGGGTCAAGGCCGGGTGTGCAGCGGGCGCTCGCCTATTGCGCCCGCAGGGGGCACCCAAAGGAAAGAAGCGTACGGCGGTTTCTGAGATGGGAAAATAAACCGGCCACCCGATCCGGGAGCCCTTGCCGCCGGAAAGACGTGCGGCGCACTTCCGTGCGTTGGGAACCTATGGATACGCGCCTTGCAGATGCGCTGGAATGCGCCAGTGAAACGCGGGCGTAAGGCGCGCTGTTCAGGCGTGCCTTCACGAATCGTACGCGCGGCCGCCTTTCACGCCGCCAGTAAGGGGAGCTGAAGGCCGAAGGCTATGTCCGGCAGGGGGAACCCGGCGGGTTGGATTCGCGAAGCTTGGCCGCCTCTTCTTCGACCGTTTGTTTATGCCCTATCTGTGCTCTATCGATGCTTTTCTCTCGCCTCTGAAGCGAATGGCTCCATTGAATGTGCCGGCGGTCTCTTTCGCTGAAAGGAACAGGTTCTTTTTCAGGGTTCCATCGGCCGCGATTGCCCAAGCGTGAGACCTTCTCAGCGATTTCTCCCGCCCCCGATCCGGACAGGAAGGATGCTCCGCCCATGAAGCGTTTCACCGGGGCTCCATTCGTCTCTGCTCCAGGTTGCGCACAGATGACTTTTGCCTGACGGATTGTGGGGGCGGGGCTCCTGCGGATCCGCCCCGGGTTGGTCTTCACTCCGCCCTGGCTTTGGGGGACGTGCGGGGCGGGGCAGAAGGGCGGCGGATCGAGCGTTTACGTAACCCTCCTTGCAAGCCGCCTCTATTTGTTATCAAGCACGTTGAGAATCGTTCCTTAAACCGCTCAATCGACGCTCAACTTCATGGATAATTCCTTCATTTCCCCTTTTTCATTCTCAATCGTCCATCCCGCCAAAAAAACCTTCAAAACTTCGTTATTCCAGCCTTTCCCGTCCTATTCCCCACGCTCGCTGCAGGTGCGTTCAATCGATGCGCGGCAGGGAAAAGGCGTGGGGTACGACCGCAGGAGGGGCTTCGGAAGGCGCTCATGGGATTGGGTGCGCCGGAGCGGTTTAGAAAGGCGGCGATATGGGCGGATTGTGTAGTACTTTGGCTGGGTGTGCGCAGGCGAATGTTTGGGGCGGCAAGGGGTTTGGGGGGCGAAGCGGGGAATATGCGCGACGGGCTGACCCGCATCACCGGGTGCAACGGTGCACCGGAACGGAGGAAAAAAGAAACCGCCCGGGGCGATGGCCTCGGGCGGATGCAGCGGCCCGGCTGCTGGCCGGGATGCGTAACGCTTAGCGCAGGGCGGAGCGGGTGGTGCCGTCCACGCCGGTGAAGGTAATCACCGAGCCGTTTTGAGCGAAGGTGCCGATGAGCTGGCCTTCGCGGGAGACGGCCACTTCGCTGCCCTGGCGGGTGAGGGTGCAGTCTTGCCCCTTATAGGTGAGGGTGGCGGTGCCATCGCCATTGGGGATAATGGCATAGGCGTTGCCCTCGGCGTCGGTGCCGCGCGTGGAGGCGAAGGCGCCGTTGACGGGGTTATCGCCGGTCCAGAAATCGATGGAGTTGAAGACGAGCACGTCGGCGAAGAGGAAGAGCCCGTAAACGGGGATGATGTTGAGGCCGAGGAAGACGATTTCGTTGACCCAGGGCTCTTTATTCATCGTGAGGTTCCACTTGGCCAGCCCGCGGAAGAGGCAGAAGGAATTCTTATTGCCGACGCAGCCGGTAGCGGAAACGAGGAGGGTGAGCATGGCCAGAGCCATTAAGACAGCTTTTTTCATACGTTACACCTTTCTAATGGAATTGGGTTCTAATAGAATCGGGCTTTCTGCGGCGCCTAGCGGCGGTCTGAAAAAGCCCGAAAGGGGGGAGTCTCACTTAGAGCAGGACGGTGCGGGTTTCGCCGCCGGCGTTCATCGAGAGCAGGGAGCCCTGGATTTCGGCCGTAACGGCATGGCCTTCGGCATCGGTCATCACGAAGGAGCCATCGGCATTGCGGCGGAGGGTGTAGGTGGCGCCGGTGGCCTTGCTCTGCACCAGGGCGGTGTTGGCGTCAAGGCGGGTGATGGTGGCTTCCGCTGTTTGCATGGAGATGGGGTTGCTGCCCAGCCAGAACTCCACGGAGTTGAGGAAGATGGTGTCAACGGTGTAGGCGGCGGCATAGATGGGGAGAATGCAGGCCACGAGATAGCAGATTTCATCGGTCCAGCGAGATTCGAAGTTCCGGTGCCAGCGGTGGACGGACTGCATCAGCTGGAAGGTGCCGGTGCACCCGGTGGAGAGGAGTGTGAGCGCGGCGACAGCGCCGTAAACGAGAGTCTTCATATCAGATGCCTCCAAAGAATGGTGGGTGAATGGAAATAGTATGGCACACTTTTCTCCGGGTTGCAATGCCCCCGCGTCTCTCTCGCGCGCGGATGGCGTATTGCGCACCGGGCGGCTCCCCGGGCGTTTGCGCGGGGCGGGTGCATGTGCTAGCATAAGCGGCATCTTTGGGCTGGTTTGGGCGGCGGGCGCCGCTTGTGCGATTCGAACGCAGCTCGGGGAAGAAGGAGCGTGAAGATGAAAAAGGCAATGTTATTGGCCGGGTTGGCGTGTTTGATGACGTTTGGCGCGGCGGGGACGCTTCTAGCGGAGGCGGAGAAGCCGGCGGTTTCGGGCGCCGAGGTGGGCAAGTGGACGATGGATGCGCCGGCGGCCATGGCGCTGGCCAAGCAGATGGGCAAGCCGGTCTTCCTGTGCTTTACGGGGAGCGACTGGTGCGGCTGGTGCAAGCTGATGGAAAAGCAGGTTTTTTCCGCTGAGGCCTGGCAGGCCTATGCTAAGGATAATCTGGTGCTGGTGTGGGTGGACTTCCCGCGCGACAAGACGTTGGTGCCCGAGGCGCTGAAGCCGCAGAATGAGGCGCTGGGCAAGCAGTATCAGGTGCAGGGCTACCCCACGTATGTGGTGCTTTCGCCCGAGGGCAAGGAGCTGGGGCGCCTGGGCGCCGGGCGGAATGTGACGCCGGAGGCGTTCATTCGGCAGCTGAAGGCCGTGCTGGTGCTCAACCGCCTGCAAAGCTTGCTTTCGGCGGAGGATTGGGCGCAGTATCAGAAGCTCGCGGCAGATAAGACGGCACTGGATGCCGAGGGAGAGGCCTGGCAGAAGAAAGTTCAGGCCGAGATGACGGCGCTTCGGGAAAAAGCCGCCGCGCTGGATGGGCAGATCGCTGCGCTGAAGGATAAGGCCGTAAAGGCCGCTGAGCAGGCCAAGTAATCATTAAGTTTAATCGGATGCGGGCGGGGAGACCTCCGCCCGTGCTTGTTTTCGCAAAGACAGAGAGGAGCTGTTATGGAAGGGAATGGAGATTTTTGGCAGACGTGTCTGGAATGGGGGCGCGTGATTGGGTGGCGCGTGCTGGTGGCAGCCATCGTGTTTGTTATCTGCCGGGCGGTATCGCTGGGTGCGCGGCGGCTGATCCGCACGGCCTGTGTGCGGGTTGAGAAACTGGATCTAACGCTGGCGCCGGTCTTATGCTCCGTAACTTCGGTGCTGATTTACACTGTGGGGCTGGTGGTGGTGCTGGATTATTTCGGCATGAATGCCAGCAGTCTGGTGGCGATTATCGGTGCAGCCGGGCTGACGATTGGTCTAGCGCTGAAAGACACGCTCAGCAATATTGCCGCCGGCATCATGCTGCTGATTTTGAACCCCTTCCGCGTGGGCGACTTTGTGGAGTGTGCCGGGCGTTCCGGCACGGTGCAGTCGGTCAATCTCTTTAATGTGGTGCTTCAGACGGCCGATGGGCTCTTTGTTTCCCTGCCCAACAGCTCTGTTTGGGCCGCCGATATCATCAACTACACCCGCAATGGGAAGCGCCGCGTCTCCGTAACCGTTGGCATCTCTTACAGCGATGACGTGGATCGCGGGCTGGAGGTTCTTCGGCAGGTGGCCGCGAAGGAATCCCGCTTTTTGGGCGAGCCGGCTCCGGAAGCGGCCGTTTCCAACCTTGGCGAAAGCGCTGTGGAGCTGACGCTGCGCGGGTGGACAACGGTGGAGAATTATTGGGATGTACTCTTTGCGCTCAACCGGCAGGCCAAGCTTTCGATTGAAGCCGCCGGGCTGAGCATTCCCTTCCCGCAGCGAGACGTTCACCTGGTGCCGTCTGCCGCCGCAAAATAAGCGGCGGCCTTAGGCCGACTCCGCAGCTTTGCGCTGGATGGCAAGCAGCAGCGCGCAGAAGGAGGCCGGCCTGAGGCCTTTGATGCAACGCCTGGTTAAAACAGTTGCAGAAGGGGCGGAGGCTTGCTACACTACTCATGATCGTTTGCTTACTCTCTTTCATGAAAGGAGCCTTAAAATGGTTCAGAGGACAATGACCGCGCTTCTCTTCGGTGCGTTGTTGGGCGCGCAGGCTGTGTATGCGCAGGAGGCCGCAGAGCCGAAGCCGGTACGTTTTGACGCCATGGTCAAGGTGACGGATGTTTCCGCTGAGGATGCCGCCAAGGTGCAGATCCTCAAGCCGGGCGAAAAGACGGCCATTGCAGCTCTGCCGCACAAGGCCTACCCTTACGGAAGCACCTTTACCGTGCCCGAAGGCATCCGCCTGCGCGTGCGGTTCTCTGATCTTTCCCACATGATGGTGCGCGGGCCGGCAGTTTTTACTCCAAAAGCTGCTGAAGAATGGCGCAAGGTCTCGCTTGAAATTCGCCGCGGCGATTACAACTTCTCGATTGATACCCGCGCCCAGGCCGGGCAGTTCTCCGTTGTTACACCGCTGGGCACGTTTTCCTCCATGAATGGCATGAGTAAGCTTCATGTGGGGGATATCGCCAAGGGCACGGTGGCTAAGGAAGACTTCGCTTTCCGCGTCCTTTCCGGCGAGTCCACGTTTAACGGCCTGCATTACACGATGTCCAAGCTTGCGCAAGCCAACCACTTCGTCTCTGCCGACGCCGCCGGAATGAGTGCCTCGGACGTGATTGGACGCGTAGGCGAAGTGAAGATGGATCTGCCCACTTCCGGCGACGGCAAAAACACCCCCTTCTCCCTCACGCCCGGCGCCACCGTCAAAATCACCCGCGCCAAAGCCCGCGGTTCCGATAACTGGGTGGTCTCGGTGCTCACACTCTACGCTAACGGTGAGGCTAAAAACTACTTCTGCTACGTGGAAAATCGTGGCGAAGGCTTCTATACCGGTGAGCTGATTGCTGAAGTCCTGCCCGAGGAAGAAGACGACACAGCTGCTGAGGATGCCGCTTCTGGCGCCGCAGAGGGCGGTTCTGCCGCTTCCGGCTCGGATGCTGCCGCTGACAGCCTGGACAACTTCGACGACGGGGATCTGCTCTAAACAGCCGATTCTCATGCGTCTTTCCACACCCAACCGAACACACCTGCTATGTTTATCTATCACTTCTCCCGCCTGATCAAATCCAAACTTCTTTGGGGCTTTCTTGCGCTTCTGATGGTTTTCGCCTTCGTGGTGGTCGATTCCTGCGACGGCGCTGCTTCCGGCGGATTGGCGCAGGCGGGCTTCATCGATGGAAAACCTGTTTCCGCAAAAATGCTGGAGAACGCTTCTCAGACGCGCACCATCCTGGAATCCCAAACGCTCTACTATCTACCGCAGAGCGTGCAGCTTTTCGGGGCGCTTTTGCGCGGAGAAGACGGCATGTCTGAGGCTTGGCCCGTCCGCTCCCGCCAGAATTGGAAAGTGGTGGCCGCGCAAAGGGTTGCCGAGCGGCAGGGGATAGAAGGTTCGCAGGCCGCCGGAGAGGCCGTGCTGGAGCGTCTGTTCGCCGACCCAAACGGCGCGTTTAATCCCGATCTCTACCGTGCGTTTCTTGATGCCAACCAATACAGCGCTCCGCGCCTTTTCGAACAGACTTTCGCTCAAACCTGGCTCCCCGCCCAGACGATCACGCTGGCGGTGTTCAACGCGGTGGGGTGGGCTTCTCCTATGGAGCAGGACTTTGCCCTCTCAGCGATGTATGACCAGACGGTGGCCTATGCCGCCACGTTGAAGAATACGCTCAAGCCTGAGGCGGTGGAAATCTCCGAGGCCGATCAGAAGGCGTGGTATGACGCGCACAAGAAGGATTACGCTCTCCCTGAACAGCGTGTGATTGCCTATGTGGAAGTGCCCGCTTCCGCGTTTGCAGACAAGGTGACGGTGGAGGAAATGGACGCCATGCAGTATTATGACGACCATAATGAGGAGTTTAAGGGCTCCGGCACCAACGCCACCCAAACCCTTCCCTTTGAAGAGGTTAAGGACAAGGCGGTTGCCAAGGTGAAGGCGCAGCGAGCGCTTGAATCCGCCCAGACCTTTGCCAACGAAACGCTTGTGGCCAAAGCGCACGCTTCCGGCGCTCAGGATCGAGCCCGCGCACTTGAAGCGGCCGCCAAGGATTATGGCAAGCCTAAACAGGCCACGCTGCGCGCCGATCGCCCCTTCGGTTTCCAGAACGCCCGCGATGTGGTCGCCTCCGTCTTTGAAATGGATGCCGAGGAGAATTACCTCAATGCAATTCCCGGCACTGACCGCGCTTACCTCATCTGCCTGCAACAGGTCATCCCCGAGCATATTCCTGCTTTTGAGGAGGTCAAAGCCCGTGTTCTGGCCGATGCCCGGAAAGATCGGATGGAACAGCGCCTCAAAACCAACGGTGAGACCATCCGTGGCTTATTGGCTGATTCGCTGGCTAAGGGGACAGCTTTTGCCGATGCCGTAGCGGCCTGCAAGGTGGAGGGGCTCTCGGCTTCCACGGCCATGACCTTTACGCTGAGCGATGCGGCTAATGTAACGATTGAGAACCGCGGGGAGGTCTTTTCCGCAGCGGCCTCTCTGGGTGTGAAGGCGCTCTCGGAGCCGGTGATTACGCCTGCCGAAGATGTGCTGATTGTTTATGTGGCTGAGCGGAAACCCGGCGATGCATTGAAGAAAGCTACGGCTCGCCCGAATATGGCGCGTAACCTCGCTTTCTCTTCTGCCTTCCAGGTGGCTTCGGATTGGTTGGAGTGGAATCTGGAGCGCGATGCGCCTGTGAATGAAAAAGGGGTGCCGGTGTTGGACCCTGTGGCGGCTGAAGATGCTGCCGAGTAAACGCTGAAGACACAGGATAAACCGACCGCCGTGCAGAACGTCTGCGCGGCGGTTTTGTTTTAACAAAAGAGGGGTGGTTTCAGGACGCGGCACACATGAAGGGGTGCAGGAGTAAGGGCGGTTCTTGGCGGTTTGGAAGACGCCGGAGTGAAACGGGCAAGCGCTTCAGTGTGGCGGGAAGGGGGAGGTTTTGGAGCAACATCGGGGCGGCGCGAAAGGCCTTGTTTAGGGGAGGGAAACCGTGGGGTGCGAGGTGAAACAAGCGGGGAATGTGAAATACGTATGATTGAAGAAGAATCAAACATGGTGAACATGAGAATGCCCGCAGCGCGCTTATGCGAACCTATTGCCTTGGGGTAGGCAGGGGGTGTTGACGGGTTTTCCTGTTCGCGCAGAAGGGTTGGGCTTGACGTAAAAGCGTGTATCTGCCTGGCAGACAGGGGGAATGGAGCACGTTTCTGAGAAGTGGGGAAGGGCGGCGTAAAGGATGTGGGCTGGCGGGTAACCCAGACAGGTCTGTGGTTGCGGGATTGAAAGGGTATTTGGGCGTCTTTTGGTGGCGTCGTACGGAGGGTGTGCAGGGTGTAGCTGCGGGGTGTTAGAAGGTCTAGTTCGGGTGGTTCGTGGGATAATAAGCGTGGGCTGAGTTGAAGGCGCGGATGGATGAAATCCTGGCGGAAGGGGATAAAAAAAGGTGCGCGGAGTTCCGCGCACCCTTTTTGATTTTTCGCAGAGGGGTTAGGCGTTCTGCTTGTCGAGGTCGCGCATGGCTTCGCGGCGGGAGAGCTTGATGCGGCCGCGCTCATCGATGCCGATGCATTTAACGACCATGCGATCGCCGACTTTGCAGACGGAGTCCACGGAGGGGATCCGGCGGTCGGAGAGCTCGGAGATGTGGCAGAGGCCGTCCTTCCCGGGGAGGATTTCGACGAAACAGCCGAATTCCTTGATACCCGTGACGGTGCCTTCGTAGATTTTGCCTTCTTCGGCTTCGGCGGAGATGGATTCGACTTCACGCTTAGCACTTTCCATGGCTTCGGCATTGACGGCGAAGATGGAGACGGTGCCGTCTTCGGCGATGTCGATTTGGGCGCCGGTGCTGTCGGTGATGCGGCGGATATTCTTGCCGCCGGGGCCGATGAGCTCGCCGATTTTGTCTACGGGGATTCGCAGCGTGGTGATGCGCGGGGCGTAGGGTGAGAGCTCGGCGCGCGGCGTGGGGATCACAGTCTGCATGTAGTCGAGAACGTGGTTGCGCCCAACGCGGGCCGCTTCGAGGGCGCCTTCGACGAGATCCCAGGTAAGGCCGCGGATTTTGAGGTCAACTTGGAAGCCGGTGATGCCTTTGCGGGTGCCGCCGATCTTGAAGTCCATGTCGCCGCAGTGGTCTTCAGCGCCCAGGATATCGGTAACCAACACTTTCTTGCTGAGGTCGGGCGTGGTGAAGAGGCCGATGGAGATGCCGGCTACGGGAGCACGGAGAGGGACGCCTGCATCCATGAGGGCGAGGCAGCCGCCGCAGATGGAGGCCATGGAGGAGGAGCCGTTGGAGCCCATAATTTCGCTTACGACGCGCACAGAATAGGGATAGTCTGCGGGGAGAACCTCGGCGAGGGAACGCTCGGCGAGGGCGCCGTGGCCGATTTCGCGGCGGCCGGTGGAGCCGAGGCGGCCGACTTCGCCGGTGCAGTAGGGCGGGAAGTTATAGTGAAGGATGAACTTCTTGGATTTGGCGCCGCCGGTAACGGAGTCGAGCTCCTGGGCATCTTTGGAGGTGCCGAGGGTAACGGTGGCGAGGTTTTGCGTTTCGCCGCGGTTGAAGACGGCCGAGCCGTGCAGGCGGGGGAGGACGCCGACTTGCGCCGCGAGCGGGCGGATTTCATGCTGGGCGCGGCCATCGATGCGTTTGCCGCGCTCGAGGAAATTGGCGCGGACGGTCTCGATCTCGAGCGTGTCGAAGAGGTGGACGAACTTGACGTCGTCGATGATCCAATGCCCGTCGTTGTCTTTACCGTATTTTTCCTGGCAGGCGGCGAGGAGTTCGTCACGGATGGTTTTGACGGCGGCTTCGCGGTCGAGCTTGCCGGGAATGACAAGGGCGTCTGCGAGCTTGGCGCCGCCGAGGCCGCGGATGAAGTCCATCTTTTCCGGGTCTTCGGGCTGGTCAACGATGACTTTATCGGGGAGGCCGAGGGCGCGGCGCATTTCGATTTGCAGGTCGATGATCTTTTCCACTTCCTCATGGGCGCGCTTCATGGCGGCGAGGAAGTCGGCCTCGGAGATTTCTGCGGCGGAGCCTTCCATCATGAGGAACTTGCCGCGGAGGCCGGCGTAGAGGAGATCGAGGTCGGACTGAGCGCGCTGTTCGTGGGTGGGGTTGATGACCCACTCACCGTTGATGCGGCCGATGCGGACGCAGCCGATGGGGCCCATGAAGGGGACATCGGAAATATGGAGCGCCGCGGAGGCTGCATTGACGGCGAGGACGTCTCCCTCATGCTTGCCATCGCAGCTGATGAGCATGGAGTTGACCTGGACATCGTTGTAGTAACCATCGGGGAAGAGGGGGCGGATGGGGCGGTCGCACATGCGCGCGGTGAGGATTTCTTTTTCGGTTGGGCGGGCTTCGCGCTTGAAGAAGCCTCCGGGGAAGCGGCCGGCAGCGTAGTACTTTTCCCGGTATTCACACTGGAGCGGGAAGAAGTCGATGCCTTCGCGGGGCTTATCTGTACAAGTAACGGCGGTGAAGACGGCGGTGTCGCCGAGAGAAACAATGACGGCGCCGGCGGCCTGTTTGGCGAGAAGCCCGGTTTCGATAGTGAACTTCTGACCGGCAATTTCGGTCGAGAACTGCTTACTGTTCTGCATGTTTTGTCCTAAACCCGCGGGTCGTGGCCGGAAAGAAGGCGATGCCACCCTGTCCGCGGTGAGTTTTTCAGATAATTCTTTCCGGCGCTAAGATAGCATAACTGCTGGATGTGCCGCAAGTTGCAAATCTTTTCCGGAAAGGCTATTCTAGGGCTGTTCAGCTTGTTTGGTTTCAGCGGAGGCGGATATGAAACGGTTACTGATGGTGTTTGGCGTATTGGCGGGCACGTGGATGTGTGCTGCGCCGGTGAAAGTTGCGTGTGTGGGCGATTCCATCACGTATGGGTATGGCATCAAGCAGCGGGAGGTGAATAGTTATCCCGCGCAGCTGCAGAAGCTGCTGGGCGAGGGGTACGAGGTGCGCAACTTCGGCAACTCCGGCCGCGGCGTCTACCTGCATTCTTGGCGTGGTAAGGAGCGCCGCGGGTACCGTTACATGCCTGAACATCGGGCGGCGCTCGCCTGGCAGCCCGACATCGTTATCTGCAATCTGGGCATCAATGACAACGGCGAGTTCATCAATAAGGAACGCACCGCTCCCGGCACGTTCCGCGATGATTACCTGAAGCTGCTGGCCGATTATCAGGCGCTTCCCTCCAAGCCCAAACTTTACATTTGGGGGAAGCTGGCGCCGTTGGGGCCGAAACAGCGCTTTTATCGGAGCCCGGAGCCGTTTCTTGCGCAGGCTCAGCTGGAAGCCGTGGCGGCGCAGTCCGGCGCTACGCTTATCGATATGCAGACGCCGCTTCTGCCGCTTTTGCTGACGGATTTTCCTGATGCGATTCACCCCACGGCGAAGGGCGCCCGCGTGATTGCTGAAGCCACGCGCGACGCGCTTTTTCCCAAGCCGCCTGCCAAGCCGCTGGCCTCCCGCCCGAAGACCAGTGTGGGCTGGGCCAATCCGCTGCCGGCCGTTGAGCCTGTGGCTTTGCCTGAAGAGATTGCCGCCACGGCGGAGACCTGGCTGTGCGCGGGGCAATCAAACATGTTTTGGCCGCTTGGCCGCTGCCGCGGCGCGAATGAAGAGGCTGCCGCCACGGCCAAGCATGATATCCGCCTGTGGGATTATGTTTCCGGGCAATGGCGCCGCCTAACGCCGGCCAATGCCAAGCAGTGGAGCGCCATGGCCGTTTCTTTTGCGCTCCGCCGCGCTGAGGCCACCGGCAAGCCCATTGCCATTCTGTTGGTGGATGCAGGCGGTGCGCCCACGGAGGCTTTCCTGGCCGATTGGGTGATGGCGGCGCTTAAGGACGATGGCCGCACGCCGCGCTACCCCGTGCTCCTGAAGATTCGGACGAATCGCAAGCCGTTGGATCAGAATGAGGATTACCCGTGGTCTTGGTGCAAAAAGGTCTTTGGGGAGCGCCAGGGCGGAGAGAGCGGAAGCTGGGAAGTGGGCACGCTCTATCGTGTGGCTATTTCCCGCATTCGCCATTTGCCGCTCACGGGCATCCTCTGGTATCAGGGCGAATCCAACGCGTCCATCGCCATTGGCGGCGAGCCGGATAAACCGTTGCCTGAGGAATATATGAAAGAGACGCTTCAGGCGATTGTTCAGACGCTTCGCCCGAATCCGAAAACGCCGTTCCTGATGGTTGGCCTGCCGATCATGAACCGCCCGTGGGGGCCTTACCGTGCTCTGCAAAAGCAGGTATGCGCCGAGACGGGGGCGATCTATCTGGATACGTTTGGCGCCGGGCTGGGCGAGAAGAATAACGTTCACCCAACCAACAAGCTTCCCTTTGCGGAAATGGCTTCCCGTGCGGCGAGCCGGGCGCTGGGGCAGTAAGGCGCGGATTCCTGTGCGGCTGCGGGGAGTATGTCCGCGCCGCTGTTGAGATGAAAGCATGAAAAAGGAGCGGACGGGCTGTCCGCTCCTTTTTTGCTGCCATTGGCAGCGTGCTCAGTGCGCCACGGTTGAGTAAACAATGGATGCGCCCTGGCTGGGCTGAATGCGGGAGACTTCGCATGTAGCGCCGCCGCCCACTTTGGCCGCATAGGCCGAGGCGATGGCTTTTGCGGCGGTTTCGGCATCGCGGGCGTTGACGAGCACCACCACGGAGCCTCCGAAGCCACCGCCTGAGAGCCGTGCGCCCAACACGCCCGGCACGGTGCGGGCAATCGCCACCACGTCGTCCAGCTCCTTGCAGGAGTTTTCAAACATGACGCGGGAGCTTTCATGGGAGTCGAAAAGCAGCTGCCCGAAAGCTGCCAGGTCGCCAGCTTCCAGAAGCGCCGCGCCTTTCAGCACGCGTTCATCTTCGCCAATGGGGTGCGCCGCGCGGTTGGCTACCACGGGGTCGAGGCCGTCTTTGTAGGCTTCCCATTCGGCCATGGAGACATCGCGCAGGGCGGTAACCGGGTGGGAGAGGGTTTTGGCGAAGAAGCGCGCGGCATCCTCGCAGGCTTTCCGGCGGGTGTTGTACTGCCCGTCTACCAGGGCATGTTTGGCGTGCGGGTTGCACATCAGGAAGCAGACGTCCGGCCCGATGTCTACGGTTTCTACCTTCAAGGTGCGGAAGTCGGTCTTCACCAGCTTGCCATAAGCGCCGCACAGGGAGGAAATCTGGTCGAGCAGCCCGCAGGAGCAGCCCGCGTAATCGTGCTCGGCGGCCTGGCCGATTTTCGCGAGGGTAACGGTATCGGCCTGGATGCCGTAGAGTTCGCAAACGGCTTTAGCGGTGCACATTTCCAGCGCGGCGGAGGAGGAGAGGCCGAAGCCCATGGGCACGTTGCCCAGGAACATGCCGTCGAAGCCCGTCGTCTGCGGCTTGATATTGTCGAGCCCGGCTACGGTGCCGATGACGTAGTTTGCCCACGTGTCGGTTTTGACCGGCTTGGCACCGCTCAGCGGGAACGAAACCTCGTGCATCAGATCCCCGGCCACCACGCGGTTTTTGCCCAGGGTGTTTGGGGCGATGGCAAAGAAGGTGCCCGAATTGATGGCTGCCGAGAAGACGAAGCCTTCGTTGTAATCGGTGTGGTTGCCCAGTACTTCAATGCGCCCCGGCGCGTAGGAGACGACCTCCGGCTTCTTGCCGAAATAAGCCTCGAACTGCGCTACAAGCTTGTCATAAACCGCTTGATTGATCATTTGTTGCCCCTCTGCTTTTGTTTAGATAAAACCTGTGCGGCGTTCCGGCCGTTTTCACTGGCGGATGATGGCGAGCACTTCATCGCGCCGCGCTTCCATTTCTTCGCGGCTTTTGGTGCTTTCCAAGTTCAGGCGCACGAGCGGCTCGGTGTTGGAGCAGCGGACGTTGAACCACCAGGTGGGGTATTCCACACTCACGCCATCGAGTTCAAAGACGTGCCCATCGGCATATTTCGCTTTCAGCGCCGCCAGAATTTCCTTTGGATCGCGCGTAACTTTGGTGTTGATCTCCCCGGAACAGGCATACTTGCGCAGCGGGGCAATCAGCTCGGAAAGGCGCTTGCCCGACTTGGTAACGATATTGCACAGGGCGATGACCGCCATGGCGGAGGATTCCGCCACATAGTTATCGCGGAAATAGTAGTGCCCTGAGAGCTCTCCGGCGAAGAGGGCGTTGTGTTCGCGCATTTGCGCCTTGATGAAGGCGTGCCCCACGCGGCTCATCATGGCGATGCCGCCGGCGGCTTCAATCACTTCTTTTACCACGCGGCTGGAACGCAGGTCGTAGAAAATGACGCCCTTTTCGCGGCTCAGCACGTCTTGAGCGATCAGCGCGGTGATGAGATCCATGGGGATAATGGCGCCTGTTTCATCGATGAAGCCTGCGCGGTCGGCATCGCCATCGAAGGCGACTCCGAAGTCAAAGGAGCCTTCGCGGACGGTTTTCTGCAGGGCGGCCAGCGTGGCATGGTGCAGGGGGTTGGCCTCATGGTTGGGGAAGCTGCCGTCAATGTCCCCGTAAAGCGCCGTCTGATCCACGGCATCGGCAAAGGTCTTGGCTTCTAGGATGCCCATGCCGTTGGCGTAATCGATCGCCAATTTGGGGCGCCGGGCAAACTGCATGAAGGGGCGGATATGTGCGGCATAAGCCGGCAGAATATCGGTGGTGGAAAGGGTGCCGGGTGCAGCGGCTTTCGGGGCGAAGGCCTGCTCGGTGATGATGCGCTCAATGTCGGCGATACCGGTGGCGCCTGAGATGGGCACAGCATCTGCGCGGCAGAGTTTGAAGCCGTTCCACTCCGCCGGGTTGTGCGAAGCGGTGATCATGATGGATCCATCGGCTTTCAGAGAGCCGTTGGCGTAGTAGTTCATCGGCGTGGAACAGAGGCCGATATCGATCACGTCTGCGCCCTGTTCCCGGATGCCGCGCGTCAGCGCCTCCTGCAAGGGCACCGAGTGCGGCCGGCAATCCCGCCCCACGACCACGCGCTTGGCGCCGGTGAAGGTGATGTATGCCCGGCCAATGTCGTAGGCCACAGCCTCGGTTAAATCCTGCCCGTAGATCCCGCGAATATCGTAAGCCTTGAATATCCCGCTCATGGTCTTCCTTTGTTAGAGAACTCCGATATCCCTATTGTAGCAAGAGCCCCTGCTGACCGCAAATGTAGACATGGGGGCGGGTGAAATGGGTTGGGATGTTTTGTGCGGGGAAGCGGGCGGTCTATCGGGCGGGCGGCTTTTCCGGGGTGCTTCGCAGCCCGCCCCGGCTTGGCCTTCAACTCGCCCCGAGTCGGCATTCAGGCCGGGGCGGGTCTACCTTCTAGGCGGTGGTTCCGGGGGCTGTCTGTGATCGCTGTCTGTTATCAATGAAGTTGAGAATAGACCCAAAAAAAATTTCAATTGATTCTCAATCTCATGGATAATGCCCCTTTCCCTTCTCAATCATCCGTCCCGACAAAAGCCCTCCAAAACACCACTATTCCAGCCTTTCCCATCCTTATTCTCCGTTCTCACCGCATGTGCGTTCAATCAGGGCGTGGCAGGAAAAAGGCGTGGGGTACGACCGCAAGAGGGGCTTGGAAGGCTCTCATGGGGATTGGGTGCGCCGGAGCGTTTTAGAAAGGCGGCGATATGTGCCGGAAGTGTGATGCTTTGGCTGGGTGTGCGCTGGCGTTCATGGGCCAGCACGGTTCTCAAACCGCAAAACCGTTTAGGGGTGAAGCGGCGCGGGCGGTTTTGGGGTGGAGCATATGGATGTTTCCGGCAGACGTTTCCGGCCTGAAAACGGGGGTGGACAGGGGTTTTATGCGGGCGGTGCGCGGGTTGCGGATTGGGGCTCATTTTGATAGACTTTTGCTTTCTTTTGCACCCCGATAGAAGAGGTTTGAAATCTCATGAGCAAAGTGGATCAGGAAGCGATGCTTCTGGCGGCAAACACCCTGCGCTGCCTGGCGGCGGATGAAGTGCAGCAGGCCAATTCCGGCCACCCTGGCGTGGCGTTGGGGCTGGCAGATGTGGCGGCGGTGCTGTGGCTGCGGCATTTGAAGGTGTGTGCGGCAGATCTGGCCTGGGCGGATCGCGATCGGTTTGTCATGTCGGGCGGGCATGGCTCGGCGCTGCTCTACGCGTTGGAGCATCTGGCGGGCTATCCCCTTTCGCTGGAGGATTTGAAGCAGTTTCGCCAGCTGGGCAGCAAAACGCCCGGGCACCCGGAATATGGCCATGTGCCGGGGGTGGAAACCACCACCGGGCCGCTGGGGCAGGGCATCGCCGCCGGCGTGGGCATGGCGATTGCCGAGCGTATGCTGGCAGCGCGCTTTAATACCCCCGAACGCACACTGGTTGATCACCGCACGTGGGTTACCTGCGGAGACGGCGATCTGGAGGAGGGCATCTCCCACGAGGCCTGCTCGCTGGCTGGCGCGCTTGGCCTGAACAAGCTGGTGTTGATTTACGATTCCAACCGCATCTCTATTGAGGGACAGATTTCCATTGCGGTGGCCGATGACCCGGTTAAGCGCTTTACCAGTTATGGCTGGAAGGTGCTGGAGTGCGATGGGCACGACATGGAGGCCATTGACCGCGCGTTGACCCGCGCCGCCCGCTCGAAGGATCGCCCAGTGCTGATCATTTGCCACACGGTGATTGGCAAGGGTGCGCCCACGAAGGCGGACTCTGCCGCCAGCCACGGCGCGCCGTTGGGCCCTGAGGAGTTGCGCCTGATGAAGCAGGCACTGGGCTTTGACCCGGAGGCCTCGTTTGTGGTGCCTGAAGGGGTGCGCCATCAGTTTGCTGCACGGCAGGCCAAAATGAAGCGCCTGCGCAACAAGTGGGTGCGTCAGAGCAAAGCCTGGTTTGCGGAAGACTCGGCGTTGGGCGCGGCCTGGGCGGCGCAGTTCCGCGGGGAGCTTCCTGCCGGGCTGGAAGCCAAACTCCCTGATTGGGGCGGCAAACCGGTCTCCACCCGCGTGGCCTCCGGCAAGGTGCTCAACGCGTTGGCTCCGGAACTGCCTTGGCTGGTGGGCGGTTCGGCCGACCTGGCGCCTTCGAACATGACCTATCTGAACGGGCTGGGGGATATTGCCAAAGGGCAGTTTGCCGGGCGCAACTTCCACTTCGGCGTGCGCGAGCTGGGCATGGCCGGCGTGATGAATGGGGTGGCGGTACATGGTGGCTTCCAGATCTTCGGGGGCACATTCGCTGTGTTCTGCGACTATTGCCGCCCGGTGATGCGCGTGGCCGCGCTGATGGGCGTGCCCGTGGTTTATGTCTTTACGCACGATAGTTTTTATGTGGGCGAAGACGGCCCAACGCATGAGCCGGTGGAGCAGCTTCCATCGCTGCGCGCGATGCCGAATCTCTGTGTGCTGCGCCCGGCAGACGCCACGGAGACGGCGGCGGCCTGGCAGGTGGCGCTTGCACGGAAAAACGGCCCCACTGCGCTTCTGCTTTCCCGTCAAAATCTGCCGGTGATAGACCGCACGGTTTATCCCGCGGCCTCCCATGTGGCCAAGGGCGCTTATGTGCTTTGGCAGCGCGATCCGGCGGCTTTGCCTGAGGCGATTGTGATGGCCTCGGGATCGGAAGTGGCGCTGGCTCTCGAAACGGCGCAGGCCGATGGCCGCAATGTGCGCGTGGTCTCGATGCCTAGCTGGGATTTGTTTGAGGCGCAGCCGGCGGCCTATCGCGAGCAGGTGCTCCCTGCGGCTGTGCGCAAACGTCTCGCCGTGGAGGCCGCTTCGCCCTTTGGGTGGGAGCGTTACCTTGGCGCGGAGGGCATGATCTTGGCGATGACGGGCTGGGGCGCTTCGGGGCCTGCGGGAAAATTGGCCGAATACTTCGGGTTTACCCGGGCGCATCTGGCCGCGATGTTGAATGAATTGCTTGCCAAATAAGGAGCGAACCATGGCTCAGGAACAGACGCCGGATCAGTATCGGGCACAGCGGATTGAAAACCGCGCCCGCCTTGAAGCGTTAGGCTACGCGCCTTATGGGCACGCTTTTGCCCGCACAGGCACGCTGCGCGAAACACGGGCGGCCTTTGCCGAAGGCGCGGAGGTGGCCGTGGCCGGGCGCATTCAGACCAAGCGCCGCATGGGCAAACTGATGTTTATCCATCTCAATGACGGCACAGACGCCTTTCAAGTGCTTCTGAAGCGCGATGGTGTGGGCGAAGAGGCCTATAATGCTGCCAAATTGCTCGATCTGGGCGATATTATTGGCGTAAAGGGTACCCTCTTCACAACGCAGGCCGGTGAGCAGACGGTGGAGGTTGCTTCCTGGGAGCTTCTTTCCAAGGCCATTCGCCAACCGCCTGAAAAGTGGCACGGCCTTCAGGATCAGGAAGAACGTTACCGCCGCCGCTACCTTGACCTGATGTCCAACCCGGAGAGCCGCGCCCGCTTCGATATGCGGCACAAAATCCTGCTGGGGATCCGCAACTTCCTCACATCCAAGGGCTTTGTGGAAGTTGAGACGCCGATTATGCAAGGGCAGGCAGGCGGCGCCGCGGCTAAGCCTTTCTTTACGCACCATAATGCGCTCGACCGCGAGATGGCGCTGCGCATCGCCCCGGAGCTTTATCTGAAACGCCTGCTCGTGGGCGGGTTTGATAAAATCTTCGAGCTGGGCAAAGACTTCCGCAATGAGGGCATCGACCGCACGCACAACCCGGAGTTTACGGTTCTGGAAGTCTATGAGGCCTATGGCGACCGGACGTCGATGAAGCGTCTGATTGAGGGTCTGCTGCCTTACCTTTGCGACACCGTCCTCGGGACGCGCCAGGTGCGTTATGGCGAGCAGGGCGAAGTAATCAACTTTGAGCCGCCGTACCGCGAAGTGGCGCAGGCCGACCTGATTAAGGAGAAGATGGGCGAGGATTGGTTCAGCCTGGATTACAGCACCGCGCGGAAGCGCGCCGCCGAAGCCGGGCTGATTCTCACCGATGAAATCGTGGATATGCTCACCTTGTCGCACGAAGTGTACGACAAGCTCATTGAGAAAACGCTCCGTCAGCCCACCTTTGTTACGCGCATCCCTCGGCAGTATGTTCCGCTGGCCAAGGCCTGCGCAGACGATCCGAGCGTTGTGGACGTTTTCGAGTTTGTTGTGGCCGGGCGTGAACTCTGCCCAGGGTATACCGAGCAGAATGATCCGGAGGCTCAGCGCGCGGCGTTTTCCCGTCAGGTCGAAGCCGATGCCGAGCCGTTGGATCAGGACTTCGTTGAGGCACTGGAATACGGGATGCCGCCCACGGGCGGCCTGGGGATGGGGATCGACCGCCTGGTGATGTTCCTTACCGGCACCGAGGCCATTCGTGATGTAATTCTCTTCCCGCAAATGAAGGAGGTGTGAGCTCCGTCTGCCCCGGGATTGTTTCGGGGCGCGGTGTTCCAACCTCTGCCCAGCTTATCATCCACACGTATGGCACGCTCCTCCTCGTCTCTCACGCCGGCTGCGCTTGGGTTGAGCGGAGGGGCGGATTCCGTTGCGCTTTTTCACGCCTGCCTGCGGGCGGAGCGCCCCTTTGTGGCGCTCCATTTCAATCATGGTTTCGCCGATGAAAACGGCGACGAAGCGGAAGCCTTTGTGCGGGCGTTGTGTGCGGCGCATGGCGTATCGCTGGAGGTGGGGCGTGCGGCGGAGCCGTGGCAGGGGAAGGAAACGAAAGAAGTCTTTGCCCGCCGCCTTCGCTTTGCGTTCTTTGCCCGCGTCATGCGGGCGCAGGGGCTGAAAACGCTTCTGTTGGCGCATCAGGCCGATGACCGCGCCGAACAGCTGGTGCTGCGCCTGGGGCGCGGCAGCGGGCTTGAGGGCTTGTGCAGTTTTGGGGCGGAGGCGCCTTTCCCTGGGGAGCCAGGGCTGCGGATTGAGCGCCCGCTTCTTGGGTGCACGCACGCGGAACTGGTGGCGGCGCTGCGGGCGCAAGGGCAGGCGTGGGTGGAGGATTGCTCTAATAATGATGACACGATCCCGCGCAATGCCATTCGCCATTGGGTGCTTCCGGTTCTCCCGCATTTTGTTCGAGGGGCGAATGCTTCGCTGGATTTGCTGCGTGAGGAACAGGCGTTTCTGGAGCATTTGGCGGAAGCGGCTGTTCGGGTTCGCACGCGGGAGCGGCTGGAGCTGGCGGAGGGGACGGCGCATGTGCTGGCGCGGCGGGCATTGCGGGTGTGGCTGGGCGGCCTTGGGCGCGAACAGGCCGAGCGGCTGCTGGCTTCGCCGGTAGGCGGGGTGGTGCAGGTTTCGGGCGGCAGACGTCTCAGGCGGGTGTCAGAGTTGGTGTGGCAGGTCCTTGTGCAGGCGGCGTCCGAGCCGGAACCGGAGCCGGTGGTATTGACCGTGCCGGGCTGCTATCGTTTTGGTTCGTGGGTTGTTCGGGTTGAGGAATTGGAGACTGTTTCGGGGCGGCAGGCGGCAGAGGGGATGCTGCTGCCGCTGCCGCTGGTGGTGCGTGCACGGTGTGCGGGCGATCGGTTTTGCCCGGCGGGCATGGGGGGGCGGCATAGGCGAGTGCAGGACGTGCTGGTGGAGATGCGGGTGCCGCGGGAGGAACGCGGGGCGTATCCGCTGGTGTGTGTGCCTTCGGGTGAGATTGTTGCGGTGCCGGGGTTCCGCGTGGCAGAAGGGGTCGGTACAGGGGCGTTCGGCCGCGTGGTGGCGCGGGTGCTTTGTACGCGGCAGAACACGGCAGAGCCCTTGCCCGAAGAAGTCGAGGGAGGGTGCGCTCCTGGCTTTTCGTCTTCTAATTAAATGAAGAATGCTTGCCCGCTTTTCGGTGTAACGGCATGGCGGCGTTGAGAATAAAAAAACGCCTTACCGAAAGGCAAGGCGTAAAATGGAGGCGCGAATCGGAGTCGAACCGGTCTAAAAGGATTTGCAGTCCTCTGCCTAGCCGCTTGGCTATCGCGCCGTTAATGTGGAGTAAAGATATCAAAGTTTGTTGAAAAGATCAAGTAAAATCTTGTGAGAACGATATTTTCGGGCATAGGGGTCTGGTTTGAGCGGGAAATATGTGGTTTTGCCCTTGGCAGGGGGGCGGTTTCCCATCTCACGTACGCTTGTGGGTGCCTATGTTTCGATATCATCGTAAGCATAGGAGACCTCATTGGCAGAAATCCGTTCATCGCGGACGTTGTAGGAATACTGCTCATTATTTTTCGAGGTGCGGCGGCCGAGGAGGTCATGGGTGTAAGAACGAATCTCTGAGTCATTGGCATAAGCATTTATGATGTTCGTCGGTAAGTGTCTTGTTTGGCCTCATCATTCCAAGAGGCGGTCGCGCCGTGGGGATAGGTGTGTTTCGACTTGAGGTTGGAACCGGCGAGATATTCCCAACGGAAACCGTTTGATTCGGCGATGCGGCCTGTAGCGGGGGCATAGGAGATGGATTGTTTGCAGTCGTCATCCACATCCTATAGTCGGTGCTTCGCCCCAAGGCGTCATGCGTGAAGGCCGTGGCGCCAATGGCATCGGTGGCGGAAGTTGGGCGGATCATTGCATCGGAAGTATAGGCAATGTCGAGCGTGGTGTTGGCGTAATCCACAGAAAAGCTCACAGCGAAAAAGAAGCGTATGCAGTGCTCAAAACGTTCGCGACGAATTTCGAGACCTTACCGTTCACACGACAAACTATGAAGAATTGCGTGACCTTGCTGAACGAGATCCACGCACAGAGAAGAAGCTCGATCGTGAATGGCCGAGATCAAGTCAGCATCGGAACCGATGCGTAGCCGTAGCTGGAATCTGCGTTAAATGGTTGGGTTCGGGGCGGGTGTCTAAAAAACGAGATACAGGTTTTTGCCTTGGCAGAATCCTATAAATTTTGCACGCGTGGGTTACCGTACCCTGCTTGCCAAGTATTTGCTCTTTTTTCTGCAGAAGACTTAAATCGCAAGAGTCCAGCATGTTTGAGCAGACAGAGTCCTTCCACGAAACTCATTTTCGCGCCGCCCATCCTTACAACCCTTTTGTAAATCAAAGTACATAAAGCAATAGGCCGAAGCGAAGCGCCTCGGCCTATTGATGGGGACATCCTTGGAAGGATGGTGGAGCGAAGGGGATTCGAACCCCTGACCCCCACGTTGCGAACGTGATGCTCTACCAACTGAGCTACCGCCCCAAACGAAAGTGGCTCTACTATACCAAACATAACGGTGTGAACGCAAGGAAAATATGGTGGTGATAAAAAGAGGGATTGAAGGCTTGACGGAGTCTAATTTTCAAATGAGGGAACAGGGGGTGCACAGGGTATGGCGTAGGGGAAACACTTGCGGAGATTGCCTTATGGTGTACGTGAAGCCAATCCGGGCAGCGCGCGGCTTTGTGTGGGAATAAACAAAAAGCCGGGGCGCAGGTGCGCCCCGGCTTGGAAGATTGGGTTTTACGGTTGCGTCTGCTTACCAGAAGAGGATGTAGAGCACCACCGTGAGAATGCAAACTACGCCGCCGAAGGCGAGGGCACCCTTGGACATGGTCATATCCAGCTTGGTCTTGTGCTCGAACACCACCGTTTCCTGCGGGCTCAGGCGGAAGAAGAAGCCGTAGAGGGTCAGCATCACGAGGGTGATGACCAGCGTATAGGAGGCGGCGATAAGGTAGTGCATGGAGCCGCCGGCGGCGGGGATCCCCAGGCATTCAATTGCGCTGAGCGGTTTGAGGATGAACGCAGGGAAGAGATCCCAGCCGTAGGTGTTGAGGAAATAGAAGACGATGGGCGCGAAGAGGAGGCCGACGACGCCTGCCCAGCGGCCTGCGGAGCGGTTGAGCATACCGAAGGCGAAAACGGCGAAAATACCGGGTGAGACGTAGCACTGGATCTCCTGGATATAGGCGAAGATGGAGTCGGACTTCAGGATGGCGGCGAAGATGCATCCGGCCACAGCAAGGATCACGGTTGTTACGCGGCCGCAGGCAACGAGCTCACCCTGCGGGGCTTCCCGGCGGAGGTAACGCTGGTAAATGTCCATGGTGAAGAGAGTGGAGGTGGCGTTGAGCACGGCGGCCAGCGAGGAGACGATGGCGCCGAGGAGCGCGGCGAGAACGAAACCGAGGATGCCGCGATTTTTAGGAATCAGGCGCATGAGCCAGCCAAGCGCGCCGTCATACTTGTAGGTGTAGCCGGTGACGGTGATGGACGAGCCGTCCGCCAGCTCGATTTCGCCGGCTTTGCCCTGGGCGGCCCAGGTTTGGATGTTGGCGGGCGTGGGCTTGGCCTTCTTGTCGAGGGCGATCTTGGCGAGGAGGGGCGCGTTGTGCGCAGCCAGTTTGGCCGTAGCTTCGGGAGCGAGCGCCTTTGTCATGGATTGTTCGCTCTGGGCTACGGTTTTGGCATCGGCGCTTAGGGAGTAGAGGCAAACGAGCTCATTGGCCTTGAGTTTGTTTTCATTGATGCGTTTGGCGAGCACTTCAGCCGTGTCTCCGGCCATCTGGTTGGCATAGAGATTGAAGGCGATGATGCCGGGAATGACGATGATGAAGGGGATGATGAGCTTGAGCGCTGCGGCCAGCACAATGCCCTTTTGGCCCTCGGCGAGAGAGCCGGAGCCGAGAATGCGCTGGGTGATGTACTGGTTGAGGCCCCAGTAGTAGAAGTTCGGAATCCAGATGCCCATGAGGAGGATGGTCCAGGGCATGGCCGCATCGGTGGCCGGGCGGCCCATGTGCATCTTGGCGGCGTTCAGGTCGGCAAAGCGTTGGAAGAAGCCTGCACCATCGGTTGTGGTAGCGCCGCCGAATCCGGCGAGCTCAGCTGCGGGGGTTTCCACCAGTGCATTGCAGGCAATGTAGGCGATGATGGCGCCGCCGACGATGAGGGCGGCTCCTTGGAGCAGGTCGGCCCATGCGCAGGCTTTCAGTCCGCCGAAGAGCACATAGGCGCCCGCAATGGCCGACATGATGACACAGCAGGAGGCGAAGCTGATGGCGATTCCGAATTCATTGAAGAGCTGATGCATCACCAGGGAGCCGGCGTAGGTTACGCCGATGAGCGAGGCAACGATCAGGATGAAGATCATCGAGGCGGTCATAAGCGTGCGCGCCACATGGTTGTAACGCACTTCAAGGAACTCGGGCATGGTGGTGATGCCGGTTTTGAGGAAGTAGGGGAGCATGCAGAAGGCCACGACCACCAGCGTGATGGCGGCGATCCATTCCCAAGAGGCGCAGGAGATGCCTTCCAGCCCGGCGCCCTGGCCGCTCATGCCCACGAATTGCTCGGCGGAGATGTTGGCGGCAATCAGCGAGAACCCGATGAGCCACCATTTCAACCCGCGCCCTGCAAGAAAATATTCTTCGGCTCCGGAAACTTCGGTATTGGTTGTTTTTCGGCTTTTGAAGAAGCCGACGAAGAGGACGCACGCGATGAATCCGAAGAAGACGAGCGCGTCAATAATTAGGTTGCTCATAGGTTGTTCCTTGATTGTTGTGGGTGTGAAGAGGGACTATTCAGGCTTTTGGGAACCGGTATTCTGTGCAGGAGCGCAGGATTTCGCCCGGGCGCAGGATGGTGCTTGGGAAGGCGGGGTGGTTGACGCTGTCGGCGAAATGCTGCGTTTCAAGCGCCACGCCACCGCGCCGGCAGGTGGAGCCTTCCGGGGTTTCCAGCCCGTCGGGAATATAGTTGCCAGTGTAAACCTGCAGGCCGGGCTGATCGGTCCACACCTCCATCCGCATGCCGTCGGGGGCGGCGAGCGTGGCGGCGCGAGCCAGCTCGCCGGCAGGATGATCCAGCACAAAGTTGTGATCGTAGCCTGCGCCGTAACGAATTTGGTCGTTGGGAGCATCGATGTCTTGCCCTAGGAGGCGCGGCTGAGTGAAGTCGAAGGGGGTGCCTGCCACGGGTGCCAGCTCACCGGTTGGGATAAGCCCGGCATTGACGGGTGTATAGCGGTGCGCCTCAATCTGCAGGGTATGATCAAGCACATTGCCCTGGGCACAGCCTTTCAGATTCCAATAGGCGTGCTGCGTCATCGCCACAGGGGTTGGGGCATCGGCAGTCAGCCGGTAAAGAATGCGCCAGGTGTTCTCGGGCGTGAGGATATAGACGACTTCCGCATGGACGGCGCCCGGGTAACCCTGGTCGCCATCGGGCGAATCAAGGGTTAGCCATAGGCAGGCATCGTCTTCACCAATGGCTTCTTGCGCAATCCATGCCGCCGCCTGAGGTATGTTTCCCTTAAAGAAGGCGCGTAATTGCCAGCATTTGGCATTGAATCCGGTTTCGCCGCCATGCAGGGCGCAGGGAATGCCGCCTGGGGCATTGTTGGTGGCCAGTGTGTACGTTTTGCCATCCAGAGAGAAGGTTCCGCCTGCGATGCGGTTGGCTACACGCCCGATCAGAGCACCGTAATAGGGTTCGCGGATCCAGCCTTCAAGCGTGTTGGGGCCGACCATAACGTTGCGGGGTTTGCCATCCGGCCCCGGCACGGTAAACCGCCGCACGGTGCCGCCGTATTCCAGCACATCCAGCTCGGCGCCCAGGCCGTTCTTCAGAATGTAATGCAGCACCACCGTGCCATCGGGCAGTTTGCCGAACTGCTCCACTTCCACAATGGGGTCTGGTTTCAACGCCTTCGGCGCCGCCTGTGAATGATTCATACAGCCCTCTCTCAACATCTAGTTTCGGGCTCTTGCCCAAGGTTCTCTCTCATGATACCGCTTGTCTGTGCACCTGGCAAGCGGAAAGTGCCTCAATAAGGAAGATTCAGATCAATAAACGAGCAGGTCAGGCCGGTTTGTTCAGCCAGCCATTGTCCGAGCGCCCTTACGCCGAAACGCTCGGTGGCGTAGTGCCCGGCAAAGAAGGCGTTGACGCCCCATTGTTTGGCCAGATTGTAGGCTACGAGATTGGCCTCGCCGCAGAGATACGCATCGAGTCCCTCGCGGGCGGCGGCCTCTACGCCTTCGGGTGCGCCGCCTGAGCAGACGCCTACCGTGCGGATAATCTCTGCGCCATACAGGAAGCGCTCCAACCGCACCGGACACACCGCCGCGCGGATCCGCGCCTCAAAGGCCTCCTGCGAAAGGGGTTCAGCCAGCACGCCGGAAAAGCCGATGGGCTGCCCGTGATAGGGCATGAAAGGGCGCAGCTTTTCCAACCCGAGGACTGCTGCCAACTGCGCATTGTTGCCCAACGTGGGGTGTGCGTCCAGCGGCAGATGCGCCGCATAGACGGCCAGATTGTGTTCAAGCGCGAATCGCGCCTGCTTCAAGTTCAGTCCCGTAAGCCGAGCGAAACTGCCGTTCCACGAGAGGCCATGATGAACCAGCAGCATTTCAGCTCCGGCTGCTGCCGCCCGCTCAAAGGTTTCGAGCGAGGCATCGACAGCGGTTGCAACGCGGTGAATTTCTCCCTCGTTGCCGATTTGCAGGCCATTATCCGAAACATCCCGAAAAGCATTCAGGCGCAGCTCGTCATCTAGCAGGCGGGCAAGGATTTCGCAGGTCATGGCGTTAGCTCAGAAGTTTGACTTCGGGTACGTTGAATGGCAGCCACTTGTCCTGCGGGTCATCCGCGTTAGGGAACATGCTTCGTGCCGCCAAATCGTTGAATGTGGCCACCCGCAGCGCTTCGTCTACACCCACACACCGCCCGGTAAAGGGTTCGCCAGCCCGGGCGGCGCGGATGGTCTGCGCAAAGTCGCGGTAGGCCTCCGTCAAGGCTGCGATATATGCGGCGTCATCCCCATAGGGTTCGGCAAAACGGTTGGGCGAGGCAGTGGGAATCGGAGCGCCGGGCGCTGTTTTCTCGATTGTTTTCCCGGCGGCATCGGTGATGCGCCAGGTGTTGCCTGTGGATTGTTTCCAGTGGACAGACGCCTTGTCGCCATAGAGGCTCAACTCCATGCCGTTGGCTTCGCCCAGGGCAATTTGGCTGACGTTGATAACGCCGGCCGCTCCATTATCGAAACGCAGCAGAACGGCCGCATCATCATCCAGAATGCGCCCGGCCACCGCCGGATGCCCCGCCGCGCATAGCGCCGCAATCTTCCGGCCGCTTGCCCATTCTGCCAGTGCCGCACACGGCCCGGCCAGATCATAAATGGCTCCGCCTGCTCCGCAGCGCCGCGGATCTACCCGCCAGCCCGCCGAGCGGTTCCCTGCCGTTTCCAGACGAACGCCCATCCAGCCGTGAAAATAACGCACATCCACCCGCCGGATATTCCCCGCTCCGCCCTCGGCTACAAACGCGCGAAGCTGCTCAAGCGCGGGGTAAAAGGGGTGAATATAGGCCGTGGCATAGAGCTCTTCGTTCATCAACGTGCGGCGCTTCAGGTTCTGCGCCTCGTCCATGTTGCAGCTCATAGGCTTCTCGGAAAAAACCGGGAAGCCGGCGTCAAACGCCGCCATGGTTACCGGGTAATGCATGTTGTTCGGAGCGATCACGGTGATTAGATCCAGCCGATCTTCCCCCGTGGTCTTTGCCTCCCGCCGAAACATGTCCCGGTAAACGCCGAAAACACGCTTGGGGTCTATCCCCAACGTTTTCCCCGTCTCAAACGAGCGCTGCCGCGTTGAACCAAATGCCCCACACACCAGCTCCAGGCATCCGCTCGCTTCAATGGCCGCCCGGTGAATACGCCCCATGAAGGACTCATTTCCCCCGCCGACCATTGCGACTTTTAATTTCTTTTCTTCCTTTGCCATCTCGTCTCCCTCTATTGGACGAACGGTCAGATGCATTATCGATAAGGTCTCATCGCTTCTTTAATACTAACCGTTTTCTAAAGAAAAATCAACTGTTCACGTGGTGCTCGGGTTTCTGTGCGGGAATGTATGCAGGCAGGTATAACCGATTGAACGAACAGTGGGTTGGCGCGCCATTGGGGGCGTTTGATGGGGCTTTCATGGGGTTGAAAGGCGGAGGGTTCGCTCCGGATACCAACCGCTTGGAAGGGAAACGGGGGTGTGTTCTCCGTGCAGGCCGCTGGGGGGATGGTTTTGCGCGAATCCATCTCCGCCGTTTTCCTCCCTCCACGTTGAGACAAAAGCGGGCAGCGGGTTTCAGCAGAGACCAGTGGACATTGAAGCGAGGGGAAAGACCGGATAGGCAGGAAAAACACCCGCGGCGGTGAAGTGTGCCAAAGAAGAACCCTTGAAAATGGAGAAGCACTCCCCAGGGCAGGCGTTTCTACAGGCAGATGTCCCCTGTGAGCGCGCAGGGATGCGGAGCGAAGTGTTCATGCGGGTGAGCTTCCGCAGATAGGATCGGCACGTGCAGGAGCCCGCACGGTCCAGAAACACTGAGCTAAACGAACGCACCCTTCAGGGCGCCTCAGAACCCGTCGTCTTCATTCAAATCTGTTGCAGTTTGCAAAACCAGCGAAGGTAGGGGCTGCAACCGGTCTGCCTACGGGTGTGCAGACCGTCGCATCGAAGCCGGCGTTTTCTGATCCGGCGGGCAAAGAGAATGGCGTCATTGCCAGGCGTGCGGCCTGGGCGTGAAGGGGGCGGCTCAGCTCCCGGGCTTCAAGGCGTTGGCCAGGGCATTCAGGCCCAGGGTTTCCGCGCAGGCTGCGGCCCGCGCCTGCGCTACGGGTGCAAAGGCCAGAAAGCGCGTCTGCCCCACGGAGGCCAGGCGGTGATAGGCACCGATGGCTTGCATCAGCCGCTGAACGCCGGCATAGGGCAGGCCCTTGCGCAGATGTGCCAGATCTGAGCCGGAGGCTTGGGCGTAGGCCGTCAGGGCGCATTCAATGTGTGCAGAGCTCCAGGATTCATACGGGTCGTAGAGAAAACTGGCCAGGTCATAAACGGCTGCGCCGCGCCGCATCCCCTGGAAGTCAATCACGGCAGGGTGATGGGCATGCCAGAGAATATTTGTGCTCTGGAAGTCGCGGTGAAGGAGCACAGAGGGTTCGGCCAGCAGATAATCACGCACGTGTTCCCATTCCGCTTTGGCTGCGGGGCTCAGGGCTCCCGCGAAGCGTTCATAGAGTTCACGCTCCCAGGCATAGAGCGCGGCGTCAAAGGGCGGCTCCAGCTCCAGATTGCCCACGTCGGCGCGGTGAAAAGCGGCTAAGAGCGCCATGGTTTCGGAGAGTGCGCGGGAAGGGGGCGCTTTCTGCCCGCAGGCGTCTTCAGCGGCGGGAGGGTGGGCGTGTGTGTGGCCGCAGCAGGCGCAGGGCTCATGCGCTGCCTCGCTGCCTGCATCTGCGGGGCTCTCGGGTTCATGGCCGAGGCCCTGGGCAAAGCGGGCGCGGGCGTCTTGCGCATCGAGGGCGTCAACCAGCGCGGGGGTGAGGGTTTGGTCGCCCAGGTCTTCCATGAGCAGCAGGCCGGGCTCATCGGCCAGGACGGCCGGCACGGCAACATGTGCGCGGTGCAGGGCTTTGGCGCAGGCGGCATAGCGGGCGTTTTCGGCGCGGCCTTCGGTTTCGTAGGCAATGACCATGACGGCTTTTTTGCCGCGCAGGAGCCGCCAGAAGGTGCGGCTGCTGCCTCGGCGGCCAAGGGGAATGACGGCGGTTTCTTCGGCCGGCCAGTTTAAACGCTCGAGGGCACGGCAGACGGCTTCGGGCTGTGGATCTGCCGCGCCGGCACGGTAGTGCGCGAGGTCGGGGCGGTCGCGGGTGTCGCGGTGTGCCTGGGCATAGCGCTCGGCGGTTCCGGCATCGTTCCAATAAGCTTTGGGATCCAGGGCGCCCTGAACGAAGCGCCCTTCGGCCAAAGCGCCTTCAAAGAGGTCGGTCAGGGCGCAGGCGGATTGTTTTTTGGGCAGATAGCGGAGCACCTCGGCACTCAGCAGACTTACGCCGGTGAAGGTATAGGTGTGCTCGACTTTCGGGGTGGGGGAGTGCCAGCAGGTGATGCGCCCGGCGTAGTCCATTTCTACCGTGCGCGGGCCGTGCATGGGCTCCAGCCAGGCGGCGGCGAAGTGCCCTGAGCGGACGAAGGCGTCTTCTAGCGCGGCGGGGCGGACGTTGAAGAGGATGTCGCCATTGACCAGCCAGAAGGGGCGGCCGTTCAGGTGCGGAGCCAGGTTGCGCAGGGCGCCGCCGGTGCCGAGGATGTCAGGCTCGGGAAGAAGGTGCAGGTGCAGGGGGCCGCGATAGGCTGCTGCGAAAGCCTCTACGGCGTCTGCCAGCCAGTGGGTGTTCAGATAGACTTCCCGCACCCCCCAGGATTCGAGGGTGGTGAGCGTGTGGGCGAGGAGGGGGCGGTTCCAGATGGGGATGAGGGGCTTGGGGGTGGCGAGCGTCAGCGGGCGCAGACGCGTACCCAGGCC
>CALBHX010000078.1 GCA_937892925.1 uncultured Lentisphaeraceae bacterium
TTTCATCCTCCCCCTCTCCCAGATATCGTTCCAATAGAAAACAGAGCGAATTCCCTCTCGATTTTCGTCTTACATCGTGTTTTGTACACGCCCGAAGTGAGGTTTCTGTTATACTATAGCCTATGAACATTGAAGAACAAGCTATTCGCTATCTGTTCCAAAGTGAACCAGAGAAGGTGTTCTGTGTACCTGCCATTATCAAGACACTTGGGCTTCGGGGAAAAGCAGCCAAAAGATTGCCCGGAATGCTTCGTGAAATGGTACGCAGTGGAGAACTGATTGAAAAACGGCGAGGGTATTATCGGGCTGGCGTTGGTTCCGGAATGCTGACAGGAACGCTTCGTATGACACGAAGTGGAGCAGCGATTGTTACAGACGATAAGACCGGTCAACAGGTTTTCGTGGAAAGTGCCGATGTCGGCCCAGCGATCCAAGGCGACCGGGTTACCGTGGCCTACCGCCCAGGGACACGCTCAGATCCGGTAGGTGTGGTGCGCCGAATCGATGAAGGTTCTGTCCGCGATGTGGTTGGGACCGTACGTTTCCGACACGGAAAATGGTTCGTTGAGCCGCTCAATCCGGTTTATCGGAATGACTTTCTATTGAACGACCCAAAGCAAGCAAAACGGGGCGATCGCGTGGTGGTGCGTGTTCAACGCCAAAGCGACAATCAAGCAAAACTTGTGGCCGAGTTGCTTGAAGTCATCGGACCGGAAGATAAACCGTCTCTGGATACGCTTTCCATTATGCGGCAGTATGAATTGCCGGAAGTCTTTCCAGCGGCTGTTATGGCAGAAGCAGAACAAGTGGCACAGTTGCTGTATCATCCAGGCGAAAGACTGGATTTGCGCGATCACTTTATTTTAACAATTGACCCTGCCAGTGCACGTGATTTTGACGATGCAATCAGTTTGGAACAAAACGCCGAGGGACAACGCGTTCTCGGAGTTCACATCGCTGATGTCAGCCACTTTGTCCGTCCAGGCTCTGCACTGGACAAAGAGGCTTATCATCGAGGCACCAGTGTTTACCTAATCGATAAAGTCGTGCCAATGCTTCCGGAACAACTCTCCAATGGTGTATGTTCGTTGATGCCGCAGGAAGACCGTTTGGCATTCTCAGTCTTTCTGACCTATAATGCCCAAGGGCAGGTTGTACACGTCCGAATGGCCAAAAGTCTCATCCGCTCAAGTCAGCGATTGACCTACGAGGAAGCATTGGCTTTACTGGAAGATCGCCCCTGTACGCTTATGACCGGAGTGCTCGATCCGCGGACGCAGCCTATGTTGAAACAAACATTGGCCTTAACCCGACAATTAAAGCAAATCCGCGAACGACATGCCGCATTGGAAATGGCTTCCCAGGAAGTGGAGATTGAGCTAGACGCGAATGGGCGGATGATTGGTATCCACGCAGCCTCCAACGATGAATCTCACCAGTTGATTGAGTGTTGTATGGTGGCTGCCAATGAAGCCGTGGCTAGAGAGTTATTAACCCATCAAGTAGCAATTATCAACCGCTTACATGAGGCTCCCGATGATGAGAAAATCAACAAACTGGAATTGGAATTGCGCAAATTAGGTATCCGTCCACGGAACCTGCGGGAGCCCAATGAGCTGGCTGCGCTCTTGCGAGAAACCGCCAATCATCCGTTGAAATATCACATCCATACGCTCGTATTACGAGCCATGAAGAGAGCGCTTTATTCCGCAAAACAGCATGGGCATTTCGGACTGGCGTTAACGTATTACTCACATTTCACCTCCCCCATTCGCCGTTACCCGGATCTCGTACTACATCGCCAATTGACAGATTATCTCACAACCGGAGGGCATGGCGGACGGATTGACACTGGTTGGCTTGAACGTGCTGCAGCGCAAGCCACTGAACGCGAACAAGTGGCAGACGAGGCAGAACGGGCACTCACCGAGATCAAAAAGTACCGATTCCTTCAACAACAATTGGATGATCGCAGGCCAGAAATCTATGACGCGGTTGTGGTCTCGGTAAAGCCCTTCGGATTCTTCGTAGACGTTATTGACCTGCAAGTCTCCGGTATGGTTCACATTTCTGGTATCTCCAAGCAACATGTAACCTTCCAACCCACCTCTGAAACACTCAGCGTTGGTACACTTTCTATTAAAGCGGGTATGAGTCTAAAAGTCTATATCGCTAAAGTGGACTTCCCCAATCGACGCCTGGACTTTGCATACGTCCAAGGAACGGCTGTGGACGTCTGGAATGGCGGACGTCACGCCGATGAAACACGACGTGCTGCCATTGCCAAAACACGAGGGCATAAAAAAGAGGGACGCGGCAACCGATCGGCCACACAACAGCGTAGGTCCAAAAGAATCTACACGAAAACATCCTCTTCCGAAGATTTTTCCCACCCTCAAACCGCGCACCAGACCCAATCGTATCGAAAATCCAAACAGCACTTTATTACGAAAGAAAACGCGGCGGACAAGTTAAAACAAAAATCATATCGTAATGCTGAAGCAGGAACCACACCGTACAAAAAACGAAAATCTTCACGGAAGGCGACTCCGTGAAGCGGGCTTCCTACCACAACCACACGGTATTCAGTGATGGCGCTGAAACGCCGGACGTGTTCCTTTCTGTTGCGCAAACACAAGGAGTTGAAATCCTTGGATTTGCCGATCACTATTACCGAGATGCGCCAGGACAAACGCAAGTTCCAGAATGGGCGCTAAAACCGCATCTGGAAAACCGGTATTTTGAGGTCATTCAGGCGCTCGCGAAGCGTAACCCTGCGACCGAGATTAGAATTGGCATGGAATTTGACTGGCTGGATAATTCTGCGGCTTGGCTGGCACCTATGGCACGGGATCCACGCTTGGATTATGCCATAGGGTCTGTGCATTACGTTGGAAAGGAAAGTATCGATAATGTTCGCGCATTCTGGGAACCCCTTTCCCAGGATGAGATCGATGTCTTGCATCAGCAATTCTGGATTGCGGTCAAACAGATGGCTGAAAGTCGTTTATTTGACATCGCAGGACACATTGATCTGATTAAAAAGTTTGCGTTTTATCCGGCAGTAGATGTTACACCTCTCATTCGCGATGCGCTTGACGCGATCAAAGCTGCGGATATGACAGTAGAACTAAATACATCTGGGTGGGTTAAGGACTGTCAGGAGTGTTATCCTAGTGAAGCAATTTTACGGGCGTGCCGCCATCGAGAAATCCCTATAACGGTTTCGTCCGATGCGCACCGCGCGCGATTTGTCTGCTCCAATTTCTCCCGCGCATATGATTTATTGATGCGCGTTGGGTATACTAAGATCGCTCGATTCCGAGCGCGTGAACGGTTCTTAGAACCGCTTGAACCATAACTTTCTGTTCGGAGGTTGTATGACCAACTGGTTACTTTGGCCTTTTTCCATTATTCTTGCTTTAATCCTTTTCAGTTTAGCGATCTTTATTCATGAATTAGGGCACTTTCTCGTTGCCCGTTTACTTGGGCTTCGCGCAGACGTTTTCTCAATAGGGTTCGGGCCTGCTCTTTGGAAACGAAACATACACGGAACAGAGCTGCGGATCTCTTCCATTCCATTCGGGGGCTATGTTTCTTTACCACAATTGGATCCTGACGCTATGTCAAAAATTCAAGGGAAACATGGCGAAACCAACCGTTTGGGAACAGCAGCCCCATGGAAACGTATTCTTGTTGCATTAGCCGGCCCCGCCGGAAATATTATTCTAGCTGTTTTCTGTGCAGCACTGATCTGTTGGTTCGCGCCAAGCGATGCTACCGGCGCCTCCACTGAAATCGGAGCCGTTGCTCTTGACAGTCAAGCTTGGGCAGATGGGCTTCGCCCAAAAGATCGGATCCTCTCTGTCAATGAGCGTACAGTTCACTCTTGGCCGGAATTTCAAACGGAGTGTTTCCTCGCGGGAAGCTCAAACAAGACAGTTCGCCTCTTGGTTGAACGTAACGGACAAGAGATATCCATTCAGACACCATTGAACACTCGCCTTTCTGAAGAAGAAGAAGCCTTCACTATTGGTGGATTAACACCCGGACCGCTGATATTCGGCATTGGAGACGTCATTCCCAATTCGCCTGCTGCACGTGCAGGATTAGCCAAAGGAGATGCCATTCTAGAACTGAATGGTGTAGTCTTTACCCATGTCAACCAATTGATTGAACGGGAACACCCGGAGCGCCCCATAACCCTAACCATTCAATCCTTCACAGAAAAAGAAACCGCCGCCAAACGTTTGGTAACTATTGTGCCGGAAGTACTCCAAACAACAAATGAAGAAGTGGAGTCTTCCACTAAACCCTTGCTTGGGATTATTATTCAGCCATTTTCGCGAACCCATTTCCAGTGGATGACAGAGCGTGGAGTCCTAGCACAGCTTCGATCCGATGCTGCGAGTGTACTTCGGGTTCTCAGTGCTCTAGCGGCTCCGAAGCATGAAGGTGAACGTGGACGAACAGCTAAGAGCCTAGGGGGGCCAATCCTGATTTTCGGTGTACTCATGCAAGTAGTTCAGGTAGGGCTTTGGGTCAGCCTTGGATTCTTGCGGCTGATCTGTGTAAACTTAGCCATTCTTAATTTGCTTCCACTTCCAGTTCTTGATGGAGGGCATATTTTGTTTGCGCTCTATGCATTCATTACTAGGCGCGAAGCCAACGCACGTATTATCGGATGGTTAACGAATATTTTTGCCTGCCTCCTCATTGGAGTAATGGGGTGGTTCCTTTACAGCGACACCATGCGATTAATTTTACCGGCTATTCAGCGCCTATTCTCTGGAGACTAACCCCATGTTTCGGGAAAAAACCCGTCGAATCTATGTGGGGGCTGTAGCCATTGGAGGCGGAGCTCCGATTTCCATACAAACTATGGCCAATGTTCCGACACCCGACATAACGGGCGTCTTACGCCAAATCGACCGCGCAGCCGAATTAGGATGTGATATTTTTCGTGTGGCAGTTCCCGACCAGGAAGCCGCTTCTGCCCTACACACACTCTGTGCCAAAAGTCGTCTTCCTCTCGTCGCAGATATTCACTTTGACTACCGGTTGGCTCTCGCCTCTATAGAAGCAGGTATCTCAGCCTTACGCATAAATCCCGGAAATATTGGTAGTAAAGAGCATATTCGTGCGGTTGTTGAGGCAGCTAAACCCCGGCGTATTCCCATTCGTATCGGCGTAAATGGTGGATCGTTAGAAAAATCATTGCTCGAAAAGTACGGAACTGCAACTCCGGAAGCGCTCGTTGAGAGTGCTTTGACACATGTTGCACTACTCGAGAGACTTGATTATCGAGAAATTAAGATATCAGTAAAGGCCTCTGATATTCCACGCACACTTGCAGCCTATCGATTGTTGGCATCCAGAGTTTCCTATCCGTTACACCTTGGCGTCACAGAAGCCGGAACCGCTAGGCGTGGAACAGTTGTCAGCTGCATAGCGCTCTCCAAACTTTTAGAAGAGGGTATTGGAGACACATTGCGTATTTCGCTGACAGCTCCGATAGAAGAAGAGATCCGGGTTGGAATTGAGTTGTTACGGGCATGTGGGCTGCGGCAACCTGGTGCCTGGATAACCAGTTGCCCAACATGTGGACGGACACAAGTCGATATAATGAATACCGTAGAGTACGTTTCAGACGCACTTGAAACCTTTTATCGGAAACACCCCAATGCGCAACGCTTGCATGTAGCCGTCATGGGATGTGTTGTCAATGGTCCAGGAGAAGCGCGCATGGCAGATTTGGCATTATGTGGAGGGAAAAATTGTTTTGCACTTTTCCGTAAAGGTGCACACATAGCAACGCTTCCTGTCAACGAGGCGATTACGACATTGTTGAAACTTGTCGCTGAGCTGGCGTAACGATACATTTTGTCCATGGAAACTTCACGTCCTCTCATCATTACACCGACGTTCAATGAACGGGAAAATATTGAATCTTTTTCTCATGCAGTACGCGATATACTTCCTACCGCCGATCTTCTTATCGTAGATGATGCGTCGCCTGACGGTACAGGCAAACAAGTAGAACACATGATACGACAAGACGCTCGGATTCACCTTCTACACCGACGTAGGAAAGAGGGGCTTGGCCGTGCCTATGTCGCTGGATTCTCATGGGCATTGGAGCACCCCTACTCTCATATTCTCCAAATGGATGCTGATTTTTCGCACGATCCGAAAGATCTTCCTAGACTATTACAAGCAGCGAATGCTTTCGATGTCGTAATCGGTTCACGTTACATCGGAGGCGTGCGCATATTGAACTGGCCATTGCGGCGGCTGATACTCAGTTATGCAGCAGGCATTTATGTGCGCACCCTCACTCGCATGCCCATCATGGATCCAACGGGAGGATATAAGTGTTTTCGCCGAGACGTTCTTGAAGCAATCAATCTAACACATATTGCCGCCGATGGTTATGGATTTCAAATAGAAATGAATTACGTTGCATGGCGCTTAGGATTCCGGCTACACGAAGAACCCATTATTTTTGCTGACCGAATCGCCGGGTTCAGTAAAATGTCTCTTGCCATTGCCTGGGAGGCAATTTGGCTTGTTCTCAAGCTTGCCTTCATTAGAAAAAAATCAAAGCATTGTTGTTCTTGACAACAAGCTTATCGTATTCCTTTTCTCTGGATCTCTTAATCTGTAATAGTCTGGCGTGGGGTATCCTCTTACGAGTTTTCGCCTCTGTCCCGCTCAGTATAAACAAGCAAGAGCCGGACGTGGGGGAGAGAGAACCCACGCCCGGCTCTATGTTTATCTTATTTTGTGTTGTCCGAAAAGTGTATTTTAAAACTCGTAACTCACACCAATCCCGGCGAAGGCAACGAAATCGTCATCCCCGGCGGCATCCTTGGCCACAGAATCCATCTGCTGATTGAAACCTACATAGGGGGCAATCGCAAACCCCTCAAACGGGCTGTAAGCCAATTCCAAGGTACCAAAGCCATCACGGAACATGAAATTATCCGCACTCTTTCCCTCCTCTTCATAGTAATCAGCAAAGTCCGCACGGTTACGATCTTTGTTCCCCATTCCAATACCAAGTGTAGGAGTAAGGGTCAAAACCCCTTCCGACAGCCCCAGGGGCTCACCCACATCAAACTCATGACTGAGGGAGAATGTGGCATAGATACCTCCCTTACCATCCCCTTCTCCAGATGCCCCCTGTCGCGCCAGTTGGTACTCCAACGTAAAGGTTGGAATCAACCAAAAATCTCCAGCCGAGATCTCAAGATTGAGCCACTGTGTATCCGGGTTTTCGTAAAGCCCCGGTTTCTTGCAAGCACGAGGATGATATTCATAGGTGTAATTGATGGAGGTATCGAGTGATGAACCCAACCACGAGACCGTATCCCACGTACGAGAAAGTGTAATTCCGGGATCCAGCTCTTGGTATTTATAGCGACGGTCATTATACCCGCCATCCTTTGCACCCCAATTCGTGGTGTCAAAAATTGCCTCAATCGAGAGTTCAACTGTGAACCAGTCCTCATTTCCCAAACTCAAAGCGGCACTCGGCGTCACAATTGCATGCGGATTATCAATCAGCCCATAAGTCAGCTGTTTGGTGCAATAATCAATGCCAACACTTCCGCCAAAAACCCATCCTTCGGAGGTTTTTTCGAGTTCTGTGGCCGCCTGATTCCCCGCTGAAGCGTCCGCGGCAAAAACCGGTGCCGCAACCAATCCAAACAGCAAAGTAATCATGAACATGCTGGGTTTTTTCATTTATTGTTTCCTTTCTGATGTGTATACCATCTAACAATTGAAAGATTAATTAGGAAAAGCTAACATAATGATTTAGAAAAGGGCATCATGCACGCAGAGCATGATGCCCATCTCGTGGTTTACACCACCAACTTCACTTTAAGTTTTCTTCCCAACGCGCAGAAGAAACCAGCAACTAGTGCAAGAATTACACAGGGTACAACCACCCAAATAATGGAATGCCCCGTAGTCACTTGGAAATAGAGTGTTGCCACACACCACCCAAGCACCGTCAGGTACCCAAAGAGGATTGAGCTGTAACCCCACCCAATTTCACGCACCACCGTGGCCATTGCCGCAAGACAAGGCACATACAGCAGGACAAAGAGCAAGTAGGCAAACGCCCGGTTTTTGTTGTTATCAAACTTTCCGGCGAGCGTCTTCATCAACGTGGCATCTGCCTCCACCTCTTCAGACATGGCCTCTTGATAATAAGCGTCAACCTTATCAGCAAAAGCCTTAACCACTGCCTGACGGCCAGCTTCATCCGTCACACTTCCGGATGTTACCTTCTTGGCCAATCCCTGTAATTCAGAAGCCTTTTCTAGACGCTTCACGACCTCATCCAACGAAGCCTCGGCATCTTCTAATTGCGGGCGTAATGCTTCATTCTGCGCAACCTGCTTCTCCAGAGCCTCTTTCGTGGCCGTGGCCTCGGTCAGCTCACTATGAAGCCCTTCAATATCAAGCGCATCATCAATCTGAGCCTGTAACCCAACCAACCGATCTGCAGAAAGGGATGGATCCGCCAACTGATCTGCTAACCGAAGAGCCTGATCGTATTCCGATTTAAACATTGCCACACCTAACGGGTCAAGCAACGAATCCAACAATCCAGCAAATGCCTCAGGAATGGTCGCGAACGCGTCCACAATACCCTCACTGAACTGACTTTTGGCAGAAGCCCACGTTAATGGTTCCTCTTTCTCCGCTTCTTCCGTTTCAGAGTTAGAGATTGCATACAACGTATTCAGCGAAGAAACCACCTGTTCTTTGGCGAAGAGGCCGACAATCAATGCTACCGAACCCTGCCAGTTTTCACGCTCCACGCCCATAGGCACAAAGACAGGTGAAATGGTACGGCCAACCAACTCAATCACGGAGATTTTCGCAGGCTCAGCATCTGCTGCCGATGCTTTTTCAGCATACGGATCGTTTACCATGATCTTATCGCATACACTCAGAAGCAATACCATCACAACCAAGACTTTGCCGGCACGGAAGAGAAAGCGCTGAAGCCGTTCCCATGCCTGCTTGAAGACCGTTGTGATCCGTGGAATATGATAAAGCGGGAGCTCCATGACAAACGGAGCCGGGTCTCCCACAAACAACGTGTGCTTCAGAAGTAAACCCGTCAACACGGCCAACACAATGCCGCACATGTAGATGGCAAACACCATTGTTCCTGAAGCCGCGCCGAAAAATGCAGCCCCGAACAGTGCATACACCGGTAAGCGCGCACCACAGCTCATAAACGGAGCCATGAAGATCGTTAACAACCGATCACGCCGATTCGCCAGCGTACGTGTGGCCATGATTGCCGGAACCGTGCAACCGAACCCTACCAGCATTGGCACAAACGCACTCCCCGGCAACCCGAGTAATCGCATGAAACGATCCATCACGTACGCCGCACGCGCCATATATCCCGAGTCTTCCAATACGGATAACCCTAAGAAAATAAAGAACACCGGCGGAATGAAGGTCATCACCGTCTGAACCCCCGTCCCCAAACCATCAGCTAGCAGCGTCACCAACCACTCCGGTGCTCCACAAAGAGTCAGTACATTACCAAGACCCGTAACGAAAATGGCATCGCCAAGCCCGTCAAAAAAGTCAATGAAACAACCGCCAACCACCTGCGTGAACCAGAAGAGAAGGTACATCATTCCCAAAAAGATCGGGATACCGAGCCACCGATTCAGAGCGAACTTGTCCAGCGTGCGACCAAGCTCCGTGCGCGCATGACCAACCTGTTTAACGATTCCAGCCGTAATTTCCGCGATCTTGTCATAGCGAGCATCGGCAATCAGCACATCCGGAGTGGTTCCAAGCGCCTTTTCCACATCCGTAATAATCGTCTCTGCACCAGGCAAAATGCCTTCCAGGCGATGAACTGCGAGCACCTCCGGCTCACCTTCTCGATGCGCCTGTTTCAACGCCTGATTCAACGATTCAGGATAAACCACATGCGGCAACTGCTGTTTGGTAGCCAACGCCTCCTCAATCGCACGTTCCAACGCCACACGCTTCGTACGGTGCTGAACATCTGCCGTTACCACTGGCATTCCCAATCGCTTGGAAAGCATCTCCATATCCACCGCGAACCCCTGCCGCTCCAGGATATCCGTCATAGAGAGCACGGCCACCATCGGCTTGCCAAGCTCAGCCAAAGCCAACGTTAAGTAAAGGTTCCGCTCCAAATTAACTGCATCGATCACGTTAATTATCAGATCTGGTTCCGCACTCCGGGCATATTCTGAAGCCACCCGTTCGTCTTCCGAAACCGCATGGAGCGAGTAAATACCCGGCAAGTCAACCAACGTCAACGAATCCCCGTTTGGCATGGTGAGCTGCCCCAACAACTTCTCAACCGTCACACCCGGCCAGTTGCCTGTAACCTGATGCATTCCTGTCCAAGCGTTAAAAAACGTTGACTTACCCGTATTTGGGTCGCCCACTACAGCCGCTATGATTTTCCGTTTATTCTCTTTCATGCCTGCGCCGCCTTCAACTGGAGAAACGATGCTTCGGAACGACGAAGCGACAACTCAAATCCACGCACTTTCAAACGAAGCGGGTCTCCCATCGGAGCCACGCCCATCAACTGAATAGTTGCCCCGCGCGTCAATCCGAGCGCCAACAACTTCGCGCGGTAACCCGCACGCGTCACATTGTATCCTGTGATTTCAGCCTTATCGCCAACTTTCATCGAGGAAATGTCCATCGTAAGAACTTCCTTTGTCTTAAATAATACCCAAAAGACGGCATAATCCCGCTTTGGAATGGACAAAAGATAGCAAAGACTAATAATTGAGTCAACACTTTTTAGTGCCACCTAATTCGTATACCATATTCTATCTACTTTATCACCATCCTCTTCCCATAACTTCAACCCACTCCTCTTATTAGTTTTCTCTTAGAACTGCTTTTTAATGAACACGCCCCGACTTCTCCCCGAATCCGCCCCGACTTTACAATCAACCCGGGGCGAGTCTATCCCCAGTACGCTGCGTGTTCTCTCACATCCCCCCTATCACACTCACAGTACCCAGGCCGCCAAGATCCCCACCTGTGTTATACTTTCACGCGTGAAACCGATCGACTCGCTAATCTCACGTTTCAACCGACATCTAAGTGGTGTTTTACCACGCAAAGAGAAGTCCTTTGCGCTTGGTGATTTACCTCTTCCTGTGTCGATTATGACATGTGTCAAAATGGCGAGGCGAAAACGCGCCCTACTGGTTACCGCCACTCCCGCCCTAGCTGAACAGGCCTTGGCTGACGCCGAAACACTTTTTCCCAATTTACCATGCCTGCCACTTGCCCCAGCAGACGATGAGGCGGCGTTGTTTTCCGGTGAGCGGATTGCTCACGTTCGCGCCCTACTAAATTCACCCACACACGCGCTGATCGTTACTTCTATTCATGCCCTTTTACAACCCGTTCCAGAACCACACGCACTGGAAGCCGCCAGTCTCACCTTTCAATCCGGGCAAGCATTACCTTTTGAAGAGCTCTCTTCCCGTCTGACAAAAGCCGGATATGAACGGGTAGAGTTAGTCGAAACGCCCCTAACGTTTGCTGTTCGCGGCGGCATTTTGGATCTATGGCCGGCCGGCGCGGAACAACCCATACGAGTCGATTTTTTTGGAGACAACGTGGAGGAGCTTCGTACGTTCGACCCTATCACGCAATGTTCCATTTCTCGGCTGGAATGTCTGATTGTTCCCCCTACCCCCCGTGCCTCCTTGCGCACGACCCACCTGCTCCCGCAATTACAAGATGCGGCGTTGCTATTGCACGATGCTCCGGCCATTCTTGCCACCCTCGACCAAATGCCCGCCTATTTTGGAGAATGCCCCAACACAAGCGGATTCAAAACACAAATCACAACCTGGCAAGCTCCGGTATGTTGGAGTGGCGACCCCATTCAGCCCAACATGCCACTTCTGGCATTAAAAGCCCGCCCCTTCCCCGGCGTACAGGCCATTGCCGGTTCCGGCACGCAAAACCCGGAATTCTACACCACAATCCGTCGGCAATTATTAGCCGATCTGGATACTCGCGCACGAAAGGGAGAACACATCCTGCTTTGCGTAGAATCCGCTGCCACCCAAGAACTGTTAACCCGGGAATTGCCACAAGACGCTCCTCTATTCTGGGAAAACATCGCCCTTTCACAAGGGTTTGTGCTCGATGATATCAACTGGAGCGTAGTTACCACCTGTGATTTCTACCCTTCACGCCGCATTCGACACCTTTTCCAAAAACGTAACACCGCCATCCATACCGGACAACGGCTCGAATATGCCTTTGACGTTGAACCTGGCGAGCTTGTTGTTCACCTTGAACACGGAATCGGCCGCTTCCTGGGGTTAAATGAAATTGAGGTGGATGGACGGCGCACCGAGGTCTTTACCCTCGAATATGCCAATGGCGCCAAATTGCATGTGCCCACCTCCCACGCACACCTGCTTTCACGTTATATCGGCCCCGGCAACCACCAGGTAAAACTACACGCACTTGATGGAAAGCGGTGGCAACATGATCGGGTTTCTGCCCAGCAAGGTATTGAAGATTTGGCTGCCGGGCTCCTGGATACACAGGCGCGCCGACGTGTCATGCCAGGTTTTTCCTTCTCGTTGACGGATCCCTGGTTAACAGAATTTGAAGCACTCTTTCCTTGGACTGAAACACCCGATCAGACTCAAGCCATTGCAGACGTTAAACAAGATATGGCCGCACCCACAGCTATGGACCGTCTGATCTGCGGAGATGCTGGTTATGGAAAAACTGAAGTAGCCATGCGGGCAGCGTTTATCGCAGTAACCAACCATAAACAAGTAGCCGTCCTCGCCCCCACAACCGTTCTCGCCGAACAACACTACGCCACGTTCTGTGAACGAATGGCTGCCTTTCCTGTTCGCATTGAGGTGCTTTCACGATTTAGAACCCGAGCTCAACGGCAAAAAACACGTGAAGATGCCGCCAACGGACAAGTTGACATTCTTATAGGCACCCATGCTTTGCTCACGGAAAATGTCCCCTTTCGTGATCTTGGCCTGCTGATTATTGACGAAGAACAACGATTCGGCGTGGCGCATAAAGAACAGCTTAAACGACTGCGAGCGTTGGTAGACGTCCTTACCATGAGCGCCACACCCATTCCTCGTACGCTTTATCTTTCCCTCACCGGCGCACGCGATCTCTCTCTTCTACGCACTCCACCACAAAACCGTGTAGCCGTGGAAACCATTTTGCAACGAGATGAAGATGCAGCTGTGGCACGAGCAATCAGCAAAGAGCTCGCCCGCGGCGGACAAGTGTTTTATCTGTACAATCGTGTTCACACCATTGAACGAATGGCTCAGCGTCTACGAAGACTTGTCCCGAACGCCCGTGTACTCATTGCACACGGACAAATGCCAGCCGCTGAATTAGCCGCCACCATGCATGCATTTGAGCTTGGCCAAGGCGATGTCCTACTTTGTACAACCATTGTAGAGAGCGGCATAGACATTCCCCGAGCAAATACCATCCTGATCGATCGGGCTGACCGGTTTGGTCTGGCCGAGTTATATCAGTTGCGCGGACGTGTTGGGCGTTCAGCCGTCAAGGGGTTTGCCTATCTGCTGCTTCCTCCAGAGGGCATTCTTGACAGTGATGCCCGTAGACGCCTTCAAGCCCTTAAACGCCATAGTGGCCTTGGTGCCGGCTATGCCATTGCTTTACGCGATCTGGAAATCCGTGGATCCGGCAATCTTCTGGGCGCCGCCCAAAGCGGGCATATCGCGGCCATTGGATTCGGACTCTATTGTCAGCTTCTCCGTCGAACAATTGCCCGGCTTAAAGGTGAACACATTCCGAATTTGGTTGATGTCGAGCTTTCACTCGACTTTCTTAACACATCACCCGGAGCCTCCGGCTCCAATGCAGCCGCCATCCCCTACACGTATATTGAAGATGATGCCCAGCGCATGAATATCTACCGCCGCCTGGCCGAACTGGTCAGTTCCACGGAATTGAGAACACTTCAAAGCGAGCTTACCGATCGTTATGGAGCACTTCCTGCTGCCGCCGTGCGTGCATTCCGCCTTGCAGGCCTGCGGTTGCTTGCAGCCGAACGTAACATTGCCAAGGTAGAAATCCGCGAACACACGCTCACCTGCTATGCTAAGCTCAATCATTCACCTATTCCCACGCTTTCCCATCAACCACTTCCCTGTATCGCCGATTCCGTACATCAAGCCGATGCAATCCTGGATTGGCTTGAACAAACACTTCATGCATTTCATTCGTAAAATATAACCCCCTAAACCTTGACAACGAAATCAAATTCACCACCCTTAGGTTCAATCTTTCAAAACAACCCTGACCCTGTAAGGTTCACCTCGATAAAGTATGATATACTTTTCCCAACGGCGTATTTTTCACGAATGGATCACCTATGAACCCGATTGACCCTATTTCCATCTCATTTTGTATTTCGGACAACTACGCCCAGCATCTTGCGGTAGTGGTGGCTTCCATTTTGGAACACAATCCCAACCGCGCATTCCGGTTTCATGTGTTGTTTAGTGCACTTTCTGAGTCAAACCGTTCTAAGTTGACTGCATGGGAAAAACAGCTGAACGGGCGTGGCAGCTTTGTTCTGCATCCGGTGGAACGAAAACAGTTCGATGCCTTTCCCTTGCCGCTGGAACACATCACACAGGAAATGTATTATCGTTATCTGTTGCCTGACCTGTTGACAGATGAAACTCGAACGATTTACATGGATGTTGACGTCCTCGTTTTAGGCGATCTTTCTCCACTGTGGACAATAGATTTGCAAGGATGCCTGCTCGCGGGTACGACTGATGTCAAAGAGAACACTCCAGACTTTCAAGCCTACAAAATGCGACTCGGCATGAAACCGGACGCCAAGTATTTCTATTCCGGTATGTTGGTAATGGACTTGGTTGGTTTGCGTGCCTGCCAATTCGGCAAGCGCTGTATGGAAAATACAGCGCTTCACTACAAGCACATTGCATGGCCAGATCAAGACGTAATCAACCTGACCATGGAAGGAAAAATCCTCGAGCTTCCAATGCGGTTTAATTGTACCATTCCGCGCCTGCTCCCAAAGGGAGAAACCCTAGTTATCCGCCACTTTGCAAACTTTTCTGCCAAGCCCTGGTGCTGTTTACCGAAGAATCGAACTTGGCTAGCTTATCTGCATTATTTGCTTAAAACACCCTATCGCGGGCGAGCATGGGCTTTTATTGGAATGCACCTACGAGGGTTCTTCTGGTTCAGTTATGTCAAAAAGGGGATCAAGCGTAATCTTGTTTTTGGCGTTCTGGTATACAAAAAACGAATCCATGGAGAAGAATAGGAGGGCGGTATATGGCAAGTTGCGAGCGAACACAAGGCGTTGGCCTATCCTCCGTTGGAGCACCCTATGGGAAGACCGTTGGCGTGGCCATCCTTGGGTTTAAGGCTTGGGAAACCACTCGGCACACTATCGAGAATCATCTTGCACACAGGCTTTACGAGAACTTTGATGACGCTGTCATCTGTTTCCAATCATTTTCTGATCGTGACGCGCAAATGGCCGAATCGCTTGGTGTTCGTTATGTCGGCCGGCCAGACAATGTAGGCATAGCAGGGGGATTCCGCTGGTGCCGGGAAAATCTCAAAACCGACTATATGATGGTGTTGGAAAATGATTTCCCTGTTTGCGTTGACAGTACCTCCATGCGAACGCAATTAGTTGAGGCTATGCGGCATTTGGAATCAGGAGAAGTTGACCTTGTCCGATTTCGCAACCGTTACAATCCAGGTGCACAGAATCGTTTTGCCTCCATGTATTCCCGTTTTTGGCCAATCCGAGAAAAAGATCCGCGTTGGGCAGATACAGAGACGCTGGACACCTCACCCGTCTGGCAGAAATGGGTTCGCCGAATGTTTCGCCCTGGAAAAGCAACCCGTTGGTGCGGACGAAGCCCATACATCGAAAAAGAACCCGATGTGCTTTTCCCAAAATGGATTGAGCGAATCGGACCGGACTTCTTTCGCGTAGACAGTTGGGTTTTACCTTGGACCAACCAGAGCACACTTATTTCACGAGAACTCTTTGGCCTTCTCCTAGACTTCGCGGATGCGCACCCCTCCACCCACTTTGTCAATGCTGAAAATAACCGTTTACAGACACTCGAGCCTCAACTCAATCGATTATGGTGGCGTCGGAAACACTTTCGCATTGGGGTACCGGAAGGGATTTTCACACACTACCGAGTCGATCGATGAGCCGTATCCGAAACTTCGAATACCTTTTTCGCCTAGGATGGCTCTTTGCCATCTCCATCGTATTAGGCGGGTTCAGTGTACCAATATTCCTCTTTCCTGGACATTTCGGTTTCTTTTTAGGGTTCGGACTTGCCTGTCTAACCGGATGTTCCATCGTTCTTCTCTCTGCGCAGCTTTTCATTTTTCGCCCGAGACCAGCGGCTGGTATTCCACGTATCCTCATGCTGCATTCCGTTAATAATGACATCGTAGAGCCCATCGCGCCCAACAATTCAATTCGCCCACAAGAGCTCGCGACTCTAATTGAACACCTGCTCGCAGCAAAGTATACATTTCGAACGCTCACTCAAGCCATGACGCCCCACCCAACCTCTCGCGTCATAGTCTTAACCTTCGATGATGGGTTCATTGACAACGTCACGCATCTCCTTCCCATCCTGAAACATTTTCAGATTCCTGCCACGTGTTTTGTGACTGACCGCAGGAATTCGGCGTTTCTTTCTGATTCCGACATTCAGACACTAGCCGCAACCGGGCTCATCGAATTCGGTGGGCATACGGTTCATCATGAAGACCTGCGGCAGTGTTCTAGTGCTGCGCTCATGCAAGAGTTGACCCAAAACCGTGAAACCCTTCGTCGTCTGACCAAACAACCCGTAGAAACGTTTGCCTATCCATCAGGTTTTTACAATAACCGCGAACGAAATGCTGTCAAAGCTGCCGGATTCCGTTGGGCTGTAACAACCCGCAAGCACGGATCTACCCCGCCGGATCCTCTCCAATTGCCACGTCAAATCATCCCCCGGGGACTAAGCCCCATTCAAGCATATTTATTAGCTACACGCGGACGTTTCCGTATCTAAGGGATTTTCAAGATGATTACAATCAGGCAACCTATCATCACTCAAACAAACGGACGAGCACGGCTTAGTGCTGTCATTGAAGAAGACGGACTCATTAAAACGCTATGGTACGAAGTAGATGAACGCTTTGCTGACGGTTTAAACACGCGTGCGGATGCATTTGTCGTTGGGCTTCTCTATTGGGCCATGATTTACCACCAAGATATCACTTGTGAAGCCCCATTGACTGAACGACTACACTTTCAATTACAAGAAATTCTGTGCCCTGTCCTAACCATGCACTCCACACGCTTCCGTACCCCGCATATTATGGCTCCATTGATCGCCGAGCCCCTCCAAACACAAGGCGCCGTTGGTACGGGATGTAGCGGTGGCATTGATTCCTTTCACGTCATTGCCAATTTTCTACAAGCTCCGTGGACAACCCTACGTTTAACTCATCTTTGTACCTTTGCCGTAGGGCACGTCTATGAACATACCGACAACCTCGAAACGCAACAGCTCCTCCAGGCTGGCGAAGAGCGTGCCGCCTCTATCGCTTCCGCACTCGGCCTCGATTATGTCCCGGTTCGCTCAAACTATAATGAAGAGTTCCCGCAGACCCTCATCTACATGGCTCCCTATGCAGATATGGCTTGCGTGCATGCGCTTGGAAAACTGTTTGGAACCTACTTTTACGCCTCTGCTGGCGAGGGGTCTCACCACCTTGACAACCGGGAATGTAAAGACTTCGCCGATTACGACATCTTCTCACTGCCCAACTTCTCTACACCCTCACTAACCCTCTACTCCGAAGGTGCAGGTGTTATGCGCTGGGATAAAATACGCCGCGTAGCGGAATTTCCCCTCGCCCAAAAGATGCTCAACGTCTGTTGCCAAGAACTTCGTAACTGTGGTCCATCTGATGGCCATACAAACCGTAACTGTGGTGTTTGCGACAAGTGCCAAAGAACTCTTTTGGATCTCGACGCGCTTGGCTTATTGGAGTCTTTTGGTGCCGAAGTCTTTGACCTTGATGCTCACCGAAAAACCGGCAGACGCCTTGCGCTCCGATTTATGTTGAAACGCCATTTGGATGGCGATCCGTATATGCGTTTCTGCTGGAACAAGCTACATCATGAGCTGACGTTGGCCGATTGGTGGGCAGAGCGGAAACCCTTCTTGCGCCGATACCGGAACAAACTCCGCGACCTCTTTATGCCAAACCGTATTCCGCGCTTCAAAGACCCGCGCAAAGGAACCGGAAAATGAGTATCGGCCTCCTCACGTTTCATCGGCAACTCAACTATGGAGGCGTACTGCAAGCCCTTGCTTTGCACGATACGCTTCAGGAGCTCACTCATCGCTCCGTTGAAACCATTGACCTCTGGCTGAACCCCCGAGACACCCCGCTCCTCGGAAAAGTTCACAACCCGAATCTCCCCCTTTATTCCCGACTGCGCAATGCCTTAAAAGCACGAAAAACGCCTTTCGGGCGGGAAGCCTTTGAACTCCGAAGAAAAAAAACAAAACACCTGATTGAAACCCGTCTGAATCTCTCCGCAAAGCATTATCGATCCAGCCGCGACCTACAACATTTACCTCATTATGAAACCGTTGTAGTAGGAAGCGACCAAGTTTGGAACTACGACCTCTTATCCGCCTTCTCAACCAACCCGTGGCTCACACCCGATTTTCCGCCCAACCAGGATCGAATTGCCTATGCCGCAAGTTTTGGCGTTTCAGAGCTGCCAGAAACGCTTATTCCAATTTACCAAACCGGCCTTGGCCAATTCCGCGCAGTTACCATTCGAGAAGCTTCAGGATGTTCGCTGTTCAAGCAATTAATGGGGCAAGGCTGGGACGTTGAATCGCCCGTAGTAGATCCCACCCTTCTGCGCACACGTACACAGTGGGAGCAGGAAATCACCGAGCATTCACACCTATACACCCCCCATACTTACCTTCTGTGTTACTGGCTGGATGCCCTTTCCCCGGCGCGTATCCAGTGGTTACACAACGTCAGTGTGCAGCATGGGCTCCCAGTCATCCTACTTGTCAGTGCCCCCCTGCAGTGGTTGCCAGACGCCGGCGACTGGTTGACCGTCCGCTTCGATGCCGACCCGCTGGACTTTGTCGCGTTAATCGCTCACGCGCAGGGGATTATCACAGACTCCTTCCACGGCTTACAATTCTCCGCAATCTTCAAGCGCCCAATCGTCTGTTGTGTTGGGCAAGACACCTCCGGAAACTCTGCAACAGCCAGATTTCACGATTTTTGCGACCGTTATGGCGTTCCGGAAGTCTGTCAACCCGGAGAGCGAATACAAACCTCCCCCTACATCCCATTTGTCCCACTCGAACGCAATCTGGATGTTACCCGCTTGGAACACGACCGGGAGACTTCGCTTCAACGCCTGCAAGCGATGTTAACCCCTATCCTTTCCAACCATTAACCAATTATCGTACTTCTATATCTCAGCTTGCCCAACATTGTTTGGGCAAGCTGTTTTGTTTCTTTACGTCCGCCCTCCCGGCCTTTCTCTAACGATCATTCCACGAACACCAACACATGAAACGATTCGCCATTCTTACAGAAATCAACGACTGTAACTACGGAGCACAACTTCAAGGGTTTGCGCTTGCAGCCATTCTGCGAACGCTTGGGGCGGAGGTCGAACAACTAAACTTTTGGTACCGCCCGTACAATAAAGCTCTTTGGGGGACATTAGCCAAACGCAAAACCCTTTCTGGTCAAATTTTCCAGTTTCTCAGCTTAGCCTATCGATTAAAAAGTCTTTCTGATGCGCAGGCATGGCTCAAGAGAAGTTTACGTTCGAAAAGCTTTCTTGAATCTCATATTCCACTTAGCATACATACGTATCACTCATACAAAGATCTTGAGTCTTTTCCTGAAAATCTTTATGACGGTATCGTTGTAGGTAGCGATCAAATCTGGAACCCTGAACACATGGGGGTTCCCAACCCATTTCTAGTACGTAACCTCCCCCTGTCTGTCCCCCGTTTCGCCTATGCGGCGAGTATTGGCGTACCATCCATTCCTGCAGCCAGAAAAGAGGAATACTCCTCTGCGCTCAAACATTTCACCGCCATTTCTCTGCGCGAACACTCAAACGTAAGCGAAATTCAAACTTATACGTCTTACCCTGTTACAAATGTCCTTGATCCCACCTTGTTACTTGATCGACAAGCATGGGAAAAATTATGTTTTCTCGACTTTCCATCACCAGTCCAATCAACAGAAACCTGTATTTACTGGCTCGGCGCCCCACAACATCTGATTCCCCTCGCGCGAGATTTCGCTCCTTGTCACATTTATACAGAACCATCCTTTCTGCGTCACCGAGAAAATCATCATTCTATCCATTCAATCTTGGATAATATGAACGGAGTTCAATACCACCCCGATGCTGGACCTCTTCAATTCCTACGAGCACTCTATCATACAAAAGCTATTGTTACCGATTCCTATCATGCACTCCTCTTCGCCGCAAACCTACAAAAACCCTGTACCTTTGTATCTGGAAGTGCAACCTGGCGTGAGAAGATGTCTATCCGCATCAATGATTTCATCAGTCAATACACTGAAGGGTTTCCACTCTGTACTATAGAAGCCATTCAGGCACCCACAACCATCCCTCTCTCCGAAGCTTTCTCTAAAGCGAAGAAAAACTCACTGAAATGGCTCGAAACGACTCTCGGGCTCAAACACCCCCCAAAAAACACCCCTTCCATACCCAAACTGCATTTTCCATGAGCAAACTTCACCTCACGCATATTCTAGTCAAACGGCTGGAGCGTTTCACGCAAGTCCGTTTCGCTCCAGGACGTTATCCTTTTTCCAATATCCTCGACAATATCCGCATCGAAAGCCCATGTGTCCTTTCCAGCGGCTGTTCATTTGATTCCAAGTTCCATGTTGGTGCCTTTACTTCTATCACCAACGACCATCTGGTACGCGCACCCTTGGGATTACGCAACGTCTCTATCGGGCGTTACTGTTCCATTGCTCCTGGCGTCTGGACCTCCCCCATGGAACACCCCATCTCCGCGCTTTCCACATCCTTGATTTTCGGAGGCGGCCTCCACCGCTTTCAAGGCCTCCACGATCCGGCCTTGTGCGGTTCACAATACCCCGTAACCATCGGAAACGATGTTTGGATTGGGGCAAACGTCGGAATCCTTGGCGGCATCTCCATCGGGGATGGGGCCATCATCGCAGGAGGAGCCGTCGTCACCCATGATGTCCCCCCCTACGCCATCGTTGGCGGCATCCCAGCAAAAATCATCCGCATGCGATTCCCCGCCCCTATCATTCAAGCCCTTCTGACCATTCAGTGGTGGCAATACGCTCCCCAAACACTGGCCACCCTCAATCTTTCCTTCCGTACACCGGAACCCCTTCTAAAGGCTGCCGACACCGGTATATTGGAACAACTTCCTGTATACACCGGAAGTTGTGTAACCGAAACCATTCTCGCTCAATACACCTCCTGGAGACGCTTCATCCCCCTCCCATTTGCCCCAACACAAGCTTGGGTTCAACCAAACTGAATCGGCCCTACGCCAGATTCCAACATCTCTCACTACGAAACCTCTTGCCCTTCGGTATATCGCAGAAAGACAAAACAGCCTCCGCATGCGGAGGCTGTTTTGTCTAAAAACTGCCAACCCTTACTTCTGGCCCGGCTGCCATTCTTCGGAAGATGCGAACGCTTCCTCGAACGCGTTGGCAAAGGAGCCAAGCGGCGCAGCCGCGTTCGGTTCCGCCTCAGCTTCAGCCGTCAGACGAGCCACTTCACCTTCGTCCATATCAACAGCCGTGATCGAGAGGCCGATGCGGCGTTCATCGCGATCAATTTTCACGATACGCGCTTCCACTTCCTGACCAACCTTGAGCGCATCTTTAACCTTTTCAATGCGCTGCTTGGAAATCTGGGAAATGTGCACCAACCCGTCTACCCCGTCTTCGAGCTCAACAAACGCACCGAAAGACGCAATCTTGGAAACCTTGCCCTTGACAATCTGCCCAATCTGATAGGTAGAGGCGATGGAACTCCAAGGATCCGTCTGCGCCTGCTTGAGCCCCAGGCTGATCCGCTGATTTTGCGCATCAATTTCCAGCACAATCGCCTCGACCACTTGCCCCTTCTGAAGAATCTCGGAAGGATGATTAATCTTGCGCGTCCAGCTCATGTCTGAAACATGAATCATGCCGTCAATACCTTCTTCCATCTCAACGAAGGCACCATATGTGGTGAAATTGCGCACCCTCCCTGTGATACGGGATCCCACCGGATAACGATCCTGCACAGTATCCCACGGATTTGCCTCAGTCTGGCGGATACCCAACGCGATCTTCTGGTTAGTGGAATCGATGTTAAGAACAACCACGTCCACTTCATCTCCGATATTGAGCACATCAGAAGCACGCGCGATACGCTTGGTCCAGCTGAACTCGGAAACGTGAACCAGCCCCTCAATCCCAGGCTCAAGCTCAACAAATGCGCCATAGGGGGCAAGATTGACCACTTTACCGCGCAAGCGAGACCCCACCGGATAACGGGATTCAATATCATCCCACGGATTATTCTGCGCCTGCTTAAGACCGAGCGACACCCGCTCACGTTCCAGATCCACATCAAGGATCATCACGTCAAGTTCCTGCCCAACCTTGAGCAACTCAGACGGGTGTTTAATACGCCCCCAGCTCATATCGGTGATATGCAGAAGGCCATCCATACCATCGAGATCCACGAATGCGCCAAAGTCAGTGATATTTTTGACCTTGCCATGAACGACCTGCCCCTTCTGGAGCGTCTCAAGCAATGCGTGCTTCTTCTCGGCCATCTGGGCTTCGAGAAGCTCGCGACGAGAAACAATGATATTCCGGCGCTCGTCAGAAATTTTGATAATCTTGAAGTCCTGAGGCGTATCCGTAACGTAGATATCCAAATCTCGGGAAGGATTGACATCAACCTGCGAACCAGGCAGGAAGGCATCTACGCCATCCACCGCAACAATCATACCGCCGCGCACCTTCTGCTTGATCACGCCGCTGACCGTATCGCCTTCTTTATATTTGGCGAGAATAGCTTCCCAACGAATCTTCTCATCCGCCTGACGCTTGGAGACAACCACCATGCCGTTGTCGCCCTCCAGATCAATCAGGAGCACATCAAAGGTATCGCCCGCATTAACAGCGTTCACATCTTCGAACTCATTGGCATTGATTGAACCGGCTGATTTGCACCCGATGTCCACAAGAACTTCATTGCCACGCTTGCCGGTAACCTTACCCTTAACAATTGTACCAGGAGCGGGAACACTATTCTGCTGCTCCAACGCAGCAAGAAGTTCATCATAACGGGCGCCACTCTTCTCGGCAGCCTTCTGAGGTTTGCGAATAGCCATTTGGCCTTTGCTTTCTTTGTAACGGACGCGCTCCTTCGGCCTGCCCAATGGGAGAATGAGAATAGACCGTAAGGTGGTTAAACGCCCGGTTGTTCATATACGACCTCTTCCCACGCGGGAAAAGTTTTTTAATTATATCATACGGTCATCCCAAATCCAACTGTTTTATTCATTTTTCAACTTCTTTTGCTCTTTACACCTCCAACCTGCGCTTGTTAATTCCCGTCATCTCCGTATAACAAAAAGACGTTTACACGCCGGAAACCAAAAACCCATCAATCGGTCACGCCAGGAAGTCTATACGAGCCTACCGAAAAGTCGGGGCAGGTTGACTGCGGTTTCGGGGCGGGTTCACCCAGAAGCCGCCCCGGGTTTTCCCAGAAGCCGCCCCGGGTTTTCCCATCGCCCTCGCTGCCGCCACCGCAACGCCCTCATCCTGCAAACCACCTGCAGGCGTGAATTCGCAGCGTTGTACCACCCACTCTACAGCCATGTAACCGAAGCATTCCCGGAGCATATACTCCCCCACACAAAATCGTACCAATTACGATATAATATACACAGATGAAGCCTTGTGAAACGCGTGCGCCGATTCGCACACCTTTTCACCGCCAACGTCAGGAAGCCGCCATCCATGATTCGCACCGTTTACTCTGGTTATCTGCTTTGCCTCTTTGCCGTCACGATTTGGGGTGCCACCTTCACCGTCACCAAACAGTTGTTGACCACGGTTCCTCCCATGTTGATTCTATTAGTGCGGTTTCTCGTGGGATATGCCGCTTTGTGGGCATTGGCACCTAACCGCCTGCCTTGGCAAGGTATTCGAGCAGAAGCACGGCTGGCTCTGGCAGGCATACTGGGCGTTACTTTCTACTTCCTATTGGAAAATCTAGCGCTTGAACACGGTGGAGCAGGTATGGTTTCTGTCGTGGTGTGTACATCTCCCGTATTGACAGCGTTGTTTTCCCGCCTGATTGGCCGCGGGAATCCGCTCCGTATCGGATATTGGTTAGGCTTCCTGCTCGCAGCAAGCGGCGTCCTGCTCACCGTTTCACAGGGGCACCTGAGTACGTTGAAAGGAGCTTGGCAGGGCGCGGCATTGGCCGCCAGTGGTGCGGTGGCATGGGCACTCTACACGCTTACCCCTCAGACACTCCGCGAAAAAAGTTCTAAAGTTGCTGTTACGCGGCGTACCTTCTTTTGGGGGATTTTAGGCATGCTGCCATTCTGCCTCCTAGAAATTCACCGCTGGAGCCTTGCTCCGTTGTTAATGTGGCCGAGTATCTGGCGTCTATTGGCGCTGGGTATCGTAGCCGGTGCGCTATGTTATGTAGCATGGAACATCGCCGTCACGCGACTAGGAGGTGTTCGCGCCACCTTGTTTCTCTATCTTAACCCCATTGTAGGCGTTCTGGTGGCAGCAGCCGTCCTGCATGAGCCGTTAACCGGCTGTATCCTTCTCGGCGTAGCGCTCACCCTGCTGGGTGTACTTGTTTCCACATGGGCCACGCGAACGTCACATTAACTGCCCCACATAGGAATTCTCGATGACCTCTATCTGCTTGCTCTGCCACGGGCGTCTGCCCCAACCGCTCCGAAAGAAACGGCTCTGCCAAGCCTCCAAATTGTGTGCCAAAGCTGCCCAGGACTGGAGCCGCCCTGACACGCCATGGCAGGAACTCACCATACATCTGATACATGATGCCATCAGTGCACAGGTGAACGCCGATATTCTCGGCCATGAAGGCCCTACGGATGTCATCACCCAAGCCTACGCCCCCATTCCTGGTGAACCCCCCGGGCTCATCGGAGAACTTTATGTAAACATTGATGAGGCCGCTCGTATGGTTCAGCGGCTCGGCAAAACAACGTTGGAAGCAGAACTCATCCTCTATATCGCTCATGGATGCGATCATTTAACTGGTGCGGATGATGCCACTCCGTCCGAACGAGCCCAAATGCGGCGGCGTGACCTTCGGTGGCGGCGGTTCGCCCTAGCGCATATGCATGACACCACCAACACAGTGTGTTAAACTATCCGAGTTTTTACGGAACAGGATTTTATCATGACGTTGCAGGAACTCCAACAGGAACATGCCGCTTCCCTTCAAGCCCTCCAGGCCGTTACACAGTCCGATGCGCTAGATGCGCTCCGCATCCGTTATCTTGGACGAAACGGACTTATTCCTGGGCTGATAAAACAGATGAAAGAGGTACCCGCCGCCGATCGCCCGGCCTTCGGAAAGGAATTGGGGGCATGGCGTACTGCATTCGAAACCGCACTCGCCGAAAAAACGCTCGCTCTTCAGACTTCCACAGCACCCGTTGCAGGTTTTGATGTCTCACTCCCCGGGCGTTGGCATACGGAGGGTGTCATTCACCCCGTCTCCCGAGTTATTGAGGAGACTGCAGAGATTTTTCATCGTTTGGGGTTTACCGTAGCTGATGGCCCAGACATCGAGACCAAGTTTAACAACTTCACTGCCCTCAATACCGCGCCGCATCATCCTTCAATGGATCCTAGCGACACCTTCTGGTTCGATGCGGAAACCGTTTTGCGAACGCAGACCAGCCCAGTGCAGATCCGTACGATGCTCGATAATCCGCCGCCAGTGCGTATTATTAACCCAGGACGATGTTACCGCCGCGACACCACCGATGCCACTCATTCAGCCAACTTTCACCAGATCGAAGGCCTCTACGTTGACACTCGCCCGGTCTCCCTGGCCGATCTCAAAAGTACCCTAGCCTACTTCGCCAAGGCCATGATGGGCTCAGATATCGGTATCCGGTTTCGTCCGCATTTCTTCCCCTTTACCGAACCCAGTGTAGAAGTCGACTTCACCTGCCATGTCTGCAAAGGTAAAGGATGCCGCGTGTGTAAACAAAGTGGCTGGATTGAGATTGCCGGGGCTGGTATGGTAGATCCACGCGTTTACGAACACGTAGGGTACGATCCCGAAGCCGTCCACGGATATGCTTTCGGCATGGGTGTGGAGCGCATCGCTATGATTAAATACGGCATTCCAGACATCCGTTTCCTTTATGAAAACGACATTCGTTTTCTAAGCCAATTGCGTTAAACTTCCCTTCGAAAGGAGCTTCACCATGCAGCCGCAAGATTTGTTTGCCCGCAGAAGTATTCGCAAATATACTTCTGAACCCATTACCCAAGCACAATTGCAAATCGCATTGGAGGCCGCCATGGCCGCCCCCAGCGCCATGCATTGTGATCCATGGCGGTTCCTAGTACTAACCGACCCGAAAGATTTGAATGCGTTAGCCGACTGCCTGCCCTATGGGCAAATGCTCCGCCATGCGCAAGCAGGATTCATTGTGTGCGGCGATCTTACAGCTGCTCATCGTGGCGAACTGTCTTATCTTTTACAGGACGTTTCTGCCGCCATTGAAAACCTGTTGCTAGCGCTCCACGCGCTTGGTCTCGGAGCCGTCTGGCTGGGCATTCACCCGAATGAAGACCGGATTCAGCATGTGGCTGAACACTTTGGCTTACCCAAACAGATTCTCCCCATTGCAGCCGTGGCTGTAGGGCACCCAGCCGAACATCCAGAACCACGCACGCGTTATGATGCAAAAAAGGTAAAGTGGGGACGGTGGAGTAATTAGTCGGTGGGCACTGCCCATGGAGCACTCATTCAGCCCGATTACATTTAACATTTCCGCCCTGCTTGCCTGGTATCATGCCAACCGGCGCGAGATGCCTTGGCGCGGTCACCCGGATCCTTACGCTGTATGGGTCAGCGAAATCATGCTCCAACAAACCCAGGTGGACACCGTTCGTCCCTATTTTTCACGCTTTCTCAGAGCCTTCCCAACCATATCGGCTCTAGCCGCAGCTGCAGATGAGCCGCTTCTGAAAGCCTGGGAAGGATTGGGTTATTATACCCGTGTCCGCAATCTCCGCAAAGCCGCGCAACAAATCATAGCCCAATTCAACGGCTCCTTACCGCCAACCGCAGAAGCTCTCACCACCCTGCCTGGTATCGGACCCTACTCCGCAGCCGCTATCGCCAGTATCTGTTTTGGGCAGCCGGTTCCAGTCGTAGACGGAAATGTCATTCGCGTCTTCGCCAGACATAACCGCCTGGAAGAAGACTTCTCCAAACAACCCCCGCGTAGACGTCTGGCACAAGCCTTACTTCCAGCCATTCAATCCACCCAATCGCCGTCCGACTTCAATCAAGCTATGATGGAGCTTGGCGCGCTCGTTTGTACCCCGTGCACCCCGCGTTGTACCCAATGCCCCCTTACCAATACCTGCCAAGCCGTTAAAGCCAACTGTCAAAAGGATTATCCCAAAGCCGCACCGCGAAAAGTTCTGCCTGAGCGCAAACGCTCCGTACTCCTGTTGCGAACCGCAGCAGGTGAAGTATTGTTGACTCACCATACCGGCGAAAGACTCCTCGCTGGCTTTTGGGAGCTCCCTGACCGAACCGCCCTGCCATTTCCCCTACCCAAACCACTCAAGCGGCTTCCTTCCTATCATCAAACATTCTCACACTTTCGCCTAACCCTCAACCTTGCAACTGCCACGGATTGCCCGCATATAAACCTCCCCGATGGGTTCTGTTGGTGTGCCGATCCTTCCACCCTTCCACTAACCACTGCCACTCGAAAAATTCTTGCGGCGGAAGTCCATCGCTGCACATCCACCGCAATCGCCGCACATCCGTAACCACAGCATCCTCAGACAAGCAGCATCGTGCTTCCTCTGCACACTATTTTCAGAAACGACACGGAGCCCAAGCAGGGCTCCGTGTTTGAAATTCTGACTCTGCCGCTAAGATGATGTCCACCTTACTTACTTCGCCATATGATTCTTCCGTGCATAAGCGAACAACCCGCCTGCGGCAATCACCGGCGCCACAGCATCCGCCGCCGCCAATGCGAATACATGACCATCCGATTCGCGTGTCAACGTGCCTTTGGCCAAATCCAGCGTTGCCTCATCACCAGTCTTAAACGCGTCCTGAAGCGAAACCGGCGTTTCAAGCGGAAACACTTCACCCGTGGCAACCGCATTACGGAAGTAAATACGGGCATAACTTTCAGCCACTACCGCCTTACATCCCGCCGCACCAATGGCAATCGGCGCGTGCTCCCGTGAAGAGCCGCATCCAAAGTTTTTCCCGGCGATAATAATAGCATACGGCGTGGTACCATCCGGGTTGGAAGCAAACACAGGGTAGGAATCTGGCAAACCGGCCAATGCGTGCGATCCAAGTTTACGATACTCCTCTGGAATCGTTGGGACCAAGTTCAGATACATCGTTGGGATAATCAGATCCGTGTCGATGTTATCCCCCAAGACATACACTTTACCTGTGATTTTACATGCAATAGGCTGCGCCGTCTCCTGGCTGAGCGGCGGCGTAACCGGCGTACCACGCACGCACTGCGGTGCCTCACGCACAGGCTCTGCACACGGCAAGTCCAAAATCGTCCAGGGGCTTTCCACATGCCCCGCGATGGCCGAAGCCGCTGCCGTTGCTGGAGAAGCCAGATATATCTGAGACGTTTTAGAACCCATGCGTCCAATGAAGTTGCGATTCGTGGTGGAAACAACCACTTCATTCCCCTTCGTTCGTGCATACGTATCCACTGGGCCACCCAAACACGCCCCGCAGCTTGGGCGTTGAATCGGTTCACACCCGGCATTCACAAAGATCTGTTCCAACGTTTCACCATCAATCGTCAAGGTCGTCAACGCCCGCATAACCTCGCAAGTGGCTGGCACCAAACAGGTCCGCACGGAAACACGATGCCCTTTAAGCACCTTGGCTGCCCAAAGGAAGTCTTCGGTTTTTCCACCCGTGCAGGAACCAATATAAACCTGATCCACCTTTACCTCGCGGCAGGCGGAAGCCGGCGCATAATTCCCCGGCAGGTGCGGTTTCGCCACACATGGAACAAACGTGCTCACGTCATATGTATAGGTGGCCAGCACCGGTGCTTCCGGATCACCTTCCACCCACGAAATTTCCTGCTCACCAGAGTGTGTCCGAACGTATTCCAACGTCTTTTCATCTGGCGGCACAATACCGCTTTTGGCACCTGCCTCGATGGCCATATTGCAAATGGTCATCCGCTCTTCTACACTCATTGCACGAATGGCTTCACCGCAAAACTCCATGGCACAGTAGGTAGCGCCGTCCACACCAATATCCCCGATAATGCGCAAAATAACATCCTTGGCTGTAACAAATGGCGGCAGCTTGCCATTCAGCACAAACCGAATCGTCTGAGGCACCTTAATGAGCAGCTTCCCGGTACCCATCACAAAACCAGCATCCGTATTACCGATACCGGTAGCAAAGGCACCCAAGGCGCCATGCGTACAGGTATGAGAGTCTGTTCCGAAGATTACCTGCCCGGGGCGAACATGCCCCTTCTCCGGCAACCCTACATGGCAAACTCCAACATACGAAGGTGTCCCGGGATCATAAAAGTAAGGCAAGCCCTGTTCACGGACAAACGCCCGGTCAATATCAATATTCCGATGCGCTTTTTCATCCTTGGTATGAATGTAGTGATCTGGCATGATCACCACACCCGTTTTGGAAAACACCTTCGCATCTGCACCGAACTCTCGATGAAAAACCCCAATCGTTCCCGGCCCACACACATCGTGCGTCAAAAGCACATCTGCCTTCACCCAAATCGATTCACCCGGCACCACTTGCTCCCTACCCGCCGCGCGAGCAAGGATCTTTTCCGTAATCGTCATCATTCCAACTATTCCTCTCGCCTCACACTCATAGCCGAGCGAGGCGGTTTCTTCGTGCCCTACTTGGCAGCATGAACTCGCTGCATCCGCTCGCCGATATCCGCAAAGCCGATATCCGCAGCATACACGTCCTTATAAAAATTGAACGCCTTGTCATTATCGCCAGCTTCTTCAGCAATTTGCCCGAGTGTGTAGATCACACGCTTCTTCAAGTCGTCCATCACCTGCAACTGACTGTTTGCCGCCTCCAATTGCATTACCGCCATATCTGGCTGTCCCTTGGCCTTAAAACAGCACGCCAGATGATACAACGCCTCCAGACGATGCTTCGGACTCTTCTGCGCCAACTGGAATTGCTGAATAGCATCATCGTAGTAATCGTTATCAAAGTACATCACGCCCAACTCATACCGAAGCCCAAGATCGTTCGGATAAGCTTCCACGCGGCGCAGCAAATCATCGAACGCAAACTGCGCCTTCTCCGCTTCCAGTGCATCCGCCTCTTCCGCCTTACCTTCCGCACGCAGCGCATCAATCCGCGCCTCATAGGAACGAATCTTAGTATCTGCCCAATTACGATCCAATTCCGGATCCGAAGGATTCACCTTCCGCGCCTCGTCAAACGTTTCAAGCGCCTCGTCAAATCGCTTGTTCTGCAAGAAAATACGTGCCAACGCACGATAATAATTGACGTTCTTCGGCTCCTTGGCGATCTTCTCCCGCGCCTCGGCGATGGCCGCCTCTGCATCATCACCCGAAACCACAGCCTTGGCGTTTCGATCCAGCTTTGCGGCCAGTTCCTTATCACGAATCAGCGCTTGGAACCCGCCACGTTTGCCGGCATTCGCTTCCCAGCCACCCGCCGTCATCGTGTCCTTCGCCATCGCGTCTTTCAATAGCTTCTGAACATTCAAATCTGCCGGGTTCGCTGCCGACACCTTTTGGAAACAATCCTTCGCACGCCCATAGACGCCATTCTGCATATATGTCTTACCCAGAAGCAACATCAACTCCATATCATTCGGGCATGCCCCCGCCAGTACCTCCATGGCCGAAAGCAACGCCTCCGGGTGATTCGTCCGCTGCGCCACGTCAAAATAAAAGGCATTCAGTTTCGAGGAAAGCGGATTAACATCCAGCAGCTCTTCAGCCATAGCCAATGCCTCATCCGGCTTATTCTGCTTGATCAGCGCCTGCACCTTCCCCATCTTCAGCTGAGCGCCCAGCTCGGCCATCTTCAGCCCAAGCCCGCCGTGCTTCTCACTCTGAAAGGCACGCATCCGCGTTTCGTGAAACTGCCGCCGCGAATTCGCGTCATGCGGCGCCAACGCTACCGCCTGACGGCACAACGACAACGCAAGTTCTAAATTGCCGCGCTCCGCAGCCTTTACCGCCTTATCCAAAAACTGCTGGGCCTTCATTTTTTGCTGCAACTCAGCGATGCTCTCTGCCATAATAAGGGCTCCTTCTCTAGTCAATTACATATAGTATACCCAAAACACGACCAAGACGCAAAACATTTGATTTTCCGTCACATCACATACCCAAAAAAAAGCGAGAAGCCACGCACATGCACGGCTTCTCAATGCCTCCGCTTCGAGAGGCTTCATCTGGACAGGGCTTTCCCCGCCCGGAACGTATCAGTCAACAATCTTGACACTATTGAGCGTACCCATATCATTCTGCACCCACTCGGCGCATTCAGGATCTGCACACCAAGAGCCGTTGATTACGAATTTGTATTCGTATTTCCCCTTCGGCAGGTTCACTGTACAGGCGAACTCGCCCGTCCCATCTTTGTCCGTCATCGGCTTAGCCGTCGGCGACCAACCGTTGAAGCATCCCGCCAGGAACACTTTGCTTCCGATTTCCGCGCGAACACGGAATGTAACCCGCGTTGCCTTTGGAGCTGCGGACTTTTTCGCGGCTTTCACAGGGCACGCACCGACTTCTTCCGCAACCGGCTCAGGCACCTTCACAGCCTTAGCGGCAGCGGGCTTCTTCACAGGGGCGACTTTCGCCGCCGATTTCGCGGATTGGGTTTTGGTGGTCTTTTTGGTAGCCATCGTATTCTCCTTTGCGTCCTTCCTTCTGAAAGAACGGCGCGCAATTATATGCAACGCCATCGAAATGTCAAGCCTTTATTTTAATAAAAGAACCCATGTGCTGCATCCGTCACGACCTTCCCTTCTCCAAGGCATCCGCACTCCTAACTCTTGGCCTGAATCCACCAAAATTGCCCCGATCATCCTCCTCTGCCAAGTCTATAATGATTCATGACCAACGCCCTGTCCATCCCAAAATCGTACTTCCTGAAAATCGGTTATGCCAGATCGGCACCTGACAGAGCACGTTCTTCACTATCACCTCGAAGGCATGGCCGTAATAGACAGACCTTCACGCCATGTGCATCTTTGCGCATTCGATCGAGTACATCCGACAATGTGGCAGCCATAAACACAATTCCTTCCGGGCAGACAGTCCACGCCCGAGAGATTATAACATATACCCTCAAGGGACTTTGCGGGAAATGATCAGCTCTCCAGCGGAATCGCCCCCGCCATCGCCGGAGGCCGCCACCTTCAACGTATAACTCTCCAGCCCCGTGCGGTAACACGGCAAAGCGAGACTGTAACGATTTGCTTCCTGACGAATACCAGCATAACCGGCGTGAACATCTTCCGCCACCAGCTTCTCCCCTTCATAGAGACGGACAGATTTAATTTTAAGTGCATGCGCTCCTGTTTTCCAACGAATATCCACGGTGTAGACGCCCGCTTCGGTTATAACGTCCGAGACATCAAAGTCAAGCTCCACGGTGCCGGTACGCCCCTCGAGCCGCCAAGCGATACCCTCGCCCAACCGAAATGCCTCAGGATATTTCCCGGCCAAAGACTCCAAAAAGTCCAGAGCCCGGCAGACAACCGGGAACAAACCATCCACAACCATGGGCGGTTCATCCGCCCCCATCTTCAGAAAATGCGCATTCAAGGCGTCCAAAGCCGCATCTGCCCCGACTGGGTCTGCAAAGAAAACCTCCCACCGCTTGAGATAATAACCGGAAAACAGTCCAGCCAGCTGACGGTGGGCGTAATCATCAAGTGCGCCGCGTTTACCCGACCACATGGTGATCATTCGACGGTAGGCACGCACGGCGGTTTCGCCGCCCGTTCGGCGGGCACAAGCCTCATAGGTATCGAGCCGCCAACGGGGATGCTGCGCCAGAATGGCATCAGTCAAACGAATCGCCTCCAGAAAGGCCTGCCGCGCGGCGAGATCATCATGCGCAAGCACCAACAGCGGGCGCCCCACATCCGCCAACGCCTGACGTACGACATCCGCCAGGTCATAACAGAACGTTTCCTGCCGAAGAAGTTCGGGGAACGACTGGGCGGCCTTTACAAAGTGTTGTGCTGCGCGAAGCATAGCCGCAGGCGAATAATACAGCTCACCGCTAGACCACGTGGACGCTTTCCGCACCGTCCAACCCGGACGTGCACAGTAAATACTTTCCGTGCAGCCCTCCTGTTCACGCGTTGGCGCATACGCTGAATCAGCCAAAATATGCCAAGCCTGCGCCAATGGCGCCGGGCAAAGACCATACCGACGAACGGTGTAATCCGTCAGCCATGCGCGTAACCCCTCCTCGCCCAATACACGTTCCGCGGGTATAAAGAAACGCGCCAATAACAAGTCGTAATAAACAGGGTTCGTCTGTAACCCCTCGGAGAGCAAACCGTATCCTGTGAGTGTTGAAGCTCCGGGTTGACGGGTCAGCTCACCCAAATCCGCCAATGCTCGGAGGCCGCCGTAAAGCCCGTGGTTCCCACCAAAGTTAAGCAACTCGCACCACAGCCACGGCACGCCATTGAATGTGCGACGTGTACGATGTCCAGCCGCCATGTCGCGTATCAGAGCCTCAATCATGGCATAACGCTTATCCAACCCGCGCAACAGTGCCGGGCGCGGATTACTCCCCCACGCCTGAATCATCCAAATAACGCCGGGCGAAGCGGCCTGTTGCGCCGCCTGTACCGCGCGGGCACACGCCGTCACATCTAGTCCGCCGATCTGCCCCCCCTCATGGAAAAGGTCTCCCGCAAAAGCATCCGCCGCCGTTATGCCATACACAGCGAAGAGGTGCTTATACCATAGAGCTGCTATTTTTTGAAAAGTCTTAGTAGTCGGATCCAACAGAATAGGGCGCACAAAACCTTCTACCCAGTTCCCCTGCTCCACAAACCGCGCGTCCGCATACGCCGATTTGGAGAGAAACTTCGGCAGATCGTGCGGCACCAACCCAGTGAACCCCTGTAGAATGGGTTTCATACCCAACGCGTGCGCTTCGGTTACAATGAACTGACCCAACGCTGCATCAGTAGCGATACGTTCCGGACACAACGGCCCGCCCAACCCCTCCAGATTACCCATACTCCACCATGCAGCAGCGGCCTCATCAGGGATGAAGGCGGCGATACGTTCTGCGGGATATCCCAACTCGGCCAGCGTCCGTCGCCACACCTCTGGAAGTCCGGCCTGTACCAACAGATACTCGAACCCGCTCAACGCCAGACGATCCAACTCTTCACGCCACTCCGCCTCTCCCCAAAAGGCCATGGTATACGAGAGCGTACAATAATTGTAGGCCAACGTATGCGGTAACGCCGGAGTGAACCGAAACGTTTTTTCCGGAGGCGGCATAGGCCCATCCAAACGATTTCCACACCATGACCAGTGTGCCCCCGCCACCGTACGCAAATAACAGCCCAGCCCGGCCGCCGCCAAGCGTGTATTGGGGGCCATAATGCGCAGACGTTCCCCCTTCAACGGTGAAACCGTAATATCCTTTACCTGCGGATCCACATGAAAAACCACCCGATCCGCCAAATTAGGCGATACCCGAGCAGACAGTTCTTCCAGTGCTCCTGCCTGCAGTCCACTGCCAAGGCTCGCCAAAAACCCGCACAGCAAAACTCCCCATTTCGCCCTATCCAATAATCCATGCGTGATCATTTGCACTAATCTCCTTTTACATTACGCATTCTAACAAACCCATAACGCTCCAGCCGGTTCCTACTTCAAATACCTGCCCTGTGCATCTTTAATTGCGTATCCACACCCAAGTCAAGCTCCATTTCCTCCCAGCCCTCGAGACCAAGATCAAACCCGGGGCGGCTTCAACCAAAAGTTGCCCCGGGTTTGATCTCTACCCGCCCCGGATCTTCAAGTACCCCGGGTGAAACCAGGTGTCGCAGGCAAATCCCCTTTTTATACGTTGCCGTTTTTTATTTAGATCGGTATACTTTGATGCCATTGAATGGGTTGTTTCTCAACCCCGCAGACAAAGGATGAATCCCATGCAACTTCCCGAACTTCTGGCTCCGGCAGGCGACCGCGCCTCATTTCATGCCGCTCTAAATGCCGGAGCCAACGCTATCTACCTGGGTGTGGGGCCTTTTAATATGCGCCGGGCACTGGATGGCAAGCTGGAAATCAACCAACTTCCCAATTTGGTTGCCTGCGCCCACGCACGTGGTGTCAAGGTCTACGCCACACTCAACACGATTATATTCCAACCCGAACTGGCACGATTGAAACAAACCGTGGAGCAATTGGCAAAGGCCAACGTGGATGCCGTGATTGCCTCCGATTGGGCGGTTATTCTACAAGCGCACCGCATCGGACTGCCTGTCCACATCTCCACCCAACTTTCCGCCTCCAATGCCGAAACTGTTCGTTTCCTAGCCACCCAAGGTGCTGAGCGTGTGGTATTAGCAAGAGAATGCACGCTGGAGGAAATTGCCACCATCACCCGGGAAACCGGTGTACCCATTGAGATCTTTGCCCATGGTGCCCAATGCGTAGCTACCAGCGGGCGGTGTTTTCTTTCTCAGATAACGTATGGTTGTTCCGCCTCTCGCGGGCAATGTTTACAACCCTGCCGCCGGCGTTACCGCCTACAGGAAATCATTGAGGGCAAGGGGCCTGCCGCCACATTCGAAGTGGGAGCGGGCTATCTGCTCTCCGCAAAAGATTTATGTACATTACCCGTGTTGCCGCAAATCGTTGCCACCGGCATTGCCTCCCTCAAAATTGAGGGACGAGCGCGTAATCCGGAATATGTAGCCAACGTGGTGCAAGCCTACCGAACGGCCCTCGATGCTATCGCCGCCGGGCATTACGATGATGCCTGCCGGGCGCACTGCATGGCACTAGTGGAGGCTGTCTATCACCGTCCCTTTGCCCAGGGACTGCTTTTGGGACGCCCCGGCAAAAATCAATTCGCCAGCACCGACGAAAACCTCGCCACGGAACAAAAGCAATATCTTGGCATTGTACGAAACTATTATGCTCGGCCGCAGGTAGCAGATGTGTTGCTGCACGATGGAACACTCGCTCCCGGGGATGAAATAGCCTTTCACGGATCAACCACCGGTGTATTGTCCTGCCGGGTTGGAAAACTCCGGCAAGACGATCAAACCCCCGCCTCCATCAGCCGCGGCCAATGGGCAACCTTCCAAGTGCCTAGGCGTGTCCGCCCCGGCGACAAAGTCTACCGGATTGTCCATGTACCAAATCCCAGACAAGCCTAACCTGACTCCCATTGGGATATAATATACGCTTATTCCACCGAAAGCACCTGCCCATGACGCAGATGGTAGAACTTCTGATTAGTTGACCCCCGAAACCGCATTTCCAGCGCACGACGCGCCAAAATGAACCGCCCATCCATCAGCATATCCAACTCACATAACAATAGACGACACTCAGGCTTTGCGCGAAGCTCCTCCAGTGTCCACCCGGAATAAGCCATCACCGTAAGCCCTAACCGATGGCACCACCGCGCCAGATGATAAAGTGGCTCAGGCTGACAGAAGGGATCGCCCCCAGAAAACGTGATGCCATCGAGATTTTTACGGTTCTGCCAGATCTGCCGCATCAAAGCAAGCAACGAAATGGTTCGCCCGCCATTTGGATCATGCGTCTGCGGATTATGACACCCAGGGCAGTGATGCGGACACCCCTGCGTAAAGAGTGCAAAACGAAACCCTGGACCATCTACAATGGACTCAGGAATAATTCCGGCAATACGCACTGTCAACATAACAACAACCCCACCCCGCAGCTTCGCCCCAGGGAATGCCGCCCACCGACTTCGGCGGACGGCATTCGGGCGCCCATTAACAAACGCGAGGCAAAACCGCGTAATCGATTCTTAGAGGTGCTTCACTCTGTCACGCACTTCTGCAGCTTTAGCGTTGTTGAAACGATCCAATGTACCCACGAGGTAGCCTGTGATGCGGCGAATGCGCTCGAAGTGCGGGCCGCCATCATCCTCACGCCGTCCACACTTTGGGCAGACATCGTCAATAATTCCGCGGTAGCCACACACCGGATCACGATCAAGCGGGTGATTGACAGATCCGTAACCAATGCCATGGAGAGCCATATGGCGAACCACTTTCTCAAAAGCTTCGGGGTTGTCTGCCATTTTACCATTGAGCTCTACATAAGTAATGTGGCCACCATTCGTCAACTCATGGTAGGGAGCCTCGAGCTCAATCTTACGAAATGCACTGATTGGATAGTACACCGGGATATGGAAAGAATTGGTGTAGTATTCACGATCGGTTACTTCCGGGATGCATCCAAAACGCTTACGATCCATGCGAACGAAACGCCCGGAAAGACCTTCTGCCGGGGTGGCGATAAGCGTGAAGTTCAGTCCGGTTTCCTGCGAGCAGCGGTCGGCATAATCGCGCATATGCTTAATGATTTCAAGACCGAGCTTCTGGGCCTCCTCACTTTCACCATGATGCTTGCCGATCAAACTTTTCAGGGTTTCTGCCAAGCCAATGAACCCAAATGTAAGGGAACCATGTTTGATTACCTCGCGAACTTCATCATCAGGCCCAAGCTTCTCGGAATCCAGCCAAATACCCTCTCCCATCAGGAATGGGAAGTTCCGCACCCGTTTACGCGCCTGCACCTCGAAACGGTCGAGCAATTGATCCCGCACCAGTTGGAGCATATCGTCAAGCTGCGCATAAAAAGTCTTCAGACTGCCGTGGCTCTGAATGGCCAAACGAGGCAGGTTGATGGAGGTAAAGCTCAGATTACCGCGCTTCCAGACTTGCGCCTTGGAAGGATCGTAAACGTTATCCCCAATACGCGTGCGGCAACCCATATAACTGATTTCTGTTTCGGGATGTCCCTCTTTGTAAAGCTTGGCATTAAAGGGGGCATCCTGAAAGGCAAAGTTTGGGAAAAGCCGTTTAGCACTCACCTCACACGCAAGTTTGAAGAGGTCGTAATTCGGATCGCCTTCATCAAAGTTAACGCCTTTCTTAACGCGGAAGATCTGGATGGGAAAGATTGGCGTTTCGCCGTCTCCAAGCCCAGCCTGCGTGGTCAGAAGCAGATTCTTGATGACCATACGCCCTTCTGGGGTGGTATCCGTGCCGTAGTTGATGGAAGAAAAAGGCGTCTGTGCTCCGGCACGGGAATGCATGGAATTGAGATTGTGAACCAATGCCTCCATGGCCTGATAGGTGTCACGATCAGTTGCTTTAAACGCGTGCATCCGGGCGAACGCCTGGATACGCTCAATGACCTGTTCTTCCACTCCGGCAGCGCGAAGAGCCTCTGCCTCGCGCGTTTTGAACGCGGAGTCATCAGCCTGGCTCATGGTGGGCGGCTCAGGGAGCGTGATGTCGGCAGCAAGATCGGAGTTACACAACAGCTCAATAGCCTCACGCATAGCCGTCCGATAATGTCGGGCATAGGTCATGCGCACGCCGTTAGCCATCGCGTAGTCAAAATTCGGCACAGCCTGTCCTCCATGCTGATCATTTTGGTTGGACTGAATAGCAATACATGCCAGCGCAGCAAAAGAGCGAATATCTTTCGGAGGACGGAGGAAACCATGCCCCGTACTGAACCCACGTGAAAGCAAATCCACCAAATCAATCTGACAGCACGTCATCGTTAGGCTATAAAAATCCAAATCATGGATATGAATATCCCCCTGCTCATGAGCTCGGGCAATATCCGGACGGAGCATATTATCGATGTAAAACTGCTTAGAACTTTCGGAGCCAAATTTCAACATGGAACCCATCGCAGTATCACCATCGATGTTAGCATTCTCACGCTTGACATCGCAATCCTTGGCCGAAGAATGAACGATATCAGCGAGAGTTCGCATCAACTTGGTGTTACGTTCTCGGGCGCGTGAGCGATCCGCCCGATAAAGAATATAACTTTTCGCAGAAACAGGCAGATTGTTATCCATAAGTACCCGCTCCACCGCATCCTGAATCTGTTCAATGTCAGGACTTTCGACCGTGATCTTTCGAGCGGCTTCCTCTGCCAGTTTGTTTGCCAATGCCTCCAGCTCAAAGTCATCCCGATCCTTCAGCTGTTCACTCGTTCGTGTTTGTGCCAACGCCTTCAGAATCGCTGTGGAGATCTTCGCAAGATTGAAGGGCACTTGACGCCCGTCACGTTTAATGACCGTCTTAATCATAGATAATAGTCCCTATCCGGAAACAACCATAAACCTATCGCCGAAGATGCACCAGAAGCGCTCAACTTCCCCGGCGTGACGGTGAAGACGATACGAAACCTTCTTCCATTCTGTCAAACTACATATGTAGACGCTCATTAGTCAAGATACAAGATATTGTACTATTAATCCCTTCATGAGAAGGTGAAACATCCCTTTAGAAGCGATAAAACACGGCCTTTCATGCCATTCATGGGTAAACAGTCTCAAAGCGTATATTGTGGTGTGTCAAAACGTCCTTTTCATCTGTCGATTCTTTCACCTGCGTAACAGGACATCTCCATGACATCCACTATCGACTTCATCATGTACACTTCCGCTCTCTTCCCCCTGTTAAAAAGAGCTTCTTCCCATATAGCAGCTCGATATTGTTCAGAAATACAGTTACTCATACACCCCCAATCGTATGCGACTGCACGCAACCGGCCAAATCATAGGATACTGAAATACACTCAAAACCAACAACCATTCGACTCGCCCCAATCTTGAGACGAACTCGGGTTGGGGTGATCTCAAACAAAGAGGGAGGTATTCAGTGTCTGAAACCAACACTTTTATCAATCGTCTCAGGAAGCACGAAGTATACACAAAAAGCCCCGGCGGAGGATTCCACCGGGGAAGAAATTACCGGAGCTATAAGCCGAGTTCTGTACCTTTTCAGGTGTCAATCATTAAACTAAGCGCCCAACCCGCGAATGCAGCCGAAGCCGTTGACGGCGCGAGCCGCGCCTCTTCGCCTATTTGGGTTTGCTCCGAGCGGGGTTTGCCTTGTCATACCCGAAGGCACCGGTGGGCTCTTACCCCACCTTTTCACCCTTACCGCCTGACGGCGGCGGTTTGTTTCTGTGGCACTTTCCATCGTTCGGGTTTACCCCGAACCCGCCGATCATTACAACCGGCCGCTCTGCTCTATGGAGTCCGGACTTTCCTCCCGAGGACACGTACTCGCCCTTACAGCAAGATGGCACCCCGAGCGATTGACCACTCCGGTAAAAAGAGGTCGTTTACCACCCGTTACACTAAAATACGCCCACAAGAAGGGCACTTTACAAGCGGTGCCCCTGGATCCTGATCGGCATGGAGTACGGCCTGCGTTACAGCCGGTGGTTGCCGCAGGTTACACCCTGTACACAAGCCCTGAGCGCGATCATAATGCACCACACATGGCCAACGGGTCAACATCAACCGGGAATAATAAGCAAGCTGACTCACCGGAACTTTGGCCTCACAGGCCGCACGACAAGCTTTCACCTTTTCCATCTCCGCCTCTACAAGGGCTTTACGCGCATCGATGGCATTGAAGATTTCTTGCACTGCGACTTCTTCTTCTGCCTCAAACGCACGCGCCTGATCCAGTCGGCGTTCAGTAGGCGTGAGGTTTTGCTCAGCCGCACGGGCAGCACCTTCCGCCAGTCGGCCAGCCTGCAAAGCCTGTTCATGCTCACGAGCAGCAGCCTCCAATCCACGGGCACTCGTCATACCAATGGCATTCTGTTCGGCGCGGCTCATCTGCTCACGCCGGCGTGTATAATCGTGTTGGAAACGCTCAAGCTCACGAAGGGCTGCGAGGTTTTCCTGCGTGGCCGCTTCAACTGCATCGCGAGCGCTTTGCAACCGCGCCTTGGCATCAGCTCGACGCTTGGGAAGCAGAACTTTAAGTTCACGCTGCAATTCACGAAGACGGGAGTCTTCTTCTTGAAGGGCGAGGAGACTTTGGATATCCATACGTATTCCTTTAATTTGAAAGGGATTAGAAGTAGAGGTCGCGCTCACCAGCGCGGATACGCGCCAACCGAGCTTTGGCTTCGACTTGCAAACGGGGTTCCAGCTTTTCCAGCTCCCGGGCGATTACAGCCTCACCTTTTACTTTCACCGCAGGCGAGGCATAATCTTGAACATATTCCGCAAGCGTCATAATCGCATTAGGTGTACAGAACTTCCCAATGAATCCCGGAATGGCATACTCCATAAAATGTTCACCCGTTCGCCCAAGACGATAACAGCTGGTACAAAAGCTGGGGATATACCCATCATCAAGAATTTCCCCGATAACCTCATCAAGGCTTCGAGTATCGCCCACCTGAAATTGTTCACGATTCAGCACCTGCTCAGCTCCGGTACGTTTCTCCTGATATCCGCCGATCTCAAGCTTGGTTCCGGCATCAATTTGCGAAACGCCGAAAGCCAAAACTTCATGACGTAACTCGGCCGGTTCACGAGCGGTCATAATCAATCCGGTATATGGCACTGCCAGACGGAGAATAGCCACAAGCCGCTTGTATTCCGCATCACTCACCTGCCACTTAAGATCCAGCTTAAGCCCCTCTGCAGGCTTAATCCGCGGGAAACTTAACGTGTGCGGCCCCACACCAAACGTCGCCTGCAGATAACGTGCATGCGTCACCATAGCAAGCACCTCGAACCGCCAATCATATAACCCGAACAATACCCCCAGACCCATATCATCAATACCGGCTCGGAAAGCCCGATCAAACGCATTCAACCGCCACAGATAATTTCCCTTCGTGGTAGCAGCCGGGTGCCATTGCGCATATGTGGCCTTATGATACGTTTCCTGGAAGATCTGATAGGTACCAATACCAGCAGCCTTAACCGTGCGGAATCCCGCTTCATCCAAAGGTGCAGCATTGATGTTCACACGACGAATCTCGCCCCGGCCGTTTTTGGTTCCGTAAACCGTGCGAACGGTGTGCGCGATAAACTCAGGGTCGTATTTTGGGCTTTCCCCGTACACAAGAATCAGGCGTTTGTGCCCCAAGGCTTCCAATGCCTGCGTTTCTCGCACCAATTCTTCATCAGAGAGTGTATGGCGAACAGCCGTAGTGAGCGACCTTCGAAACCCACAATACTTACAATCATTCACACAAAAATTGCCCACATACAAAGGCGCAAAAAACACTATTCGATTACCGTAGACCTCTCGTTTCAATGTTCTAGCGGCCTCAAAGATTTCCTCTACTAACGCTGGGCTCTCTGCCCCAAGCAGAACGGCTGTTTCTTCAACCGTCAAGGCTTCTTTGCTAAGACTTTTGGCAATCACACGGCGTACAGCCTCAGGATCCTCGCGCATTCCGGCAACGAGCCCCTCAAGCTTTGCATCATCGATAAAGTCGACCGCGTCAGGCATTGTCATATCCATGTGAAACATAGGTCTCTCTCCTTTGCCCGAGCACGCCTTTTCCTGCTTCATGCGGACGTGCCGCGCGCCACCGGAGGCAAAAAACCGCCCTATGATACACCGCTTACCCTATTTAGTGCAACTTTCAGTGTTTCGAATGCCATGGCAGGTGCCCAGTTCGCCACACACCATACCCCAAGAGCCCCGCCAGCGGCAGACAAAGTAACGCGCCCAATAGATGAGAATGTGCGTGCTCGCCTGTAGAGGTCGCAGACGGTATGCACACCACATCTGCTAACGGGAAGTCTATCAACAACCCCATACCCACCGCGACTACAACCACTCCAACAACAAAACAGCACACCGTCCGAATTCCTAACGCCCGCCCCAACACCAGCAGCGCACCCAAGTGCGTGGTTGGCGCACAAGCCAAAAACACAAAGGCTGCACCTGGCGTCAAACCGCCGGCGATCAACCCAACCGTTACGGGGATCATGGCCAATGAACACGCATACGATGGAATACCCACGATCACGGCCAACAGGTACGCCACCGGCAACGAAACGCCTTGCAATACCCCAGTCGGCACGAACACCTCCAATGCCGCCGCAAGCAACACGCCTATCAACAGAAAGCCTGCCACCTCTCCAGGCAAATGAACAAACGCATAATACGCGGCCTCCCGTAATCGTATCGAACGGCTGACGAACTCATGATGATGAGCTTCACCGTCATGATGTGGATGATCCGGCTCATGATGATGGCAGGCACATAACGCTCCGCACGACGCATCCAAATCCTCCGTCTCCTTTGGCGGTGGCTGTGCCACACCAAACCAACGAACCAACGCCCCCGACAGTAAGCCAGCCAACACCGCTCCCACCAACCGCAACAGCGTAAACACCGGGCCAAGCATGGGCCAACTAATTAGTACCGCGTCTGCTCCCGACTGCGGCGTTGAAGCCAAAAATGCGCAAACGGGTGCCTTCCGTGCCCCGCTTTTTCGCAACGCCAAACCAACCAACAGCACTCCGCAGGAACAGATAGGCAATGGGAGCCCACAAATTGAAGCCTTCACGATCGGCAACCATCCGGCACCTCCCAGATGCCGCCGCATCCACTGATCACTCAAAAAAAATGAACATAAAAATGCCACTACGAACCCCAATAGAAGCCAGGGAGCCATATCAAACCAAATATCTAGAAACGTATCCAAAAACTGCCCGACCATAAATACCTCATGCTTCATCTGTCAATCGTCACATCTTTAATCGATCATTGGCTATTGGCTAGCGCCGCAGCCAAAACCGAAAGCCCCGGATCGCGTGCACCCAAAACGGCCAGGCACGCTCCCGGTTCCGCCAAAGCCCGCAGCCGAGTCTCAGCCTCCGGCAATGAGGCCACCCCCTCCGCCGGACATGTTAGCCGCGCCAACAATGCCTCACTATTCACAGAACGATCCGCTGAACCGCCGGCATCATAAACCGGAAGCACCAGAAGACGGTCACATGGGCGCACCGTAGCATTAAACATTGCAGCCAACCCATCCAGCATTTTCCGCAACGGCGCGTACCCGTGCGGCCGCCAAACACCGAATACACCCCGGGGAAAAACCGCCGTCAACGTTGACCATGCCGCCTGAAGCTTCTCGATATTATGCGCATAGTCATCGACTACCATTGCCCCTTGGCACATTCCCACCCGCTCCAGACGGCGACGAATTCCGCGGAACCTAGTCAATGCCACCCGAAGCACTTCAGGATCGCACCCCAACGCCACCGCCATGGACAAAGCAGCCTCGGCATTGGCAATATTGTGAACACCAGGCATCGACAGCCGCCACATGCTTTCACGCCAAACAAACGTGCTCCCCCACCCCTCACTCGAAATCCACTGCGCCGTCCCTGAGCCATCGCTAAGATCCACCACATATCCAGAGGCCTTCGCTTTAAATGTCCGGAACAATTCTTCCGCCTCTATTTTAGGGAAGTGGTCACTGGAGGCATTGGTTACAATCACATGCGTAGGAGATAATACCATCAGCGATTTGTCAGACTCATCCGCCTCCACCACCATCAGCCCATCAGCACGAGAAGAGTCTCGTGCTGAACCTATACGTGTACCCCCCTGATTCCACCCAGTTATCTCCGCCCCGTTGATCACCGCAGGTTCGCGCCCACACATCGTCAAAAGATAACCCAACAGCGCTGTTACTGAAGACTTGCCACACGTCCCCGTAACCGCAATCAATTCATACCCACGTGCCAGCTCAGCCAAAGCCTCACTGCGATGCAATACGCGCGCACCAACACGCCGCGCCTCCACTAAATCCGGATTGTCCACCTCAATGGCTGTAGAATACACCACCGTCTTCTCCGCTGTTACTCCGGATCCATCCTGCGGGAAAAGCTCAACTCCCTCGCGGCGCAACGTACTCAACACCGGCGTTTCCCCCCCTTGGGCAAACAACCGATCCGAACCGCTCACACACCACCCCCTATCACAGCACACCTGCGCCAATGCGCTCATCCCACCCCCGCCAATACCGATAAAATGAATCTGTTTCTCCATGACTATACACACTCCGCTTTCATTAGCCTTCAGGGGTACGCGCTGCAGCGGCAGCCTGTTTTCCAGCCCAGCTCATCTGATGCGCAGCACCAAGCATAATCCGTGCATCCGGGTCTGTCCGTACACCTCGAGAAAAAATCCGTTGGAACCCCTGCATCATATGATCCGCCTTCTGCCTATCCATAAACCCAATATCGAGCATCGCCTGACGCCACTTGCCCATCAATGCCTCCTTCGTAGCCTGCGAGGCAAGCGAAACCGCTTCCTCCACCGGGCTGACATAAGCACCGGTAGCCGTATACAACTCATACGCCACGATCAACAATGCCTGTGCAAGATTCAAACTTTGATAACGTTCATCTACAGGAATCCGGATCAGATGCGTGCACTGCGCTATCTCATCGTTATGCAATCCCTGATCCTCCCGCCCGAAAACAATCGCCACCGCCCCCTGTGCCGCTAATCGCAGGATCTCCGGCGCAAGCACTCGCGGCGTTTGAACCGTAGCACGATATAATCCACCGCGCGCCGTAGTGCCTACCACGGCTACACATTCCGCCAACGCCTCCTGCAGCGTCTCCGTTTCCCGGCGAGCATCCAAAATATCCACAGCATGCACCGCCAATCGACGCCCCTCTTCCCATCCATCCAAAATACGCGGCGCCACCAACGTCAAATGCCGCAACCCCATGTTCGCCATTGCTCGGCACACGCTACCCACATTTCCAGAATAAAGCGTACCCACCAGTACCACCCGAATATTTTCAAGCGGATTCATCATGTCCTCCTTCTTCAAGCCTGCCGAAGCAAACATCTCACCACAGCGGCCACTGCGCCCGGCCACGCCTCCAAATCTCGTTTGGCGATACATTCCATCGGTCCATGATTCCCCTCCGTCGGGAGAAGCACAGGAACAACCGGAACCGGCACCCCCATAGCCGGGAATGCCCGCGCATCTGTACCGGAAAAATTATACACCTCCGTCTGCAATGGCACCGAACAAGACGACAACTGATCCCGTTCCAATGGCGACAACAACACGGATGCATCCGAAAGCGTGATCACCGGACCACCTTCCAATACTACACCCTGTTCCGCGTTCGTATACGTTACATCCAATACCACCACCGCGTCTACATGCACCTGACGTGCTAGAACATTGGCTCCAAACCCATTTACCTCTTCCATCGCCGTAGCCGCCAACAGAACATTACATTCCGTCAATAAACGCGTATACCGAGTATACCACTCTGCCACCAAAGCACATGCAATCCGGTTATCCAAAAACGGCGAGTGTATCTGCTCATCATCCTCCTGCCACGCAAATGCCCAACACAGACGATCGCCCTGACGTACATCTGGACAGGGCTCCGACAAAATCACCTGCAATGGCTCCCGGCGGGACCAGGCCGCCGAATCTTCCGGTGCATACACGTATGCCGAGACCAAACGCCCCCCCACTTTCAATACCAACTCCGCATTCTGCGGCGAAATGCCTCCCAACGCCAACACCTTCAGTTCCATAGCCGACATCACCACACTCACCACGAACCCCGGGCTATCCGCATGCGCAACCAACAGCACTGAATCGGCTTTTTTCCGTACCGCAGGCTCTGCCAACACGGCATATCGCCCCAAACGCGAAACGTCCAAACCCTGTAGTTCCCACCGCGCAGCTAGCGCATCAAAAACCGCGCCTTCATCTCCAGGCGTTGAATGTAGCGAACAAAAAGACTTCAATACTGTCCAATCCATGACCATTTATTATAACACATCCATTACAACAGGCTAATTCACAACCTATACATTTTTGGACTCCAACTTCAACCACCTCCACAACCATACCGAAACAATCAAAACCTGCCCCGACTTTTGTATGAACTCGCCCCGAGTTCACCCTTAACACGCCCCAACCTTTCTGGGCGCGCTCAACCCGCGCACGCTGCTCATTGTCGATGAGCTGCACGAGCTGGTGGTTTCTGCCACGCGCACGCAGACGCGCCGGGTGGTGGAGATTATCCGCGAAGCTTACGACCGCACGCGCTGCGGGCTGGTGCTCTGCGGCACCGATGTGGTGGAGGAGGGGCTGCTTCAGGGGCCCGATGCGGGGCTGCTCGATCAGATTGTGCAGCGCGCCATTGCCGTGCGCCTGCCCCGGCAGATCCCCGAGGCGGATATTCTGGCGGTGGCGGCGGCGGCCGGGCTGCCGGTGCAGAGCGTCCCCCCGCCCATTCTCAAAGAGCTCAAAGGGCTGCGGATGAACCGGCTGGCGCTGCTCTGCGCCATGACCGCCGAAGCCGCCGAGCGCCGCGGTCAAGCCCCCGACTGGGAGCTCTGGCTCCAAACCCGCCGGGCGCTCCTGGGCGCGTGAGGAGGAATGCGCGTGATGAAGACCTATGGCTATATTCGCGTTTCAACGAAAGAGCAGCATGCGGAGCGGCAGGTGATTGCCCTGCGGGAAGCCGGCGTGGCGGAGGCGCAGATTTACATGGACAAGCAGTCCGGCAAGGACTTCAACCGCCCGCACTATCAGAAGCTGCTGCGGAAGATGAAAAAAGACGATCTGCTCTATCTCAAGAGCATCGACCGCCTGGGGCGCAATTACGCGGAAATCTTGGAGCAGTGGCGCTTGCTCACCAAGGAGAAGGGCATCGACATTGTGGTGCTGGACATGCCGCTGCTGGATACCCGGCGCGG
>CALBHX010000079.1 GCA_937892925.1 uncultured Lentisphaeraceae bacterium
CAAACGCTTAGCAATACAACGCAACCTACAAGCCCCCATTCTTCTGCAACCGCAGCATAAACGAAGTCATTCGTTACAATTGGCACAGCCCCTGGGGTCCCCTCCCCGATACCTGTTCCCCACAAACCTCCCGCAAATTGTGCACACAGACTTTGACCGATCTGCCAACCACTTCCTGTAGGATCCTGAAACGGATCTAACCACACTGAAAACCGCTGGCGCGTATGTGTTGAGATGAACTGAATCGCCCATCCGGCTATACCGGCCGCGATGATACCAAACAGAAACCACCCAAACCGCCGCGTAGCAGCCGTCAACATCAACATCACCGTTAAGCAGAGAATCAACACTAACCCCAAATCACGAACAATCAGTCCTCCAAAGAGTGGAAGCCCCCACACCAACACAAACGCTATACATACGCCAAAAGGCGGACATGGCACCCCCATCACCGTTCGAGAAAGCGGTTTCACCCGTTCAGAAATCCACACAGCACCAAAAGCGACAAGCCCCAGCTTAACCAATTCTGAAGGATTAATCTGTCCAGGCAAAAACAACCCTCCTCGATAACTTCGTCCAAAGAAAAATAGAATACCTAACGTTCCCAATGCCGCGATCCAGAATCCCCACGCCAGGCGTCGAAGCAACATTTCTACTCGCACAGTCGTCAATACTCGAAGCATAAATAAAAAACCCAAACAGCCAACGATCAGCGGAGCATAAGCTCTCCAATCTGTCCATGACTCCGCCCACGTTCGCAACCGTAACTGTTCCCCAACTCCAAGCCCCAAAAGCAACACGGTAAGGAACACAAACCCTCTGTCGCCAGCAAACACCGTTGGCCGACTCCACCAACAGGCCAGCACAGCAAACAGGCTCCAAACAACAAGCGGCATCAGCCAGGCTCCATCTGCAAGCTCATCATTAGCCAATCGCCCCATAACCACAGGAAACACCTGTGCCAAAACCGCTAGGAATACCCCAATCCAGGCCAGCCAGCCCCCCCGCACCACATACCCGGACGCAGTCGCAGCACGCGATTTAAATTTCTGTTTTGAAGGGCACCGGCTCATCGATTACGTAAAGCAGGGTCAAATACATCCCGTAACGCATCTGCCAGACGGTTAAATATCAGCACCAGCAAAAAGATGGCCAACGACACAAAGGTCAGCTCCCACCAAATACCTTGCCAGAGGCGCACCCGCGCATTGTTGATCATAATTCCCCACGACGGTTCACCCTGTACACCAATCCCCAAAAAGGAAATAAAAACCTCGGTCGCTACACTTGCGGGAAAACGAATCGAGAAGGAAATGAGCACGATATGCATTACATTAGGCAAAATGTGGCGAAACAAAATTCTCCCATGTGAATAACCAAGTACACGCGCCGCCTGCACATAAGCCCGATCCCGATGTTTGATAACCTCTGCTCGAACATTGCGGCACACACTTACCCAGGTTGTTAACCCAATGCCCAGATAAATACCAAAGAGTCCTTTTCCTGCAATTAATGCAATCGCCAAAATAAACAAAAGCCCCGGCATGGCCGACACCGTTGCGCACAACCACACCACCACGCTATCTACTTTCCCTCCAAAATACCCCCCCAAACACCCCAACAAGACACCTAAAGGGATAGCAATAAGAGAAGTCATAATCCCCACATGAAACGCAATCCTTGCACCCTGAACCAACCGTTGAAGGACATCCCGTCCAAGATTATCCGACCCCAGCCAATAACGATGCCGCTGGGCAGGAATAATCGTTCCATCTGGAGCCGTACTTTGCGGCCAAACAACCTGCGTTAGAGGCGGCACATATCGGCTCTCCATATGAAGCACATTATACGGTGGAAGCCGTTCTACCCCCCAGGTCAAACATACAGGTGCGCCCTTCCACAACGCCCCCTTGCAATAACGATAAACACCCTCACCATATAAGGCGGCCAGCGTATAGAACATAATCGCCACGATACAGATCCGAGTTCCACGGTTACACCACAACCGTTGCCACGCACTAGGGCCGCGCAATATACCTACTTCACTGGAGGAGGACGCCTGAATCCGTTGTTTCATTTTGCAAACCTCACACGTGGATCAAGCCAACCATACGCCACATCCGTCATCAAATTCACCACCTGATAAATCAATGCGCCAAAAACTACTACCGCACGCACAACCGAAAGATCGGCTGAATTGATCGCGTTGATGGAAACGCTTCCCAGCCCGGGAATACCGAAAAAACTCTCCAATAACAAACTCCCCGTAAACAGATATGGAATGGAAAGCGAAATATATGTAACAATTGGAATCAGAGAATTACGTAGAACATGAACAAAAAGAATCCGAATCGTACTCATCCCCTTCGCCCGTGCCGTTCGTACATAGGGTTTATAAACCTCGTCAAGTATTGCCGCCCGATAAAATCGCACATCTGCCCCCAGACTACTCACCACCCCAATCAACACAGGGAGCACAAGATAATAAACACTCTCATACCCCCAAATAGGGAACAATGGCCAACGGAAACCAAGCAAAAACTGTCCAAGTAATATCCACACCACGTAGTTTACACTCATCAATAACGTAGAAACTGCCAACACTGTACGATCAAGCAATCCACCCTGTGAAGCAGCACATAACACACCAAACACCACGCCAAACAAAGCCCCGAAAAACAAGATCGGAACCGACAACGACAAGGTGGGCAAAATCCCCTGTTTCAATACCTCTGCAACCGGCTGTTTGGTCTCAACAGATACTCCTAAATCAAAACGAATCAACCCATTCAGGTAACGAACAAACTGAGAATCAAAAAAATGGCGTGTTTTCCGGTAAACGGCCGTCATCCCCCGTGCCTCTGAAAGCGCCCACCCCTTTGGCACCTCTACCATCTCCTGTCCTACCACGCGGCGCAACATTCCAGAACTCAATTCTGTTAACGTAACGACCCGAATTCCAGGCAATCGATACGTTCCAGCCACGAGAGGAAAGGCCAGCTCATTCTGACCGTCCACCCCTCTGCGAAGAGCATTTATGTCCGCCCAGTTCCCCATGAACAAGGGTAAGTCATAACCGTTTGCCGCATCGAACGCAGCAATCGATTGCTGCGATGCATGTTGCCCCAATACTATTTGTGCCGGAGACCCTCCAACCACATAAAAAAGTACAAAAGAAAGTACCAACACGCCCAGCGTTGTTGGAATCATTTCAAGCAACCGTTTACATACATAACGCCACATAATCCGTATACGATAACACAATGTTGTCTATCCGGCAGGCATCCATGACCAAACTTTTTACAAAACGCAGTCAAAACCTAATGCCCCAAATACATTTATACACCCGTACACGCAACTAGAGTCCTCTATCCACTACCCAATAAAACACCGGCTATGTTATACTGATGCCTATGAAACGACCTTTGGCGATCACCGGTGGAGACTGTGCAGGGATTGGCCCTGAAATTATTGCGCAGGCAGTAACACGCTTCCCTGAAGAATCCTTTCGTATTTACACGAATTATGCCCTGTTTCAGCGTGCCTGCAAAACAGCTCAAATCCCTATGCCAGAGGGGGTAGAATGGGTAGATCTACCACTTAATGTCCAACCAGAAGCTGTTCAACCCGGGGAAAATCAGGCTGCGACCGGCGCCTTGGCGTATGCCAGTGTAATAACTGCCGGCCAAGCAGCATTACGCGGAGAAGTTCGCGGCCTTATTACCGCCCCTTTCAGCAAAGCTGCCATCCACTTGGCAGGGCACAAACACATCCCGGGGCACACCGAGTTATTGGCGCAGCTTTGTGGCCATAAAGAAGCCACAATGGCTTTTTTTTCACCACAGCTAATTGTTTCATTAGTAACCATTCACTGTGCACTTCGGGATGTCCCCAATCTGATCACGCAGGAACGGCTTCTGCGTGTATTACGGGATACCGCTCAGGCGGTAGAACGCATCAAAGGACGCCGACCACGCCTTGGTGTCTTGGCACTTAATCCACACGCCGGGGAAGGGGGTGCATTCGGAGATGAAGAAAGCCGTATTATTGCCCCAACGCTACGTGAAGCCAGTCCATGGGCAGATTGTGAAGGCCCCCTAGTTCCAGACACAGCCTTCTTGCGCACTTCTGGTGCCGCACGATTTGATGCATTCGTAGCCATGTACCATGACCAGGGGTTAATCCCATTTAAAGCGCAGGCGTTTGAACGTGGTGTCAACGTGACACTTGGATTGCCACTTGTCCGAACCAGTCCTGATCATGGTACAGCCTTTGATCTGGCATGGCGAGGGCGAGCCTCGCCGACCAGTATGATCGCGGCCATCGCCTGTGCCAAGGATTTAACGCAATGATTTCCTACGAACAAGCTCAGGCACGCCGAGATCGTTGGATGCGATGGATATTTGGTTCGTGTATAATAATTTTCCTAGGTGGTTATTTCTCCGCGGATGTCATCGGGTGGCTGCCGGAACGAATTTCTGTTCGTAAACGTTCATTACGCCACTCAGCCTCCAATATTGGAGAACGTTACGATACATTTGATCCAGATTTATGTCTCGGCATTGCTATCGGAAATACGCGCTATCGACTGAATTATGCTACCAGCCACGCAATCGTTACCAGACCGCTATTTGGTGTACGAGTTTGGGATATCCCGGAATTCTTTGAATTTCAAGGACAACGCTTCGTTGTAACGGCACTAGACCCGTTTGCTTTTCTGAATGCAGGAGGTGTCGAGCAAATTACACTCCCGTTCACCTTGCAATGGCTCAATCAAGCACACACATTGACTTGTCCAGAGCTAAAGCAACTCAACATTCGACAAGCAGACGGTCAATGCCAGGTTTTTGAGCCTCCCTTCAATTCCTCTAACATTCGTCCACCAACGAAACCTAAAGATTCCCTTATAACGCCTTAGAAAAGAGTTGTAATATCATGAAAATCACTGGAGGACAATGGCGTGGTCGCCCCATACTCATGCCAAAATCAAATGTTGTTCGCCCAACGCAAGACCGCGTACGAGAAGCGCTCTTCAATCTACTCATGCAGGTGATCCCAGGTGCAAGGTTTTTGGATCTCTTCGCCGGTTCCGGTGCCGTTGGCCTTGAAGCTCTTAGCCGAGGCGCCTCGGCTGCATATTTTTTAGAACAGGATCGAACCGTTTTCGCCACACTGCAAAAGAATTTAACGGCCTTTCACGTACCAACTAGCAGTGCACAAAATGTTAATGCGCTCCAATGGCTCGGAATTGTATCCTCCGGCATAATGAATATTTTACCCAGCACCCCTTTCAAAATCGTGTTTGCAGACCCCCCCTACCGCTGGGCTCAGGAAAATGGAGTTGCGCCTCTTGCTCGCGCATTGCAAGATAAACACATTTTGGCTCCTGGCGGCTTTTTCATTACAGAAACTGAACGTTGCACTGAGCCTGAGCCGCTTGAAGGTTACGAACTTGTTCGCGATCGGTTGTACGGGAAAACACGATTATCCGTATGGCGTCAACTTTGTAAACTCAATTAACCTAGCTTCGCCACATATCCAAATCTCGCCATCATCAGACAATCCAACAACACTCAGAATATCCAAAACTTAGCGATAAAATAATTAATCACAATCTCTAAAATGGTTACCATAAGATTAAGGACTTCCGGCCACCACCCATATGCTTCGCGTACATGTTCAGGATCTGACAAATTCCACCGTAACCAACCCTCAAGAACCAACCACATAAGAAAAACTGTCAACAACGCAGTTCCTACACGCGTAACATAAAACCTCACAGCTGATTGCCAAAATCCAGTTGTTGTTCCACTAAATGCAAGCCAACGCATCAAAAGAAAAGCCGTTGTAGCTGCCGCCATCCATGACAAACTTTTGGAACCGATATTTCCAAAAGCAAAATATCGTAAACACAATGAATACCCAACTTGGCTCACGATTGTAGAACATATTCCAGCCAAGCCATACAAAAAAAGTTCCCGGAGAACCCCACGTTCTACCGGGAACAAACGTATTAACCACTCAAACAAGATTCAGCGGTCCTTCTGCTAACAATTGGCGACAAAGTTGCCAACACTCATACTGCATCCGCGGAACATGAAAACACCCCTTATATAGATTCCCCTTGATATCCGAACACACACGGCCGTCACGTGCAAGATAGCCAAACCATTCACCATATTCACGGTCTGGGAAATGAGCCTGCGTCCAATCATGCGCCAACGTGTGCATCCTAGCATACTTCTCATCCCCTGTCAGCTGATAAGCAAGTAGTGTCGCAATACATACTTCATTGTGCGGCCACCAAAACTTCATATCCTGCCAATATTCACTCACGGGATGATTATAGACATCGCGATAGTACAAAATCCCACCATACTCTTTGTCCCAACCGCGTTCCCACGACCAGTCCAACATATCCAAACCAATACGAATATAATCCAATCGGCCACGCATCTTTCCCTCGTTCATAATAAACCAAGAGCCTTCAATAGCATGCCCCGGATTAAGCGTCCTGGCATCAATATGATCAATAATACTACCATCCGGCGCAACCGTCTCCATCACACAACGAATTTCGGGTTTCAAGTGATACTTAACAATATCTGTAATCGCACAATCAATCCGGTCATTCGCCTCCTCATAACCAATACTTTCGCGCAACCGTTGACAAGTTACAATATTAATCATTGGGTGTCCTAATCCGCGTGTAGGGCGAACATCCGTAAATTTCTGCGGATAATCCACATGATCTCCATATAGTCGATACGTCTTACGAGCCAACTCCGCATACTCATCAGATCCTGTCAAGCGTGCATACTCCCCATACGCAATAGATGCAAAACTCTCAGAGAATGCGTACCGACGCTTACGAATAGGCTCACCTCGACGCGTCATATGAAAATACATTCGACCATCTGTTGGGTCATAACAATACTTCCTTAAAAACTCCAATGTTCCCCTAGCCGCCTGTTCCCACTCACTTCGCCGTTCAACATGATTACACAAAAAACCTAACGTCCATGCAAAACGCCCCTGTTGCCACACACCCTTATCATCGTCAATACGATTACCCTGACGATCCACCCCAGTCATGATTCCACCGTATTCACGATCCAATCCATGCTCCATCCAGAAGGGAATCACATCGCACAAAAGACCGTTTTTATACGTACTTTCCAACTTTTTTAAACGTTCCGTACTTAACATCACATTCACCTATTTTGCATCTAAAAAAACTGCCCGGCATAAAATACCGGGCATAAACTTAAAGGAAAACCCTTTATTCCGCCAAAATAGCGGCTACCGTATCTGCACAGTCCTTGCGTTGTTCAGCAGTCAAACACGTCAGTGGCGGGCGTACTACAGGCATATCCAATCCATGAATCGCCATCATCGCCTTGCCGCCAGCCACACCACCATACTTCACAAGCAAGTCCACTATCTTACAAACCTTTGCCATTCCACGGTCAATAGCAGCCTGATCCGCACGCTTGTAAGCCTCCCAGATTCCGTAATATAGGGGGGCGGCATAGTTATAAGTCGACCCAATTGCGGACTTTGCACCACAAGCCAACGCACCAGCGAACCATTCGTCAATTCCCCACGTGATATCATATTTTCCACCACATGCACGAAGGCAACGTTGGAACATGTACAAGTCAGGGTAATTAAACTTGATACCGGCTAATTGAGAAATACGCCCATCCGCCTTAATCAGGAATTGCTCCATATCAAACGTAACACCGCTCATCCCCGTGTGATAGTAATAAAAAGGTAATTCTGGAGCCGCAACAAGAACAGCATTAATGTAATCAATCAGAGCATCAATACTTCCTGGCTTAAAAAAGTTTGGAGGGACAATACTTGTTGCATCCAATCCAACTTCCTGCGCATATCCAGCCAATTCACGCGCATCCGTGATCGAAAGTGCCCCGACATGGGCGATCAAGAACAACTTTCCGCGAGCCGCATCCACCCACGCCTTCATCACACGTTTACGCTCTTCAACCGAGCAGCAAATCCCCTCCCCGGTCGTACCACAAATATAAGCTCCTATAACCTTCTGTTTTAATAACGTTTCTACCTGCTTCGGGATCAATTCCAAATTGACACTCCCATCCATGGTAAAAGGCGTATGGGGTGCTGCAATCAGACCTTCCAACTTTCTCATAACTACATTCCCTTCTGTCTGTACGACGAACCTATTATGCCTAAATCAATCATAACTCGCAACATCCAAGCTCATAGTGTCAATCTATCGCAGATTAACACCACGGGCATCGAACAGGTCATTTAGCTAGAAACGGCTCTAAATGCCAAATGTCTCTTGCATATTCCGAGATCGTTCGATCACTTGAAAATTTTCCTGCAGAAGCTACATTCATCAACGAAGCCGCATTCCACGCCTTAGGATCTCGATAACGAGCTTCTACACGATCTTGTGCTCGAATATAATCTGGCAAATCTTTCAAAAGCATGTAATAATCGTTGTAGTCCAACAAATTCTTAAGAATCGGTTCAAACAGTCCTGGCGTCATCAACGAGAAAACATTTCGACGAATCATATCCAACGCCCGATGAATTTCCGGATTACTCTCGTAAATCGCACGCGAATTGTAAGTTGGACGCAACTTTTCAACCTCTTCTGTCTTCAAACCA
>CALBHX010000080.1 GCA_937892925.1 uncultured Lentisphaeraceae bacterium
ATTTATCTAATCTGCTATGCGCTCCTGCGATTTGGCATTGAATGTTTACGAGATGACCCACGTGGCTCCTTTTACCTTATGCTTAGCTTCAGTCAGTGGGTTTCCATCATGCTCATAATACTCGGCTTCGTTTTTTTGGTTCTTTCTTGGGAGAAAACAGATGGATCAAACCGCCGTTGACGCCTTGTTAGCTTGGCAAAGCACCAAAGATCTCGAAAACACAGCAGAAAAACTGCGTGCTCGTGGATTTACTGTGACGGTTTGCCCCACGAGAGATGCAGCACGTGCCCATGTGTTGGCGTTATGCAAACCAGCAGTTCATGTAGGTTTTGGCGGTTCACTTTCAGTAGCGTGTTTGAATGTAACTCGCGAACTAAGGGAACAAGGCAAAGAAATCCTTAATCACGGATTTCCCAATCTAACACCTGAAGAACGGTTAGCCATTATGCGAAAACAACTCACCTGTGATTGTTTTCTTTCTTCGGTCAATGCGTTGACCACCGATGGTATCATTGTGAATATTGACGGGAATGGTAACCGCGTCTGTGCCATGGCCTTTGGACCAAAACAGGTTGTCCTTGTCATCGGACGCAATAAGCTAATCAAAGGCGGCGTACCAGAGGCATTAGCACGCATCGCAGCTATAGCTGGACCGGTGAATGCCTATCGGTTGGGACGGAAAACACCCTGTGCCAACTCCGGGAAGTGCGTAAATTGTGTTGGTGTTTGTCCAGAAAGTATCTGCCGCATCAGCACCGTTATCCGTCAGCGTCCGGCCTTAACGCCAACCCATATCCTACTCGTTAATGAAGATCTTGGCCTGTAATTGTATAACCGCCACAAAGAAAGCTATCCAGACCCATGAAACTCAAAACGATTGGAATGATATCTCTCGGATGCTCCAAGAATCTTGCTGATAGCGAAGTCATGGCCGGGTTCCTCTTAAAGTCAGGTTATACGCTTGCGCCAACACCCGATCAGGCAGATGTCATTCTAATCAACACCTGCGCCTTCATTGAATCAGCTCGTGCCGAGGGTGCTGAGAATATTTTGGCTGCCTGTGCTCACAAAGCCAGCGGGCATTGCAAGGCCGTTCTTGTCGCCGGATGCATGGCTCAACGTTATCGTGAGCAAATGCTTGAGGCATTCCCTGATGTGGATGCCTTCCTCGGGGTAGACGAGCTGAATCATCTTCCAGACATCCTCCGTACACTTGAAAAAAAACATACCGGCCCCCTACTCCGTGTTGCAGACGGATTACCCACACACACGTTCGATAAGCCTGTGGAGGCTCTGCGACTTTCTGGACAAGTTTTTGCCTACGTCAAAATTGCCGAGGGGTGCGACCATGCCTGCGCATTCTGTGCCATTCCCCAGTTCCGCGGACATCTTCGAAGCCGTCCGATGGAGGCAATTCTTAGTGAAGTCAAAGCGTTACTGGAAACCGGCGCCAAAGAGATCAATCTGATTGCCCAAGATGTTACCGCCTACGGGCGTGATCTTCATAATGGTACATCCCTTGCCAAACTCCTGCAAGAAATTGACAAACTGGATGGAGTATTCTGGGTTCGTTGGCTCTATGGGTTTCACAATCACGTCTCTGATGAATTACTTGATACCATGGCACGGGCGCATCACATTCTCCCCTACTTTGATCTGCCTATTCAACACTGCTCACCCAAAATTCTACGCGCCATGCGACGAGCCGACACCATCCAAGCTATCAACACCTTTCCCTCTCGACTCCGAACTGCAGTACCAACAGCCACACTCAGAACCACCTGTATGGTCGGATTCCCGGGCGAGACTGAGGCTGATTTTCAAGCATTGCTTACCTACATAGAGCAAGTCCGATTTGACCATCTTGGCGCCTTCATTTTTTCCCCCGAAGAAAACACGCATGCCGCCAACCTACCCGACCTCCCTCCTCCAGAAGTTGCACAACGACGGCTCAATGACCTGATGTTGCTCCAACGGCGAATTGCACACGAAAGAAATCGAGATCGTGTTGGAGAGGTTGTTTCAGCCCTTGTTCTGGAACGAAATAAAGACGGCAGTGCCATCGTACGCCTCCCTCACCAAGGCCCTGAAGTCGATGGCATCACACGTATAGCACACATAGGCGAGGATATTCACCCAGGCACCTTCATCTCAGTCAAAATCACTGGTACAAGAGGATATAACCTTACAGCTAAGGTGATTCCAATCCATGACTGAAACCCAATGTAATACACCATTTTCAGTATTGCCAGAGTGTAAATCGACGCCCAGTGCCTCTTCGCGCCTTGTATACGAACGAGCTTTTTGGCACGAACACCCGCAATCGAAACTTGCCGGTATAGATGAAGCTGGCCGTGGATGTTTGGCCGGCCCAGTCATAGCTGGAGCTGTACAAATTAATCCATCTATTATTGACCAACTTGCGAAAAATGTGCTTAGTAGCGTCAACGATTCAAAACAATTGTCGCCCTCTAAACGAGAAACCCTCTTCCAAATCATTACCACGCACCCAAACATTCGCTGGGCATTCGGACAAGCATCTGTTGAAGAAATTGATCAGCTCAACATTCTTCACGCCACCCATCTAGCCATGCGTCGTGCATTGGAAGCTCTTCCAGTGCTGCCTGAGCATGTTTTCGTAGATGGACTCCCCGTCAAGGGGCTTCCCATTCCTCATACCGCCATCGTCAAGGGCGATGCCAAAAGTCTCTTAATCGCCTGTGCTTCCATCATTGCAAAAGTAACACGCGATCATTTATGCCTGCAGCTTGATAAACGTTATCCTAATTATGGATTCGCCCAACATAAAGGCTATGGAACACCTGCCCATCTGAAGGCACTCCGAGCCTTTGGCCCATGTTCAGAACATAGGCACAGTTTTGCGCCTGTAGCGTTCATACAGGAAGAGTTGTCCTTTCCTTCCTCTTGACAAGTACAACGTTGAGCGACTGCATCACGAGGGAGAGCTCACGTCATCCACATATAACCTATAACCTGCTATTTCATCAATAAACTTAATCATAGAATTGATTCTTCTTATTTTGTTTTTGGGTACACCTTTTCATTTTATATTTGTTTCATATGAACAACCCAGTACACCTGTTATGAGACATTCACCTCCTACTTCTACCCCGTTCATGGCACCCGTTATTTACAAGCTACTCCTTCTCGTCCGCGCCTCTCCTGAAAAGAAAAAG
>CALBHX010000081.1 GCA_937892925.1 uncultured Lentisphaeraceae bacterium
ACCGACTTGCTTCCCGAAGCCGCGCCCCTGCTCGGCGCACCCGCCGCCACATTCTGCGGCGTGCTCTTCCCTTAGCGCTTCTCCCATGACGAATGCCGAGCTTGCCCAAGCGATCATCGCCCAAGCCCTTGCCGCCGTGCCACGCGGTGCGCTCCCCCTGATTTTTGGCGGCGGCGCGGAGCCCTTGCCGGAGGAGGCGCTCATCCTCACCGCGGAGCAAACGGTGAGGGATGACTTCGGCGCACTGGAAACCACCCTCAACCTCTCCCTCATGGCCGCCGCCGAGCCCAGAACGCACGCCCTTGCCGCCGCGCTGGAACAAACCCTTGCGCTGCTTACCCCGGCTGCGCTCGATACGCACGCCGAGCACTTCGCACTGCCCGCGGGCACGGTGCATGCGTTCGCCTACGATGGGCAAACGGCTGTTTATGATGACACGGGCAGTGCGCTGATCACGTTCACCATGCGCCTCACGCTCCCGCCGGCATTAGAAGCATAAACGAGCCGTCATCATGCTGTACTCCTTCATGACACACGCGCTCCTTCCCGCCTGCCGGCGCGGCCGTGTGCTCTACCGCGGCATCACCTTTCCGCCGGTGGCCATTGCGCACCTGCGCCTGGTGGAGGTGCTCTTCCCGGGGGGCGCACGCGAGCCATGGGAGCTGGGTGTGCTGGCCTACCTGCTCTCCCTCTCCCCCGCCGCCGCCCGCCGTGCCTTTCTGCGCGGAGGTGCTCTTCCCCGCCGCCTGGTTCGCCGCACAGCGCCGCGCACTGAAGCCGAGCGCACCGCCCTGCTCGCCCACCTGCGAAGCGCATGGAGCGCCCCGCCGCGCTTTCTTGATCCCGCGACCCCTACCCCCGCCCCCGCCGATCGCGAACTGGCCAGTTCCCCCGCGCTGCGCCTGCTCCTGCGCGCGGCCGCGATCCCAGGCGTCCATCACCTCCTGCCGCCGGGAACGACGCTGCAAGACCTCCCCATTCAAGACGCCATTGCACTCATCGTGGCCGATGAGGAAGTCCACGGTGCTCATTACCTCTCCGCCGACACCGCCGAGCGCCTCACGCCTAACAGATCTACGCCATGATAGACCCAGCAAGTCTGAATGCCTTTGACCGCGCCCTCTCCGCCTATGCCCTCCACACCCGGCGCACCCTCGCCCAAACCTGCCGACGCAAACTCCGCGATGTGCTCATTAAAGCGCGAGCCGCCATGCCCTGCGCCGCACCGGCCGACATGCCCAACTTCGCGGACGGCTCCAAGGATGCCTGCCGCCTCACGGCGTGGCGGCTCGCCCGCAGGCAGGCCGGGCGAACCCTCACCCGAAATAAGGCCGGCCAATGGCTCAGCTTCATCCAGCGCACGCGCGTGAAAGCCGGACGGCGCGTGAAAGCCGGACGGCGCGACACCGACCTTCTGCGCACGAGCACGCGCTCCTACTCGCGCGAATATGCCCGAGCCTTCGCCCAAAAGCTCACCCGTACGCGCTGGAATCATGCCCGATTTTCCCGCCGCCTCTTCACCCAAGCCCTGCGCACCCTGCGCGTGCAGCCCCGCCGACACGGCGCTTCCGCCGCCGCCTCTTTCGTTTGGAGATATCAGGCGCCGCTCACAAACGCGCTTCAACCCCGCGCCCTCTCCGCCTCCGCCTTCCAGTGTGTGATCGACCGCGCCCTCTCCGCCGCGCTCCACGCGTCCGCGGCCGATACGATGGCCTACCTGCGCCGAAAGCTTAGATCTTAGAGCCTCGCATTTCGTCCTCATGCCTCATGCCTCATGCCACTCTCCGCTAAACCGCCCCGCCCTAAGGCATGAAACCTCTTCGCACGCTTGCCCGCTTTCTTCTCAATCCCCGCGCGGCGCTGCTTGATGTGGCCGAATGGAGCCCAGACCGCTCCCAGCGTGCCACTTGGGGCGACCGTTTCATCACCGACGCCGAAGACCGCGCCATCGGACAGGACGAACGCCTCCGCGCCATCAGCGAATGCCGCGACCTGATGCGTAACTCCGCTGTCACCCGCGGCATTGTCGAGCGCGTCCGCGGCATCGTGGTGGGAGCCTCCGGCATCCAACCCGAAGCGATTTCCGCCAACGCCCAATGGAACGACCGCGCCGAAGCCCTCTGGCACGCATGGGCGCAAGACCCTGAAGGCTCAGGCCGTTCAGACATGACCGAGCTTCAAGGGCTCATGGCCGCCAGCCTGCTGACCGATGGCGGCATGGCGCTGCTGCTCCAGGACGATGGCACGGTAACCCCGATCGAGCCCGACCGGATCCTGCCGGATCCGGCCGCCCCCTCGGGCTCAATGCCCTTCCGGGTGGACGCTCGCGGGCGCGTGGAAGCGTGGTGCATTCATGACCGCCGCAAAGGCCTCGGCTCGGAGGTGAACGTGCACTGGGTGTGCGCCGAGCGCGTACTGACCCTCTTCGACCGCGTTCGCGCCGACCAAGTGCTCCCCCTGCCGCAGCTGACGCCCTGCGCCCTCACGATCCGCGACATGGAGGAGCTCAACCGGTACACGCTGCGGCAAGCCAAAGTGCAAAGCATTACCGCCGCGATCCACACCCGCGGAGCCAGTGGAGATTCCCCCTTCCGTCTGCGCAACGCCCCCGGAGCAAACCCGGAACAGGATGAGCTCGCACAAGCGCGGCGTTTTGAAAAGGCCACCGGCATGACGGTGATCGACACAGACGGCGACTATCGCACCCTTGCCCCGGCTACCCCCTCCAATACGTATGACGCTTTTATGAAGACCAACCTCCGGCTCGTCTCCATGGCCGTGGGGCTGCCGTATGAGTTCCTCGCGCTCTACTTCTCCGATGGCACCTATTCCTCCGCCAAGGCCACCATGACGCAAGCACGCGAAGCGATCGCCCTCCGCCAGCGCCAGCTAAAACGCGCCATGCTCACGCCGCTTTGGCAATGGCTCACCGCCCGCTGGATAGACCAAGGGCTCCTCCCGCCGCTCCCGGGGGGCGTAAACACACCCGCACCGGTGCGCTGGCGCGACCCGGCGTTCGAATGGATGGATGTGAAAGACGCCGTACAGACCGACCTGATGGAAGTCCGCGCCGGCCTGCGTACCATGGAAGACCTCGCCGCAAAACGCGGCGCGGATTATGAGACGCTTCTCCGCCGCCGCGCCCGTGAAATCACCTTGCTACGCGAAACAGCAAACCAAAACGGACTCACAGAAGCCGATCTTTCAGCCGTGGTTCTTCCCGGCGCGGCGGCGCCTTAAACCGCTTGCCCCGGCTTATCACAAACTCAGAAAAAACCCCAGAATGGCCAACCCATAGCCAATAATGCACGCCCATAAACGAATGCGATTGCGCCAATACCTGGCTTCCGGATCTGTCGGCTCTTCGTCGATATTCACCCACATCATGCGCTCTCCTTTCCCTTTTTGAGGAAAACTATGGCACAAAATGAGATCAAAGTCAAAATCGATGCGGACGCCTCGCCGTTTGACCGAGAGCTCGCGCGGATCAAGGAAAAGCTCCGGAAGGCTTTCATGGAGCCGAGCGAGTTCAACGTCGGGCTGCTTTCCCCGTGGAAGCTGGGCGTGGACTTTCTCATCAACCAGGCGAAACAGTTTTTATCCGGGTTTATGGGCGCAAGCGAAGTCTTCGCCAAAATGGGCCGCGACACCCAGGTGCTCGCGGACAAACTAGGCAGCACAGCGGGCGAGGCCGCCCGTTTGGAGGCCTCAGCCCGCGCCGCCGGCATCAGTGCCCAAGACTACGCTCAGGCCATCAGCTCCATCGCCTCCGGTGCACATTCACTCGAAGCCCAGGCAGAAGCGTGGGAGCGCATTGCCGACGCCGGCGCACTTGCCCAGGAGCGGACGCGCTCCTTCGCCGGGCTCGTTTATGCGCGGCAGGAACGCGTTTCGGCCGCGGGCGATGAGGCTTCCCGCGCCGAAAAGATAGGGCGTGCAGCCAGAGGTGAGCTGGGAGAGGCGTTTTTCGAAACCGGCGCACACTTGCTCGAAATGATCCGGCAGGGGCGGCTCGACTCCTTTGTTTCAGTAGACGAGGTGATCGGCCTGCGTGATGCCCGCCACGGCCACCCCATCTGGGACTTCAACGATGTCGAACGTGCCGCCGCCGTGGCAGACGTCATCAACGCCGAGATCGGGGAGCGCATCGCGCGTGAGGCCAGCTCACGGCAGGAAAATGAGCGCGCCGCGCGTGAGGCCAGGCGTAAGGAATCGGAAGTCTACGAGACACAATTAGCCGCCCAGGTGGCCAGAGAAAAAGCCGAGGCTTCGGCCTATGAACACGAGCTCAATACCAAAGCTGTGCGCATCCGCAAGGCGGTGGAGAGCTATGT
>CALBHX010000082.1 GCA_937892925.1 uncultured Lentisphaeraceae bacterium
AAAGCCTGTTTCCGCCGCTGTCTGGCGGAAAACCCTGTGCTGGCCGGGGCTCGGTTTGCCGTGCGAGACAACACGCAGGAAAATCTTCCCATCCCGCTCCGCTACAATGCGTTTCTCGATGCGCTTCCGCCTGGAACGGAGTGGATTCTTTTTGCCCATGAAGACTTTCAGCCATTGGAGGATCCGCGCCCGCTTCTGGCGCGCCGGAGCACGCTTTTTCCCTGCGGCATCATTGGCTCACGGCTGGTGGCGGGCGTGGCGGTTCTCCCGTTTGGCGTGCTGACGGATTCCGATCGCGACGGCGGGCGGATGCATCGCAACGCCCCGCCGTTTCCCTACGCGGCTTTGCTGGGGAGCTCGGCCGAAAACTGCGATTGCTGCGCCCTCTTTGTTCATGCCGATGCGATCCGCGCCTGGCATCTGCGGTTTGACCCGGCCTGCGCGTGGGATTTGTATGTGGAGGACTTCTGCTTCCGCTATCTCCGCCAAAGCGGCCACCGGGTGGACATTCTGCCGCTCAAGGCGCACCACTGGTCGCGTGGGAATCCCTTCTCGGCGCGCTTTCGGCAGACGCTGGACTATCTGAACCGGAAGTATGCCGACGATTTGTTTGCGGGGGGCTCCTGCGCGTTTACCATTGGCCGCACGCCTGCGCTTCCGCTGCGCCTGTTCCGCCTGATGGCCAACGTGTATGCGCGGATTTTCTGCCGCTGAAGCGCGCATATCGGTGCGGGGGTAGGTGCGTCTCGGGAACGTGAGACGGATAGGCGCCGCGGGTTGATTTCGGCACGGGCTGTCTGGCCGGGGGCGGCCGGCTTTGTGGTATACTTCCCGGTGTTCAGTGAAAGGTGTTTTGCCATGACAGATGATGAAGTGCTTGCCATTTTCAAGGATACGAAGGCGTTGCTGGAGGGGCATTTTGAGCTGCGCTCCAAGCTTCACTCCAACCGGTATTTTCAGTGCGCCGAGGTGCTGCGGTGGCCGCGCCACGCACAGACGCTCTGCACGGAGCTGGTGAAGCGGATGCGTGCGGCGGCGGATATCGGGCCTGTGGACGGCGTGATTTCGCCTGCACTGGGCGGCATTCTCGTGGGGCATGAGGTGGCTAAGGCGCTGGATACGCAGTGCATTTTCGCCGAGAAGAATGCGGAGGGGATGCTGGTGATGCGCCGGTTCAAGATTATCCCGGGGCAGCGCTATGTGGTGGCGGAGGATGTGATTACCCGCGGCGGGCGCGTACAGGAGACGATTGATCTGGTGAAAGCGGCGGGCGGCGAAGTGGCCGCGGTGCTCGTGCTGGTTGATCGCTCGGGCGGCAAGGCCAAGTTTGATTACCCCACGTTTGCGCTGCTGCATATTGAGCCGCAGGTGTGGGAGCCGGCGGAGTGCCCGATGTGCAAGGCCGGCGAGCCATTTGTTCACCCCGGCTCGTAAGGGCACGGAGCTGCAGCGGCCATGGGCGCGGTTTCGCTCCGGCATTTACGCAAGGTTTACCCCGGCGGGACGGTGGCCGTGGAGGATGTGACGCTGGAGGTGGCCGACCGCGAGTTCTTGGTGTTGGTGGGGCCTTCCGGGTGCGGCAAGAGCACAACGCTGCGGATGGTGGCCGGGCTGGAGGAGATATCCTCGGGCACGGTGGCCATTGGTGGGCGGGTGGTCAACACGCTGCCGCCGAAGGATCGGGACATTGCCATGGTGTTCCAGAATTACGCGCTCTATCCGCACATGACCGTGCGTGAGAATATGGCTTTTGGCTTGCGCCTGCGGCATACGCCGCGTGCGGAAATTGCCGCGCGGATTGCCGATGCGGCGGAGGCGCTGGGGCTTACGGAGCTGTTAGAGCGCCTGCCTAAGCAGCTTTCCGGCGGGCAACGGCAGCGGGTGGCGCTCGGCCGCGCCATCGTCCGTAAACCGCAGGTGTTTTTGTTTGATGAGCCGCTTTCCAATCTGGATGCGAAGATGCGTGTGGAGATGCGTGAGGAAATACACCGCCTGCATCACCGCCTGGGCGCCACCATTCTGTATGTGACGCATGATCAGACGGAAGCCATGACGCTGGGCGATCGCATTGTGGTGATGGAGGCCGGGCGGGTTCGCCAAGTGGCCGATCCGGTAACGCTGTATCATGAACCGGCCAATCGCTTTTCTGCCGGATTTATCGGCACGCCGCCGATGAACTTCCTGATGGCCGTAGTGGAGCCTTCGGGGGCGCTGCGCACAGACGCGGGGGTGCTGCTGCCCCCTGCGGGGCGTTTCGGGGCGTTGGCGGCAGGCACTCCGGTGTGCTTTGGTATTCGCCCGGAAGCGTTGGCGGCTGTCTCGGAGCCCCGCCCCGGTGCCTTGCAGGCAGAGGTGGATATTGTGGAGCAGATGGGGGCAGAGGCCTATGTCCATTTTCGCGTGGGAGAGGCGCGGGTAACGGCGCGGCTTCCGGCGGATACGCCGCTGAAGCGGGGCATGACCTGTTTTCTGGTGCCGGACTTTACGCACGCGCATCTCTTTGATGCGGTTTCGGGCGACAGACTCGATGCGGTGTGTTACAATGCGGGCTTGAACTCAAACCAAGGAGTGTGAACCATGAAGTATGTTTGCCAGGTGTGCGGTTATGTTTATGACCCGGCTGAAAATGACGGGATTCCTTTTGAGATGCTCCCGGATGACTGGGTGTGCCCAACGTGCGGCGTGGGCAAGAGCGAATTTGCTCCTGCGGAATAACCGCGGTGCGCGGTGTGATGGCCGTGCGATGCGGGCGGTTTGAGGCGTCAGCCTTGAACCGCCCTGTTTTTGGCGAAGCCGATGAAAAGAAAGGCTCTGCGGCACTCGCCGCAGAGCCTTTTGGTTTGGTTTGCGTGAAAGGGATGCCCGCGCTCAGCGGGTGCGAAGCGCGGCGTGGCGCTCCTGGAGGGTAAGCACGTCGCCGGAGGCGCCCTGGAAGGATTCTTCAAGCCCTTCAACGGCGGCGATGAACCCTTCGAGCACAGTGGTGATGGGCAGGCCATGCAGGGTGGCATCGGCACGGATTTTGAGGCCGTCGCCCACGTGGTCGGCGCCGGGACCGGCCGTGTTGACAATCCAATCAACGGCATGGGCGCGGATGAGGTCGAGGGCGTTGGGGTGCCCCTCACTTACGCGGAAGACGGCGCGGGGTTTGAGCCCGGCTTCCCAGAGGGCGGTGGCGGTGCCGCAGGTGGCATAAAGCACATACCCGGCGGCGGCCAGACGGCGCGCAGCCGCTACGCCGGCTGGCTTGTCAGCATCGCAGAGCGAGAGGAATACCGCGGGCTTTTTGTCGGGGGCGGGCAGGGGCAGATGCGTGCCGGCGGCAGACTGGCTCTTGAGATAGGCCAAGCCGCAGGAGGAGGCCAGCCCCATGACTTCTCCGGTGGACTTCATTTCCGGGCTGAGAGCAATTGTGGCGCCAGGGAAGCGGGCGAAGGGGAAGACGGCTTCCTTGGCGGCATAGTAGGGGAGGGAGACTTCATGCGGGAAGCCGGCTTCATCGAGAGATTGGCCGAGCATGACGCGGGCGGCAACGGCGGCCAGGGAAATGCCGATGGCTTTACTGACGAAGGGGACGGTGCGCGATCCGCGGGGGTTGACCTCAATCATGTAGATCTCATCGTCTTTAACGGCGATTTGAAGGTTCATAAGGCCGCAGACGTGAAGCCCCTCGGCGAAGGCGCAGGCGTAGCCGCGGATACGCTCGAGAATGCTCGGGGTGAGGGAGATGGGCGGGGTGATGCAGGCCGCATCGCCAGAATGGATACCGGCGGGTTCAACATGTTCAAGAATGGCGCCGATCCGGGTGTTGCCGCGGCCGTCGCTGACGCTGTCGACATCAAGCTCGATGGCGTTTTCCAGGAAGCGGTCAATGAGGATAGGCTTGCCTTCAGCAATGGCAACAGCTTGCCGGGCGAGGTCTTCGAGGTCTTCACGGCGGTGAACGATAACCATCCCGCGGCCGCCGAGCACGAAGGAAGGGCGGACAAGGACGGGGTAGCCGATGCGCTCGGCAATGGCGATGGCATCTTCAACGGTGTGGGCGATGCCGCTGGGCGGCTGGCGGATACCGATGCGTTCGGCGAGGCGCTTGAAGGCATCGCGGTCTTCGGCTAGGTCGATATCATCCGGGCTGGTGCCGAGAATGCGCACGCCGGCGGCTTTGAGGCCTTGGGCGAGGTTGAGCGGGGTCTGTCCGCCGAATTGGACAATGGCGCCGATGCAGTGTTCGCGCTCGTAGACGTGGACGAGATCTTCGAGGGTAAGGGGCTCGAAGTAGAGGGCGTCGGAGGTGTCGTAGTCGGTGGAGACGGTTTCGGGGTTGGAATTGGCCATGACCACGCGGTACCCTTCGGCACGGAGGGCGAAGGCCGCTTGGCAACAGCAATAATCGAACTCAATGCCCTGGCCGATCCGGTTTGGGCCGCCGCCGATAATCAGGATGGCGCCTTTCCCAGGGTTTGGGGCGGTAGAGGGCTTAGGGGCGGTGGCGGCGTAGGTGCCGTAGTAGTAGGGGGTGCGGGCGGCGAACTCCCCGGCGCAGGTATCCACGAGGCCATATGAGGGGAGGATGCCGGTAGCGCGGCGGGCAGAGGTAACAGCGCCTTCATCGGCATCGAGCAGATGCGCGATTTGGCGGTCGGAGAAACCGAAAGCTTTGGCCTGACGCAGGAGCTCGGGGTGGGCGGCGAGGCTGGCTACGGAACCGACGGAAGCGATTTCATCCTCGAAGAGGGCAAGCTCCTGAAGGTGGCGGAGAAAGTAGGGGTCAATCTGCGTGAGGGCGTGGAGGCGGTCAACGCTCCAACCGCGGCGGAACGCTTCGTGAATGTGGAAGATACGCGTGGCGGTGGGGCGGGAGACGGCTTGCTCAAGGGTTGCATCATCCAGTGCTTCGGAGGCATTGTCGCGGCCATCGGCGCCGAAGCCGAAGCGGCCGGTTTCAAGCGAACGGAGGGCTTTCTGGAAGGCCTCCTTGAAGGTGCGCCCAATGGCCATGGCCTCGCCGACGGACTTCATCTGTGTGCCGAGGGTGTCGGGGGCGCCGTGGAACTTTTCGAAGGTGAAGCGCGGAGCTTTGACAACGATGTAGTCAAGGGCAGGCTCGAAGGAGGCGGGGGTGGTGCCGGTGATGTCGTTTTTGAGTTCGTCGAGGGTGAAGCCGACGGCGAGGAGGGCGGCAATTTTGGCGATGGGGAACCCGGTAGCCTTGGAGGCGAGGGCGGAGGAGCGGGAGACGCGGGGATTCATCTCGATGATGATGCGGCGCCCGGTAGCGGGGTTTACGGCCCATTGAACATTGGAGCCGCCGGTGGCGATGCCGATGGCGCGCATGACGGCGAAGGAGTCGTCGCGCATGGTCTGATATTCAACATCGGTGAGGGTCTGAATAGGGGCTACGGTGATGGAGTCGCCGGTGTGCACGCCCATGGGGTCGAGGTTTTCGATGGAGCAGACGATGACGGCGTTGCCTTTGCGGTCGCAGACCACTTCCATTTCGTATTCTTTCCAACCGAGAAGCGACTCCTCGATGAGAATTTCAGACGTGGGGGAGGCATCGAGGCCGCCTTGGGCAATACGTTCGAAGTCTTCGGCATTTTGAGCGATGCCGCCGCCGGTGCCGCCGAGAGTGAACCCGGGGCGGATGATGAGCGGCCAGGTGCCGATGGCCTGCGCTACGGCACGTGCTTCTTCGAGGGTGTGTGCCGAGCCGGACCGGGGGACGTCCAGCCCGATGGCGAGCATGGCATCCTTGAACTTTTGGCGATCCTCTGCACGGTCGATGCTGGCGGCGTTGGCACCGATCATTTCCACGCCGTATTTTCCGAGGATGCCGCGGCGGTAGAGTGCCATGGAGAGATTGAGGGCGGTCTGGCCGCCGAGGGTGGGGAGGAGCGCGTCGGGGCGTTCGCGGGCAATGACGGCCTCGAGGCTCTCCGGGGTCATGGGCTCAATGTAGGTGCGCTCAGCGGTGGCCGGGTCGGTCATGATCGTGGCCGGGTTGGAGTTGACGAGTACGACCTCGTAACCCTCGGCGCGGAGCGCTTTGCAGGCCTGCGTGCCGGAGTAGTCGAACTCACACCCCTGCCCGATGACGATCGGGCCTGAGCCGATGAGCAGAATCTTGTGGATGTCGGTGCGTTTGGGCATGGGAACCTCCAAAGAGTTAGCGCTGCGCTTCGTGGTGGGCGAGCGCGGCGGCGACAAAACCGTCGAAGAGCGGATGCGCGGCGCGCGGGCGGCTCTTGAACTCCGGGTGGAATTGGCACCCGATGAAGAAGGGGTGGCCGGGCAGCTCAATGACTTCTACCAGCCCGGTCTGCGGATTCGTGCCGGCAATGGAGAGACCGGCGGTTTCCAGTTCTCCGCGGAAGGCGGGGTTGAACTCATAACGGTGGCGGTGGCGCTCGGAGATGTGGTTGGAGCCGTAGAGCGCGGCGGCGCGGGATTCGGGCGCGAGGGTGCAGTCATAAGCGCCCAGGCGCATGGTGCCGCCCATGTCTTTGAGCCCCTTTTGCTCTTCCATGAGGGCGATGACCGGGTGGCGGGTGTCGGCAAACTCCGCACTGTCGGCGTCTTGCCAGCCAACAACATCGCGGGCGAACTCAATCACGGCGCATTGCATGCCCAGGCAGATACCGAGGAAGGGAACGTTGTGGGTGCGGGCGTATTCCACAGCTTTAAACTTGCCCAACAGGCCGCGCCGTCCAAAGCCGCCGGGCACGAGCACGCCATCGGCTTTCGCCAGGCGGGCGGCTGCGCTGCCGTGTTCGAGCTCTTCAGATTCCACGCGCAGCAGATGGAGCTTGGCGTGATGCGCCATGGCGGCGTGCGAGAGGGCTTCGTAGATGCTCTTGTAGGCATCCTGATGGCGGATGTATTTGCCCACAACGGCAATGGTTACTTCCCGGGAGGGGCGCAGGATGGTGGCCAGCCAGTGGCGGTAGTCGCGCAGGTTCAGGGTGCGCGGGTCGAGGCGCAGCCCCTTAAGCACCTCTTCATCGAAATGGTGTTGGGTCAGCTTGATGGGCACTTCGTAGATGGAGTGGCGCACATCTAGCTCTTCAATGACGCACCGTTCGGGCACGTTGCAGAAGATGGCCAGCTTTTTTAGGTGTTCGCTCTCCAGCTTTCGCTCCGCGCGGCAGACGAGCAGGTCGGGCTGAATGCCGATATTCCGCAGCACGCCCACCGATTGCTGGGAGGGCTTGGTTTTCAACTCTTTGGCTGCCTTCAGATACGGCACGTAGGTGAGGTGAATGAAGAGCGCATCGCCTGGGTCGCATTCCAGGCGGAACTGGCGGGCGGCTTCCAGAAAGGGGAGGCTCTCAATGTCGCCGGCGGTGCCGCCGATTTCGGTGATGGCGATGTCTACATCGGGCGCATGGAGGGCGCGCATGGCGCGTTTGATTTCATCGGTAATGTGCGGAATAACCTGCACGGTTCCGCCCAAATACCCGCCGGCGCGTTCGCGGGCAATAACCGCACCGTAGATTTTGCCGCTGGTGTAGTTGGAGGCTTTGGAGCAGGTTACGCCGGCGATCCGTTCGTAGTGCCCCAGATCCAGATCGGTTTCCGCGCCGTCATCGGTAACGAAGACTTCGCCGTGCTGGTAAGGGCTCATCGTGCCGGGATCCACGTTGAGGTAAGGATCCAGCTTCTGCATGGCCACGCGGTAGCCGCGCTGCCGGAGCAGAAAGGCCAGCGCGGCGGCGGTGATGCCCTTGCCCAGGCTGCTGACCACGCCGCCGGTAACAAAAATATGCTTGGTGCTCATGTCGGATGCTCGCTTTCTCGCGTATTGCGTGCCAAGGTTCAAAGGGTGGGGCGGGAGACCGTGCGCTCCATGGCCGCCAGAAACGGCCGGAAGAGTGCCTGCGCTTCGTGCGGGCCGGGCGCGGCTTCCGGATGGAATTGAACGCTGAAAGCCGGCAGCGTCCGGTGCCGGATGCCTTCTACCGTGCCGTCATTCAGGTTTACATGCGTCAGCTCCAGGCAGTCGGGCAGATTGGAGAGCGCGTAATTATGGTTTTGGCTTGTAATGGCCACAGTGCCATCCAGCAGGTTTTTCACCGGGTGGTTGCAGCCATGGTGCCCGAACGGCAGGCGCGAACAGGACGCCCCGCAGGCGAGCCCAAGCAGCTGATGCCCCAGGCAGATCCCCATGAGCGGGATGCCCGCGGCCAGCAGCTTGCGCACATGTTCCTGCGCATAGGTAACGGCCGAGGGGTCTGCCGGCCCATTGGAAAGGAACACACCATCGGGCTTCTCGGCCAGCACAGCCTCAGCGGGGGTTTTGGCCGGCACCACGCGGACGCAGCACCCCAGCCGCTCCAGGCACCGCAGAATATTCCGCTTCACTCCGAAGTCGTAGACCGTTACGCGCCACCGCCCTTCAGAGGCCCATACGTAGGGCGCCTCAATGGTTACACGCGCCGCATAATCCTGCCCATCAAGCCCCACCCAGGCCTTCGCCCGCGCCACGGCTTCCGTTTCGCTCAGCGGCGTATTTTCCACGTGCAGAAACGCTTTTTGCGCCCCATGATCGCGCAAATGGAGCGTCAAGGCGCGGGTGTCTACGCCATACAGCCCCGGCCGGCAGTTCCGCGTCAGGTACTCCTGCAGGCTCTCCGTCGCACGCCAATTGCTTGGGGCATTTGCCTCGGCCACAATCAATCCGCTGAGGAAAAGCGCCCGGCTTTCCTCATCCTCCGGGTTGCACCCGTAGTTTCCGATTTCCGGAGCGGTGAGCACGACAAACTGCCCGGCATACGAGGGGTCGGTCAGGATTTCCTGATAGCCGCTCATGCCGGTGTTAAAAACGGCTTCGCCCAGCGCATCGGTGCACGCCCCAAAGGCTACGCCATGAAACACCGCGCCATCGGCCAGTGCCAGGAAGGCGGTGCGGGCACGCTCGGCGACCCATTTTTTGCGGAAGGTTTCAGTAAGCGCGTTCATTGCGGTTTTCCATAAAGTTGACAAGTGCCCGGTTGACGACCTGATTGCCGCCGGGGGTGGGATAATCACCGGTGAAATACCAGTCGCCCGTGTGGTTCGGGCAGCAGCGGTGCAGGTCTTCCACCGTTTGGAAGATGACTTGCAGCTCTGCACGGAGCCCTTCCGGGCGCAGCAGCCGTGTGATGGCCGCGATGAGGTCTTCTCCCGGCACCAGTGCATAGAGCGAGCACAGCACATTGTGCTGCCGTTCGGCCGGGAGCGTGAGCTGATGGCGCGCGGTCTCGTAAGCCTCCTGCAGGGCAGCTTCACGCCCGGCGGCTTTCAGGCAGGCAATCAGCGCATTAAAGGCCACCAGCTCATTCAGCGTGGCCATATCAATACCGTAACAGTCCGGATAAAGAATCGGCGGCGCCGAGCTGGCCACAACGATTTTCTTCGGGTTCAGCCGATCTAGAATCGGTAAAATAGCCCGGCGCATGGTGTTTCCCCGCACAATCGAATCATCCAGCACCACGAGCGTGTCTGAGCCCGGGCGCACCAGCCCGTACGTTACGTCATACACGTGCATGGCCAGCTCTTTGCGTGCCTGCACATCGGCAATGAACGTGCGGAACTTCGCGTCTTTCACGGCCACCTGCCCAAAGCGCACCGTGTGCCCGTCATGCAGCGCTACGCCCAGCAAGGCTTCCAGCAGCCCGTGGAAACAGACCTGCGCCGAGTTGGGGATGTAGCTGACAAAGGTGTTCTCCAAATCCCCCTTAAGCGCCCGAACCACTTGCGGCACCAGGGCATGCCCCAGGTGTTTGCGCTCGGCATGAATCTCCGCATCGTTCGCACGGGAAAAGTAAATGCGTTCAAACACACACGCCCGGCGCGGTTTAGGATCTAGGCAGTCCGCCAGTTCGACCGCGCCATCGGGGTGAATCAGCAGCACTTTTCCCGGCGGCAGCTCGGCCACTTCTCCCGTGGCGCAGTCAAACGCCGCCTGAATTGCCGGCCGTTCGGAGGCCACGACCGCCACTTCGTCATCAAAATAATAATACGCCGGGCGGATGCCATTGGCATCCCGCAGGGCAAATGCCGTGCCATCGCCCAACATGCCGCACAGCACAAACGCCCCGTCAAACTTCTCCGCCGCTTCGCGTAGCACCGGCGCCAGCCCGCGGAAGGAACCGTAATGGAGCAGCTCCTGCTCCAGCGCATGGGCAATGCACTGCAGAATGACCGCCCCATCGGCCTTGCTTGAAAGGTGGTGCCCGCTTGCGGCCAACGCATCAAAGAGCTCCCGCGTGTCGGTCAGGTTAAAGTTTCCCGCCAGCAGCAGCAGCCGATCCAGAAAGGCGCTCTCCCGCACAAACGGGTGGCAGGCAGCCAAATCATGCCGCCCGAATGTGGCATACCGCAAATGACCTAGAAAGACCTCCCCGCGGAAGGCGAGGGGGTCTTCTTCAAGGCGCTTGCCGCACCGCGTGATCAGGTCGGCCAAAGGCAGCTGCGCCACCGACTTTTCGATGTCGTAGCACGGCCGCCCCTGTTCCGGCGCCAGATGCAGGCAGGCCAAGCCCGCCCCATCCTGCCCGCGGTTATGCTGTTTTTCCAGCATCAGCGCGATCTTCTGGAAGCCATACGACTGCGTCTCGTATTTTTTGACGTAGTAGGCCGGCGGCTTCCTCAGGCGGAGCAACGCCACCCCGCATTCATGTTTAATGGCGTCAGACATAGGCTATCCTTCCCTTCGCGTTTGGCTGCGGTTGCGCGGCAAAGCCGGGAGCGCGGCCCTCTGCGCGGCCTTCGCCCCCGGCTCCGCCCGGATGCCTCAGTAGATGAACAGCATCTCGCGATACTTCGGAAGCGGCCAACGCGCGTCGTCTACGTCCTCTTCCAGTTTATCCACTGCGGCACGCAGTTTCGTCATGGCCGCCAGCACATCTGCCGGCTTTTTCGTCAACGCTTTTTCCAGCGCCGCACACTGTACATGCAGCTCATCGAGCCCCTTGCCCAGGGTGGTAGCCACGTCTTTTACGCCTTTGACCCCGGCTGTTACGCCGGCAGCCTTGGCCGAAACCACCGCCTTGCAGACCGCATCGAACTCTGCTGTTGCCGAGGGCTCAATCATGCTGCGAGCCATTTCCAGCGCCACGCGTCCCTCAATCTGAACCTTCCGCTCATATTCTTCCATGAAGACATCGTAGCGGCTCTCCATTTCCTTGGGCATCAGCACGCCCTGAGAGGAAAACAGGTCGAGATTCTTCTTGGAAAGCATCGGCGCAAGAGCGTCCGGTGTGGTGCGCAGGTTTGGCAGGCCGCGGCGCGCCGCTTCTTCAACCCAAGCCTCGGAATATCCATCGCCATTAAAGATTACGCGCTTGTGATCCTTGATGACGGCCTGAATAATCTTCTGAAGCCCTTCGTTGAACTTCCCTTTCGGCAGCTTGGCAATGGCATCGGCAATCGTGGAAATGGAATCGGCCACAATCGTGTTCAGCACCATGCAGATGCCTGCGCAGTTCTGGCTCGAACCCGGCGCACGGAACTCAAACTTGTTGCCCGTGAAGGCAAAGGGCGAGGTCCGGTTGCGGTCGGTCGTGTCGCGCGGCAGCGCCGGAAGCGTATCCACCCCAACGCGCAGCGTAGCCGCCTTGCCGCTCTTAGCCTTTCCGCCCTTCTCTAGGCGCTCAATCACGCCCGTGAGCTCCTCGCCCAGGAAGATGGAAATGATCGAAGGCGGCGCCTCGTTTGCGCCCAGGCGGTGATCGTTGCCTGCGCCTGCGGTGGCCGAGCGTAAAATGTCAGCATGCAGGTCAATTGCCCGAATCACCGAAGCCAGCACCGCCAGGAAGATGGCGTTCTCCTGCGGATTGCTCCCCGGGTCAAGCAGGTTCTTGCCATTGTAGGCCACCGACCAGTTGTTATGTTTGCCCGAGCCGTTTACTCCGGCAAAAGGTTTCTCATGCAGCAGGCACACCAGCCCGTGTTTTTCGGCCACATTCCGGAGCACCTCCATCGTCAGCATGTTGTGATCCACGGCCAAGTTGAGGTCTTCGAACATCGGCGCCAACTCAAACTGCGCGGGTGCCACTTCGTTATGGCGCGTCTTCGCCGGGATGCCCAGCTTCCACAGCTCCCGCTCCACATCTTCCATAAACGCGATGATCCGCGGGCGGATAGAGCCGAAATAGTGATCTTCCAGCTGCTGATGCCGCGCCGGCGGAGCCCCGAACAACGTCCGCCCGCACTGGATCAGATCCGGCCGCTTCAAATAATAAGCCTTGTCGATCAGAAAATACTCCTGCTCCGGGCCGAGCGTGCACACGGCGTGCCCGCCCTGTTCGCCAAAGCAGGCCATCAGTTTCTGAACCGCCTTGTCCATGGCCTGCATGGAGCGCAGCAGCGGCGTCTTCTTGTCTAGCACTTCGCCGGTATAGGAGCAGAACACCGTCGGGATGCACAACGTGGCGCCGTTCTCATGCCGCTTGATAAAGGCCGGGCTCGTTACATCCCACGCCGTGTACCCGCGAGCCTCAAACGTGCACCGCAGCCCGCCCGAGGGGAAGCTCGAGGCATCCGGCTCACCCATAATCAGGTTCTTCCCCGAAAAACGCGCAATCGTTTTACCCACACCCGTTGGCTCAAAAAAGGCGTCGTGCTTCTCTGCCGTGCTTCCTGTCAACGGCTGGAACCAGTGCGTGAAATGAGTGGCGCCGCGCGCCATCGCCCACTGCTTCATGGCATGCGCCACATCATTGGCGATGGAAGGATCCAGCGGGGTGTGGTCATTGATGGTGTGGAGCAGGTTCTCGACCGTGTCTTTGGCCAGATATTCACGCATGACGCTCTCATTGAAAACGTCCGCGCCGTATTCGATGTCCGTCTTGTCCATAACGTCTCCGGATTGGGAATTGTGCCGGGCGCCGTGCCCAGGCAACACACCTTTTGCAAAGAGCGTGCCAAACGTTTGCGCAGAGAGAAAAATCTGTCGCTTCTTCCTAAAAAAGAACCCGCCCCGGCTCGGCCTTCAATCCGCCCCGGCTTCGCGATCCGCTCGGGGCGGGTTCGGAAATGCCCCGCCCTAAGCGAAGGCCTGTTTCCGCCTTACACCCGCCTTTGCCTGCGGGCACGGATGCTCGCTGCAGAAGCTTACGCGTGTGCGCAGGACCACACGTAAAATAAAAACGGAGATCGTTTCGACGGACAATAGGGTTAAACGCGCACGCACGTGCGCCGCGCGTATCAAGCCGCTTTCCGTTGTGGCGGGGGATAAAGGCGTTTTGGATACGCGCTCGCCCTAATGGAGAAGCTGCTTTTGGGCGACTCTCCGCTCCGCCTAGGGGTGGTTTTGGATACATGCACGCCCTAATGGTGAGCGGGAGCAAGAGCCTTCGGCATGAACCCCGTGCGTTTGGTGTGCACACAGGCTCTAAAGGTGCGTTAAAAACGTGATATCTGGCAGATCAGATAATGGGTTGTGCACTCACCCTGAACGCCGCCTTACAGTGGGCGATGCAGTCCGCTTGCGAAACCCGCCAGAACCTCTGTGCACACATACACGCGGGAAACGGTCGTGTACGCGAGGGCAGGGGATGGGAAGTGCAGCCGTTTTCCTTGAATGTACACGCCTCCTTTGGTCTGCAAGGCCTGCATTGCAGCGGCTCAACGGGTTCAACTTCAAAAAGGTGCTCTTTCTGCGAATCGGGTGAAACGGGGCGAGCCGTTGCACAACATGGGCTTTTGCCGGGCGGATTCACATCGTGCGGTGTAAAAACACGCTAGGGCGCAGCAGGGAAAAAGGAAAAACGATAGGGGGTGGCCGCGGTTACAAAAATGTAAGACGGTGCAAGCGGGTTACACTTTTGTAATAGGCGCGAAAGATGGATGGATCAAGCGGCAAAAATGCGCGGATTGGGCGTGCCAGTCGGGAAGATTGGCCGGAAAATCGAATGAGTAAGAAGAAAAGGTGCGAAACGAGTGGGGGTGGCCATATTCGATAGTTACAGAAATGTAAACCTTGAGCGGCATGCTACATCGATTGGAAGCTCCGGAGGGGGCGTTACAGGTACAAAATGGAGAGGGGGTGGGGGCATGCGGCGTGGTTGCGGAACCGAGGCAGGGGGACGTCGGGCGGTTGGAGCTATCCTTTTGCGGTGGATTGACGCAGATTTTGCGTGTATTTGATAGAGTTGGCACGTGGATTGCATAAAAAGGGAATGACCTGGTAGAAAAAGGACGAAGAGTTTATGGCACAGCGCTTACATGGTTTTCCTCGACAGCAAGGCCTTTACGATCCTCAGCAGGAGCATGACGCCTGCGGGGTAGGGATGGTGGCCGATCTGAATAACCGCCCCAGCCATCGAATTGTCCAGCAGGGGCTGGAGGTGCTTCGGCGGCTGACCCATCGTGGCGCGGCCGGGTGGGATCCGGAGACGGGTGACGGCGCCGGAATTCTCACCGCGCTGCCCGATGCCTTCTTCCGGGCGCGTGTGCCCGATTTGCCCGCTCCGGGGCATTATGCCGTGGCCATGCTTTTTGGCGGCGTTGGGCTGGAGCAGGGCATGGAGCGTGTGCTGCGGGAGGAGGGGCTTGAGCCGCTTCAATGGCGCACCGTCCCGGTTCACCCCGAGGCGATTGGCCGCTCTGCCCGGGAGACCTGCCCGGTGATCCGCCAGCTGTTTGTGGCGCCGTTGCAAAGTGAAGCTCCGGTGGGCGAGGCTCTGGAGCGGAAGCTCTTCGTGGCGCGGCGGCGGCTGGAGAAAGCCTTTGGCGAGGCGCTCTATGTATGCAGCTTCTCCGCCCGGAGCATGGTTTACAAAGGGCTGCTTTTGGCACATCAGCTCGATGCGTTTTATGAAGATCTGCAAGCTGAGGACTTCGCTTCTGCTCTTGTGTTGGCGCACCAGCGCTACAGCACCAACACCTTCCCAACCTGGAATCTGGCTCAGCCCTTCCGCTTTTTGGCGCACAATGGTGAAATCAACACCCTGCGCGGCAACTTGAATGCGCTCCATGCCCGTGAAGGCGAGTTTGCCAGCCCGCTCTTTGGGGAAGATATCCGCAAGGTCATTCCGCTTGTTCCGGCCGGACAGTCCGATTCGGCCTGCTTGGATAATATGCTTGAGCTTCTGGTGCAGGCCGGGCGCAGTCTGCCGCACGCCATGCTGATGCTGATGCCGCAGGCATGGGGCCCTACGCATCACATGGGGAGCGACCTGCGCGGATTCCTGGAATATCACTCCGCCTTGATGGAGCCATGGGATGGCCCGGCCGCCGTGGCCTTCTCCGACGGCGTCCGCGCTGGCGCCGTTCTCGACCGCAACGGCCTGCGCCCCGCCCGCTACACGCTGTGTAAAGACGGCACCTTTGTGCTTGCTTCTGAGGCCGGCGTGCTGGATATCCCGCCGGAAGAGGTTTTGCGCCACGGGCGCCTCCGCCCCGGCGAGATGCTGTGGCTTGACTTGGAGGCGCACCGCCTCCTGCATGATGCCGAGATCAAAAACCGCGTGGCGCGCCGCCGCCCTTACCGCCGCTGGGTGGAGGAAAACCGCATTGCCGTGGACGGGCTCTTCCGTGAAACGGCTCCTGAACGCGTTCCGGGCGACTTGACGCTCCGTCAGCGCCGCTTCGGGTACAGCCGCGAAGACGTTTCATCGATTCTCCGCCCGATGGCTGCCAATGGTCAGGAGCCGGTTGGTTCCATGGGGAACGATGCCGCTCTCGCCGTGCTCTCCGATAAACCCCGCCTGCTGTTCGATTACTTTAAGCAGCGCTTCGCGCAGGTGACCAACCCGCCGATCGATCCCATCCGTGAAGCTTCGGTCATGAGCCTGATGACCTATGTGGGCAACAAGGCCAACATTTTGGCCGAAACGCCCGCACATGCCCGCCTCATTAAAATGCGCCGCCCTGTTCTCACAGATGCCGAGCTTGAGCATTTGGGGCGCCTGGGCGCGGAGGAGTTCCGCCCCATTACCCTTAAGATGGCTTTCCCCCGGGGCGGCAGCGGCGCGGCACTGGCCAAGGCGCTGGTTGCCCTGGGCAGTGAAGCTGCCGGCGTTGCGGCCAAAGGCCACCGCCTCGTGATCCTCTCCGACCGCGACCTCACCCCCGAAGAGGCTCCGATTCCTTCCCTGCTGGCCGTAGCCACGGTGAATCGTGCCCTGACAGAGGCGGGCGTCCGCTCCGAAACCGGCCTCATCGTTCAATCCGGCGAAGTGCGCGAAGTGATGCACTTCGCCCTCCTTCTGGGCTATGGCGCCACGGCCATTCACCCCTATCTGGCGCTCGCTACGGTGGCCGACCTGGCGGCTCGCGGTCTGACGGGCAATGACCCAGTTTCCGCCACGGGCAACTATATTCGCGCCATCGATAAGGGCATCCTCAAAGTCATGTCCAAAATGGGCATCTCGACCCTTCGCTCCTACCGCTCCAGCCAGATCTTTGAGGCCGTGGGGCTTGGGGCAGATCTGGTTGAACAGTTCCTCCCCGGCACGGTCAGCCGCGTGGGCGGCATCGGGTTGGAGGAAGTCGCCGCCGATGCCAACCGCCGCGCGGCTTCTGCGGTGCCGCTTATCGGCTCAGAAACGCTCCCTGACGCTTCGCTGGCCGCCCTTCCGGTGGGCGGTGAACACGTCTATCGCGCAGAAGGCGAACGCCATTTGTGGACGCCGCAGGCGATCGCAGATTTCCGTCAAGCCGTCCAAACCGGAGATTATGCGGCCTTTAAACGTTACGCTGCGGCCATTGACCAGCAGGCGCATCATCTGTGTACGCTGCGCGGTCTGTTTGCCTTTAAGCCGGCTGCGCCCATTCCGGTTGAAGAAGTGGAGCCCGTGGAGAGCATCGTTCGCCACTTCGTTTCCGGAGCCATGAGCCTGGGCTCTCTCAGCCCCGAAGCGCACGAAACCATTGCCCGCGCCATGAACGCCCTCGGCGCTATGAGCAATTCCGGCGAGGGGGGTGAAAACGTCGAACGGTTTGGCACCGAAACCGGCAGCGCCATCAAGCAGATTGCCTCCGGCCGGTTCGGCGTTACCGCCGATTACCTTCGCCATGCCCGCGATCTTCAGATCAAGATGGCTCAGGGAGCCAAGCCCGGCGAGGGCGGCCAGCTCCCAGGCCATAAGGTCAATCGGTTCGTGGCCAAAATCCGCCACGCGCTCCCCGGCCTTACGCTCATCTCCCCGCCGCCGCATCATGACATTTATTCCATTGAAGACCTTGCCCAGCTGATTTACGATCTGCGCACGGTCAATCCCGACGCGCGCATTTCGGTGAAACTGGTTTCCGAGGTGGGCATTGGCACCGTGGCCGCCGGTGTGGCCAAAGCCCACGCCGATGTGATTCTTGTGGCTGGGCACGATGGCGGCACCGGCGCTTCGCCTCTCTCCAGCATTCATCACGCCGGGTTGCCGTGGGAGCTGGGGCTTGCTGAAACGCAGCAGACCTTGGTGCTCAACCGTCTGCGCGGGCGCGTCCGCCTTCAGGTTGACGGCCAAATCAAAACCGGGCGCGATGTGCTTATCGGAGCGCTCCTGGGTGCGCAGGAGTTCGGCTTCGCCACCACCATTCTGGTCTGCCTTGGGTGTGTGATGATGCGCCAGTGCCACAGCAACACCTGCCCGGCCGGCATCGCTACGCAGGATCCTGAGCTGCGCAAACGCTTCGCCGGCAAGCCGGAATACATCATCAACTTCCTTCGCTTTGTGGCGCAGGATGTCCGCGAGGGTCTCGCCGCCCTTGGGCTTCGCAGCCTCGATGAAGCCGTTGGCCGCTCGGATCTCCTCCGGTTCGATGAAGCCCTGGCCTATGCCAAGACGCAGCACCTGGACTTCTCGGCCATTTTCCGACAAGCAACACCGCCCGGCCCGGAGCCGGCTCTTGTCAAGGAACCCGCCGGTGTCTTCGACCGGGAGATCCTTCTTCCCGCCCTCGGCGGCGTGGAGTCGATTGCCCGCCGCGCCCCCGTTGAGGCCACGCTTTCCGTCCACAATGTCGATCGCGCGATTGGTACGGGTCTCGCGGGCGAAATTGCAGCCCAAACCGGAGAAGAAGGCCTCCCCGACGGCACCTTTACCCTGCACCTGAAGGGCGTGGCCGGGCAGAGCCTCGGCGCCTTCCTCACCCGCGGCGTGACGCTTGATCTCGAAGGCCAGGCCAACGACTACGTGGGCAAAGGCCTCTCCGGCGGAACCATCGTTGTCCGCCCCAAAGCGCTTCCCGAGTTCATCCCCGAGGCCAACGTGGCTGCCGGCAACGTCATTGGTTATGGAGCCACCTCCGGTAACATCTATATCGGCGGGCAGGTGGGCGAACGCTTCGCGATCCGCAACTCCGGCGCCACCCTTACCTGTGAAGGCGCCGGCGATCACGGCTGCGAATATATGACCGGCGGCCGTGCCCTGATCCTGGGTGCGGTGGGGGACAACTTTGCTGCGGGCATGACCGGCGGCCTGGCTTACGTTCTTGATGAAGCGGGCGACTTTGATCTGCGCTGCAATCTCGAAAGCGTGGATCTCGAAAGTGTAGAGCCCGGTTCGGAAGCCGCCAACGAGCTTCATGCCCTTCTCGAAGCCCATGTGGCCGCCACGGGCAGCCCCAAAGGCCGCCGTCTCCTCGCCGCCTTCGCCGATGCTCTCCCACGCTTCGTCAAGGTCTTCCCCGTGGATTATCGCCGCGCTCTGGAACGCGCCGCCCAAACGAAATAAAGGAGCCCGCCATGTCCGATTACCGCCCCGTTGCCGAACGCCTCCATGACTGGCGCGCCGTGGAGCTCCCCCTGCCTGAAGCAGAAACCGCCAGCCATGCCCGCGCCTGCATGACCTGCGGCATCCCCTTCTGCCATGGCATGGGCTGCCCCCTCACCAATATCATCCCCGAAACTAACGCCGCCCTTGCGGCTGGGAATGATGCGCTCGCCTATGCCCTTCTGTCCAAGACGGATCGCTTTGCCGAGTTCACCTCCCGCATCTGCCCTGCGCTCTGCGAAGGCTCCTGCACGCATGGCATGACCGGCGGCGACCCCGTAACCATCCGTGCCCTGGAGCGGCATATTATCGACACCGCCTGGGCTAAGGGCTGGGTTAAACCCGAGCCCCCTGCCCAGCGTTCCGGCAAACGCGTGGCCGTGGTGGGCTCAGGCCCCGCCGGCCTCTCCGCTGCAGAAGAGCTCAACCGCGCCGGGGTTACGGTTACTGTCTACGAGCGCGACCGTGCCCCCGGCGGCCTTCTGCGCTATGGCATCCCCGACTTCAAACTCGAAAAAGCCCTTGTTGCCCGCCGCATTGCACTCATGGAGGCTGAGGGCATTCGCTTTGTTACCGGCACCGAAGTCGGCCGCGATGTTTCCCCCGAATGGCTCGCCCGCCGCCACGATGCCGTGGTTTGGGCCATTGGCACCGCCGTCCCCCGCGATCTCAAAGCGCCCGGCCGCGACCTCGAGGGCATTGCCTTTGCCCTCGACTTCCTCAAAGGCCAGAACCGCCTTCTTGCCGGCGAATGTGCCGCGGCTCCCATCTCTGCCCAGGGCAAGCGCGTTCTTGTGATTGGCGGCGGTGATACGGGCAGCGACTGCGTGGGCACAGCCAACCGTCAGGGTGCCGTTTCTGTTACGCAGGTGGAAATCCTGCCGCGCCCGCCTCTCACCCGTTCGCCCTCCACGCCCTGGCCCCGCTGGCCTTGGAAACTGCGTACATCCTCCAGTCATGAAGAGGGCTGTACCTGCGTCCCCCCCCAAGTAAGGAGGGGGGTTGTCCCCGCCTCTGGGATGTTGAGACGCTCGGCTTCGAAGGCACGGAAGGCCGTGTTTCCGGCGTGCGCATCCGCCGGGTAGCCTGGAGCCTCTCGCCGCTTGGCAAGCCTGAACGCTTCACGCCTGTGGAAGGCACGGAAGAAATCCTTCCCGCAGATCTGGTGCTTCTGGCGATGGGCTTTACCGGCGTTCCGGAAAATCTGCTCGCCGTTTTGCCGCGTCAAACGCCCCGCCCTCTTCTGGCGCCTCGTGCCGAAGGCTCGCCGGTCTTTGCGTGCGGAGATTGTGTAAACGGGCCAACCCTCGTTGTGCGGGCTCTGGCTGAGGGCCGCCGCGTGGCTGCAGACGTGCTGGCTTTCCTTCGCGCCTGAGCGAGCATTCGTTTCTTGCCTAGGGCTCCGCGCTGTGCTTCATGGCCACTGCGCGGAGCTTCCTTTTTGTTATCTGCTCAGGGTTTGTTCCTGCCGATGGGTTCAGCGGGGGTGGCTCCTGTTTCGGGTTCGGAGGAAAGTCGCCCCGGGTTTGCACTGAACCCGCCCCGGTTTTGCATCGATCGCGGGGCGGGTTGCTGCCCCGGCAGAAACGGGTTTAACGGGATGGTTTTTGTGACGGAGATTTGAAGCACAGACGGTGAGCCTGGGGAATAGGATGGAAAAGGCCGGAATGGCGGAGATTTTGACGGGAGGGATGGTGGAGAATGAAAAGGAGAAAAGGGGGAGTTATCAAGGCAGTTGAGAAGCGATTGAGGTTTTTGAGGGGATATTCTCAAAGAGCTTGGGAACACATGCGGGCGGCTTGCAAGGGGATTGCAGGGCGCACGGGCGCCGCGCTTCGGCTGTTCCGCCCTGGCGGGTTAAAACCGGGGTGTATGAAAGCCTATCCCATGCCAAAGCACGGTTATGTGTGGGGGATAAACAAGCGTTCAAACCCAGGCGGCACCGATGTGCTCGTCGGCGTCAGCTGCAGGAGAATCACCTTGTGAATGGCGCGGGAAATGGCGGTATAGCGGGCAGCGCGATCCCACAGCGGGTTGGTATCATCCACATCCAGCAAAATTAGAATGGGGGTTTCTAACCCCTTAAACTTGCGGTAGGTGAAGTATCGCAGGGCGGGGAAGGCGGCAAACGTCTCTTCCAGTGCCATTTTTGGGCGGGCATGCGCCCCCAGCACAAGGATGTCTTCAAGGGGGATGCCTTGCGCGGTCAGATCGTGCAGAAGTGCCTGCAGGCGGGCGCGGAGCCCCGCACGCGTGTCGGAAAAATAGGTTTCGGGCGCGGAGCCGGGCGGCACATCGGGGAAACGCTTCATCCCATCGGGTGCGTAGGGGCGCAGCGCTTCAAAGACGCCGCGTGTGTTGCGGCAGTTCGTTTCCAGACAGGCCTCCGGCCAGGGAAAGACCGGCAGAGCCGAGAGGTCGCGATGAAAGATGTTTTGCGCTGGGTCGTAGAACACAAGAAATCCGCAGGGTTCTGGCGCAAGTGCTTTCACCACGGCCCAGAGGGCGGGCGAGAAGTCCTGCCCTTCGTCTACGATAACCGTGTCGTAAGGCATTGTTTGCGCCAATGCCTGCGCGGCGGGAAGCGCATCCCGCGCCAGCGTGTGCCAGAATTCGGGGTCGTTCTCATCCTCCTCACGGTTGAGCAGGCGGCAGAGGAAGGGGTTGACCGCTTCGGCCTGGACGCCCGGCAGGTTGGTGGTGAGCGCGCGCAGGTGTTCGGAGAGCAGAAGGTTGAAGCAGAGCAGGAGAACGCGCCTGCCTTCGCTGGCCAGCTGCGCCGCGCGGCGCAGCGCCAACAGGGTTTTGCCTGAGCCTGCACAGCCGCGCACACGCAGGCGGCGGAATTGGGCAAACGCATCGAAGGTGCGGGCCTGTTCGCGTGTAAGCTGCGTCAGGCGGGCGGTTTCGAGTGTGCGCCGCTGACGCCAGCTGGGGCGATATTGCACGGCAGGGGAGAGCACGGCGCGAAGACGCTCAACAGGGAAGCTGCCGGCACATGCGTGGGGATCGTGCGTCAGTAAACGCAGAAGCGCCGCTTCTGGAGCCTGCAATGCGGCGGCGCCCAGCATCAGCCCGGCAGCGGGCAGCGGCGTAAGGGCGGGCTCGGCGGCAAAGGGCGCCCATACGGCGTGTACCACAGGGAAGGGGAGCGGTGCTAGCTTCAGGGCGCGGCAGAGATAGGTTGTGAGCGTGTGGCGGTTGCGCGCGGCCTGCAGGGGCGGGGGGCAGGCCAGGCGGCGGCCATTTTGGAACCACTGCCCATCATGGAAGTCGAGCGTCCCGCCTTTGACTTCCAGTACCACCAGGCCGTGCGCGGGGTGGAAGCAGAGAAAGTCGATTTCCCCATCGCGCCCTTCGGCCGTTCCGGCGCCGGGATAACTCAGCGCCCACCACACCGTCCAGGTAGGGCTCAGGTTCTGCTGAAGCGCCCGGTAGACATACCGTTCAGCTTCGGCCCCGTGCCCGAAGAATGGGGGAATCATGTTGGCCATGGAGGTTCCTGTTCCGCCGCTGTCTCGCCCGGCCTGCCCGGTTCGGCATCACCGGCGAGCCGGTTAAATCTGCAGCGTGCCGCGGAAGTCGTTGATATCAGCAATGCCGTGGCTGTCCAGCCACTGCTCCATTTCTTCGAGTACGTGAATGGGAGCCAGCGGGTCGATAAAGGTGGCGGTGCCCACGGCCACAGCCGTGGCGCCCACGAGAATGAAGTCCAGCGCGTCTTTGCCGGAGAAAATACCCCCCATGGCCAACAGCGGCACACGCGCCACCTGCGCCGCTTCCCATACATGTTTAAGGGCGATGGGATGGATGCCTGCGCCGGAAAGCCCGCCTACGCGGTTGGCCAGCACGGGGCGGCGCGTTTCCAAGTTCACGGCCATGCCCGGCAGGGTATTGATGAGCGCCACGGCATCGGCGCCCGCGTCTTGTGCGGCCTGCACAAAGGGGCGTATATCGGGCACATTGGGCGCCAGCTTGGGCAGAATCGGCAGGGGCGTGGCTGCCCGAACGCGCTGCACCACATCGGTAAATGTGTCCAAACGCGTGCCGAAACTGGCTCCGCCCTCCTTGACGTTGGGGCAGGAGACGTTGAGCTCCAGCCCCACCACTCCCGGCACCCCCGTCAGCCGTGCGGCTACGTCAGCATATTCTTCGGCGCTGGTGCCCCAGATATTCACGATGGTGGGCACGTTGCGCTCGGCCAGGAAAGGCATGTCATCGCGGATAAAGGCGTCTACGCCGGGGCCTTGCAGGCCAATGGCGTTGAGCATGCCGCCGGGCACTTCGGCGTGCCGCGGGAGCGGGTTGCCCGGCCAGGGGCATGCCCGGATACCCTTGGCGGTGACGGCTCCAAGCCGGGAGATGTCGAAGAGTCGGGCATATTCCTGCCCGTAACCGAAGGTGCCGGAGGCAACGGTTACGGGGTTTTTCATGGCGATCCCGCCGAGATTGACAGCCATGTTGGCCATAGGGTGCTCCTTCTTTACGCGGCGCGGCCTCAGCGGCGGCGCTTGGCGTATTGATCCAGAATGCCGTTGACAAAAGCGCCGGCTTCAGCGTTGGAAAAACGCTTGGCCACTTCCACCGCCTCGTTGATAGCCACAGGCGCCGGCGTCTTCAGCGTCCCGATTTCATACACGCCCAGCCGCAGCACGCACCGCTCAATCACGCCAATACGGTCCAGGCTCCAATGTTCGCACAGCGGCTGAAGCGCATCATCGATCTGCGCCAGATGCCCCAGCACCCCGCGCACCAGCGTTTCGGTGAACTCCCGCAGGCCGGTGGAGGCCAGCCGCTCGCCGGGTTTCAGCGTCCGCTCCAGATCGTCCAAGTCGCCATCTTCCTTGCCGGCAGCCTCCTGGCGGCAGCTCCACTGCTGCTCCCAGAAATGCGACAGAATCAGATCGGCGCTGGCAAAGGGGTTCAGATCGGCCTGAACGATCATTTGCAGCGCCCATTCACGGCCCTTCCGGCGTTTGGTGGCAGGTGCATCCATGGCGTGGCTCCTCTTACAGCTTGCGCAGCGCGTTGACGGTTTCGATGGCGGCGCAGACGGTGTCGAACCCTTTGTTTCCGGCTTTGGAGCCGGCGCGTTCGATCGCCTGATCTAGCGAATGTGCGCAAATGATGCCGTTGAGCACGGGTAGGCCGGTCTCCAGAGCAATCTGCGCCAGAGCCCGCGCTACAGACGTATTGATGAGCATCGCGTGGTCGGTCGCTCCATCAATCACCGCGCCCAAGGCCACAACCGCATCAAACGCGCCGCTTTTGGCCAGCTTGGCCGCTGCCAGCGGAATCTCGTTTGCCCCCGGCACGCGCACCACCGTGAGGTCGTCATCGGCCGCGCCGTGGCGCAGCGCCGCATCGCGCGCCCCCTTGAGCAGCTGCTCGGTGAAAATGGTATTGAACCGGCTCACCACAAACGCCAACCGCATGCCCTTCGCGGTGAGCTCGCCAATCACTTCCTTCATGCTTGCATCCTTTCCAAAACAAGGTTGTCTGTGCCGGGGGCTCCGGTGCTTCAGAGCAGGTGCCCCATCTTCGTTTTTTTCGTTTCCAGATAATGTGCGTTGAATGGCCCGGCATGCGCCACCAGCGGCACGCGCTCAACAATCTCCAACCCATGCCCGCCAAGCCCGATGACTTTTTGCGGATTGTTGGTGAGCAGGCGGAGACGGCGGATGCCCAGCGCCGCAAGAATCTGCGCCCCAATGCCGTAGTCGCGCAGATCCGGCGCAAAGCCGAGCTTGACGTTGGCCTCTACCGTGTCGCACCCGGCTTCCTGCAGGCGGTAGGCATGGAGTTTGTTGGCCAGCCCGATGCCGCGCCCCTCCTGGCGCATGTAGAGCAGGCATCCGCGCCCGGCCTCGGCAATCTGCTTCATCGCCGCGTGCAGCTGCCAGCCGCAGTCGCACCGAGCACTGCCAAAAACATCCCCTGTCAGGCACTCGCTGTGGACGCGCACCAGCGGCGGCTCGCCCTCCTGATCCGAAAGATCGCCCATCGTCAGCGCCAAATGCTCCAGTCCATCAATCAGGCTCCGGAACATCGTCAGCCGGAAATGCCCGAACGCCGTCGGCAAATCCACGCTCTCAACCCGTTCAATCAATGTTTCATGCGCTTTGCGGTAGGCAATCAGCTGCTCAACCGAGCAGAGCTTCAGCCCATGGCGCCGCGCAAAGGGAATCAGATCCGGCAGGCGGGCCATCGTGCCGTCATCCTTTGTAATTTCACAGCAGATGCCCGCAGGCTTGAAGCCCGCCAGCCGCGCCAGATCGACCGTTGCCTCCGTATGCCCCGCCCGAACGAGCACGCCGCCCTCTCGGGCGCGAAGCGGAAAGGTGTGCCCCGGCGACACCCAGTCTTCCGGTTTGGACGTCTCGCTGGCCAGCAGCCGCACGGCCGCCGCGCGATCGTCTGCCGAAATCCCTGTGGTTACCCCCGTATGCGGCGCACCGTCAATGCTCAGCGTAAACGCCGTTGCAAACGCATCGCCCCGGTGGACGCTCGGCGCTAGGGCAATCCCCAACCGATCCAGCAGCGCTCCTGCGCAGGGCGCGCAGACCAGCCCCCGCGCCTCCCGAATACAAAAATTGATCGCCTCGGGCGTGACGCACTCGGCAGGCAGAATCAAATCCCCCTCATTCTCGCGCGCCGCATCGTCTGTAATCACCACAAACCGGCCGGCGCGCAAATCGTCCAAACACGCCTCAACCGAATCAAACACCGTCTCTTCAGCCATGAACGGCTCCATCCTGATGCCCCCGCTCCGGGGCGCGGCCGCTTTCTTTCTTCCGGACTTTCACCGTCGGCCACGGTCTCGCACCGTGTCAGAAGCCCGCCACCCGGCGCGCTTCGCGTGGGCTCTCACCACCGGCAGGGATTTTCACCCGTCCCCGAAAACGACGTTCCTCATTATAGCAAAGCCTCCGCCCGTGTGCGTGCGCAGCACGCGGGTGCTTCCCCTGCCTGTCATCGGCACATGTCCACCCGTGCGCCGCCGGCCAGCCAAGCACGGCAAACATCGAGGAAGCGCGAACCTGCCGCCCGGTTATTCGTGCTCTGTGTTCAGCCGCCCTGCACGGTGCGAGCCCGAGGCGGCTTTGAGTCCAACCCGCCCCGCGTCTGCTTCAAAGCCGGGGCGGCTTCGCCTGCCCAGCAGGGTGGCTCCTCCGGGGGCAGGAGAAAGGGGAGCCGCCCGTTGGCCGACGCCTGTTTGCCAGGCTTCCTTTTCTGCCCCATCCTGCAAGTGCGCGGCATCCTGCGGACGATTTGCTTGACGTTCATGTGCGCGCCGTGTATACTGTTGGATAGTGAAATGGTTTCCAGGCAGAATGGAAAGGATTCCTCAAATGAAGACATGGATGGTGTTTGCGGCCGCGCTGATGTGCGCGGGAAGTGCGCTGGCGCAGCAGCGCGGCGGTGCAAAGGCTTCAGCAAAGGTGCGCCCGGAAGCTTCGATGATCCGCATCCGCGCCATCACCGGCGTTGGCGGAGACGGCGATTACACCGTGGCTGCGCCGCAGGTTGATGAAAAGTTCAAGAAAAAAATCAACCATACCGATTCGTATGCGAAAGATTCTGTCAAAGGCTGGCACTTCTTCGAGGTGGCCTATCAGGTGCGCTCCGAGGATGCCTCTGGCAAGCCGATCCTCGTTCTCCCTGAAGTGGAAATCACCTACGCGCTTCTCTATGATATGACGCGCTCCAAGCACGCCGCCGGCGTGGCTGGCCGCGCCAAGAAAGCCGGCGGCGCCATCGGGTGGGATAATCCCAAGCAGCTCTATTCGCTCTTTACCGAAACGGTTACCTACACCAGCGTCACCCCCGGCCGCGAGCACTATGCCGCCGTTTGTGTGCCCCCCAGCTCGGTAGCTGTCTACGGCACGCCCATGATCTTCTCTGCGCAAGTCAAAGTCAACGGCGTTCAGCAGGGAGAAATTATGACGCAGGTTTCCGGCAAGCCGGCCATTGAAGGCAAGAGCCTCGAATCCCTCCTCGTCAAACCCGGCAGCGATGGGAAGGCTCATCCGGCCGCGTGGTGGGATCAGATCGAAAATCTTTCCCAGGCTGTGATCAGGCGCGACGGCATTCTGCGCGACCGCTCGATGACGCCCTTCGCGCTGGCGGGCGATATGTACTACGATCAGGTTAAGGCCAAGTAACCCCTCGGCGCAACAAATCGAAACAGCAGAACGTTATGGAACGGATTCTTACGCTTAACATTGGAGCCACGCGCCTAGCGCTGGCAGAGTTTGAGGTGCGCCCCGGAAAGGGGCCCAGCCTCCTGCGGTATTCCTTTGGCGAGCTGCCCGAAGGCGCGGCCGATTCGCCCGAAACCTTCGGCGTGGAGCTGGAGCAGGCGCTGCGCGGCATCATGGACGCCTCCGGCATCCGCCCCGGGCGCACGCTCGTGGCGCTTTCCGGGCAGATGGCCTTCCCGCGCTTTGTCAAAATCCTGGCCGAAGAGCCGGAAAAAATGCGCGAGCAGATCCGCTTCGAAGTTGAACAGAACGTTCCCTTCCCGCTGAGCGAAGCCATTTGGTCCGATGCGCTTATCGGCGCGCCCAATGCCGGCGAGCAGCATGTCATGATTGTGGCTGCCCGCTCCGACCTTGTCGGCGCGGTTACGCGCGGTCTGCTCAATGCCGGCTGCGAACCTGAGCTGGTAGACGTGGCGCCCGTGGCGCTCTATAATGCCGTCCGGTTCAATTATCCCGAGGCCGAGGGCTGCACCCTCGTGGTGGATATCGGCGCCCGGTGCACCAACCTCGTTTTTGTAGAACAGGATCGGATCTTTTACCGCACGATCCCCGTGGCCGGAAACACCATCACCGCTGAGATCGCAAAAACCTTCGGCCTCTCCCATGAAGACGCCGAAACCTTCAAACGTGAGCGCGGCCTGGTGGCGCAGGGCGGAGCCTTTGCGGTAGACGACCCGGAGGTGGACAAGCTCTCCAAGGTGATCCGCAACGTGATGACCCGCCTCAATGCCGAAATCACGCGCTCCATCTCCTTCTATCGCAGCCAGCAGGAAGGCCATGCACCCACGCGGATCCTCCTCACCGGCGCGTCCGCCCAGCTTCCCTACATGCAGAACTTTTTCGAGGAAAAACTGCAGGTGGAAGTCGATTTCCTCAATCCCTTCCAAACCGTTGGCTATCCGGAAAATGTGGATGCGGATCAGTTCGGGCGCGATGCGTTTTCACTGCCGGTGCTCGTTGGGCTCGCGCTTCGCCGCGGGTTGACCTGCCCGGTTGAAATCAATCTGGTTTCACAGGATATCGCCGCCCGTAAGGCCTTGCGCCGCCGCCTGCCCTTCCTGGGCATCGCCGCCGCCGGTCTCGTGGTCATTGTGGGCATCTGGCTTGTCTTCGTAGGCAATATGGCCTCGCTCTACGAGCAGCAGGGAGAGAAAATCCAGGAGCGCATTCAGGTCTATCAAAACCAGAAAGAGGCTTTCGACCGCGCAGACAAGAAAGCCAAAACCGCTGAGGCGCGGCTCGCCGCCTACCGTCAGGTCGTCCAAAAGCGGCAGGAATGGATGAAAATCCTCACGGCCGTCAACAAGGCCGTGCCGGAAGGCCTGTGGGTGACCAGCCTCAAGGCGCGCCGTCAGGAGCAAGCGATGCAGGGCGTTGACCTCTCCATCTCCGTATGGAAAGACATGGAAGACGTCCGCTCCACCGCCGGAAAAACAATTGATGAAACGGTGGCCGCCCGCCTTGCCGAGCAGCCTGCCTTTGCGGATGACCCGCGCAAAATCATCATCAGCAAGAAAGACCAGAGTGTGCCGTGGATGACCTCGTTCAATCTCACGGCCGCGCTCAAGCAGGCAGAGACCGAAGAAAAGCCCGCTTCCGGGCGCGCCAGCAGGAGGGGCCGCTAATATGGAGCCGAAACAAAAACTGATTGTTGCCGCCGTTGGCGGCATCTGCGCCGTGATCATTCTGGCGTTGGCCGGGTTGCTTGTTGCGCAAATCGGGAAGATGAACACGGCGCGAACCGAGCGGAACGACGCAGAGTCGAATTTGACCGATTACTACAACTCCAAGCCGTACCCCTCGGAAACCAACCGGGAAATTCGCGAGGCGGACGCCAAGGCTTATACCGCCACCGCGGATGCTGCCCGCGGGCTTTTTGCCCACGGCCTCAAAGTTCCGCAGGGTGAAACGCCGTCTCAGTTTGTTACCCGCATTGGGGAAAGCATCCGCACCTTGAATGCGCGGCAGGCTGAGGGGCGCCGTATTCTTGCCGGTATCTCCGGCAGCAAGAGCACGGCAGAAGAGGCTCCGCTTGATTACGCGTTCGGGCGCTATGTTGTGCAGGGTGAGATGCCCGCCGCCGCGCAAGTGCCTCGTCTCGCCGCGCAGTTTTCCGCCATTGAGCATGTATGCGCCATCCTGTTGGATAAAGGCGCCAATGCCATCACCGGCGTGGAGCGTATTCCGTTCGATTCGGCCGCCGCAGCGGCCGAGGAAGAGCCCCGTTCCTCCCGCCGCTCCCGCCGCTCCCGTCGGGAAGAGACCGCAAAACCCGCAGCCATGTCCGCGGAAATGGATCCTGTTCTTTCGGAAGACGGCGTTACGCGCGAAAGCTACACGATTACGTTTCGCGCCCGTTACACCACGCTGGCCTCGGTTCTGAACGCGCTCACGGTCGATCCGCTCTTCGTGGTGGTAACCGATCTCTCCCTCACCCGCCCCTCCTCGCTGCGCGATCGCGTGGCCGAGATGGTTAAGAAGCGGCAGTCCGTCAAGGCCGCCGCCCTTCGCCGCGCTGCGAATTCACGCTCTGAAGAAGAGCGGGAGGCCGCGCAGGCTGCCGCCGACAAACCGCTCTTTGCGGGTGCGTCTCCCGCCGAACGCCTGGTTACCGACCCGGCGAACTCCGTGCCGCTGGAAGTGATTTTGAAGTTCGATGTTTACTCCGTGCCGCCCGTTGAGCCCGCCGCGGAGCCCGATGCCGAGAAGGAAGGGAAATAATCATGGCGAACTA
>CALBHX010000083.1 GCA_937892925.1 uncultured Lentisphaeraceae bacterium
CGCTGCGCGGGGATGAGGTGGTGGATACGCTGGCGGCGACGCTTGAGGTGAAGGGATTGGATGCGCCCGAAGCGGCGAGCCTTGGGGTGTCTTCGCCGATGGCGTATGATGCGCAGGCGGGGCTAGGCGCACGGCTGGCGGAGCTTCCGGAAGCGGTGGCGCTCAGCCCGCGCTGGGAGCGTGGGGAGCGCGTGCGGCTTTGGGTGAATGGAGCGGTGGTGGAGGAGGCCGCGGAAGAGGGCGAGTTTCTGTGGCGTCCGTCTCAGGATGGGCTTTATGTATTGAAGCATGAGACGCTGCGCGGGGATGAGGTGGTGGATACGCTGGCGGCGACGCTTGAGGTGAAGGGGCTGAAGCCGGGGTATCGGCTGTTGATTTCGTGGAGGCCGTGATTTACGGGACGGGTGCTCTCGGTGCGGGGTCTTTTTCCTTGTGCCCGGCGGCGTGGTTTGAGCGGGCAGGCCGTGCACGTTCCGGCGGGTGTGCTATAATGAGAGAAAACCCCTTGCAGGAGTGCGTATGGCTTCGAAACAGCGTGTAATTTGCGGTTTGAGCGTGGCGGCGGTGTGGCTGCTGGCGATTTTTGCTTTGCCGGTGTGGGCGTTGGCGGGGTTGGTGGCGCTTTCGGCGGGTGTGTGCCTGTTTGAACTGTGCGCGATGTTGAAAAAGGCGGGTTACGGGCTGCCGTTTGGAACCTTGGCGGCGGCTACAGCAGGGTGGTTTGCGCTGGTGTATGCCGGGCAGATGGGGCTGTGCACGCTGGGGCAGGCGGGCGCGCGCCCGGCGGTGCTGGCGGTGGTGTGCGCGGGGTTGTTTTTCCGTGTGCTGCTGGATGCGCGGATTGCCCGGCCGATGGAGACGGCGGCGCTGACGGTGGTGAGTTTTCTGTATATTCCCTTTATGCTTTCGTTTTTGCTGGTGCTAGCGGTGTCGGGCGCGGGGGATTCGGCGGCGCGGATTTTTCTGGCCTTTTTCCTGGTGTTGGTGACGAAGCTGTGCGATACGGGCGGGTATTTCATCGGTTCGGCGTTTGGGCGGCACAAGATGTGCCCGCGGCTTTCGCCGGGCAAGAGCTGGGAAGGAACGGCCGGAGGGTATGCGTTTTCATTTGCGGCGGCGGCGGCGGCCGTTGGGTGTGCGCATCTTTTCCCGGAGGCGGCGTTTCTGGGGATGCTTCGCGAGGCAACGGCTTCGCCGGCGGCGTGCGGATGGTTTTTCCTGACGATTGGGGTGGTGGTGACGGTGGGGATTCTGGGCGATTTGCTGGAGTCGCTGTTCAAGCGGCAGTGCGGGGTGAAGGATTCCTCGGCGCTGTTTCCGGCGATGGGTGGCTTTTTCGACACCTTTGACAGCCTGATTTTTGTCCCGGCGGCCTATCTGTTCATGCAGACGCTTGGGGCGTGTTTCCTTTGATGCCGGCGGCTAGGCGAGATGCGCAGGCGATTGGTTCTTTTGGGCGCTACGGGGTCGATTGGAGCGAGTACGCTCCGGGTGGCGGCGGCGCATCCGGAACGGTTTGAGGTGGTGGGGCTGGCGGCGGGACGCGATGCGCAGGGGCTGCAGGCGCTGGCGCGCCGCTTCAACGTCCGCCATCTGGCGTTGGCGGCGCCTAACAGCGCAGGCATTCCGCACGGAGAGGCGGCGCTGTGTGCGTTGGCGGCTCTGCCGGAGGCGGATCTGGTGGTGATGGCGATTGCGGGGATGGCCGGTTATGCGCCCACGCTGGCGGCGATTGAGGCGGGGCATGATGTGGCGTTGGCCACCAAAGAAGTGTTGGTGATGGCGGGGGAAGAAGTGATGCGGCGGCGTGCGGCGCGGGGTGTGCGCCTGCTGCCGCTGGATTCTGAGCATTCAGCCATTTTTCAATGTTTGCAGAGCCGGGCTTCGATGCCGGCGTGTGTGCGGGTGGGGGCGGAGACGGAGCCGCCTGCCGAGGCGCGGGTGGCGGAGGTGATTTTGACAGCAAGCGGCGGACCGTTTTTTGCCCGGCCGGAGATTGACTGGGCGCGGATCTCCGTGGCGGAGGCGCTGAACCACCCGCGCTGGTCGATGGGGCCGAAGGTTACGGTGGATTCGGCGACCATGATGAACAAGGGGCTGGAGCTGATTGAAGCACTGCATCTTTTTGCGCTGAAGCCGGAGCAGCTGCGCGTGTGGGTGCATCCGCAGAGCATGGTGCATTCGTTGGTGCAGTTCAAAGACGGGGCTCTGATGGCGCAGCTGGCGTGCCCGGATATGGCGCTGCCGATTCAGTATGCGCTGACGTGGCCTGACCGCGCGGCGCATTCGCCGGTGCCGCCGGTGTCGCTGGAGCAGATGCAGGGGCTGACGTTTGCCGCGCCGGATTTGGCGCGTTTCCCCTGCCTGCGGCTGGTCTTTGAGGCACTGCCTAAGGGCGCGTGGACGCACCCGGTGCTGACGTTGGCAAACGAAGTGGCGGTGCGGGCGTTTCTGGCCGGGCGGATTTCGGCTGATCGGATTGCCGCTACAATTGAGGCCTGTCTGGAAGCGGGCGCGGCGCCTTTTGATGCGATTATCCGCCGGGCTGAAGCCTATGTGGCGCGGGCGGCGCACTGAGGCGCAGGGGGGCGGGCAGGATGCGTGCACATGCGCTTTATCCGCTGGTTTTTCACCCGGTTTACCGCACGGCGGTGTGGGGCGGAGAGGCCATTGCCCGCCGGTATAATCGGGCAAATACGCCGGAACATTGCGCAGAGAGTTGGGAGCTCTCCGCTCTGCCGGGAGCGGAGTCCGTGGTGGTCAATGGCCCTTTCGAAGGCGTGGGGCTGGCCGAGCTGACGCAGCGGTTCGGGCGCGATCTGCTGGGGCGGCAGGCGCCGGAGCCGGATCGGTTCCCCCTGCTGATCAAGATTCTGGATGCGGCGGCGGCGCTTTCGATTCAGGTTCATCCCGATGCCCGTGCGGCCGCCTGCCTGGGCACGCGCCCAAAACACGAAATGTGGAACGTGCTTCATGCAGAGCCGGGGGCGCAGGTGTGGGCGGGGCTGACCCCGGGCACCACGGCGGAGACGGCGCGGGAACATCTGGTGCCTTACGCTTCGCATACCGGCGATCTGTTTGATCTGCCGCCGGGGCTGGTTCATGCCATCGGCCCGGGCAATCTGATTTATGAGGTGCAGGAGGCCAGCCCGGCGGCGTATCGGCTGGATGATTGGGGGCGCGGACGCCCTCTGCATCTGGAGGCTGCCCGGCAGGCCGTTCGCCCGGAGCTCGCTGTGCGGTATGTCCCTGCTGAAACGGAGCGGGAGGGGCGGCTGACGGTGCGCCTGCGGACGCCGGCCTTCTCCTTCGCTACGTTTCTGTGCCGCCGGATGCGGACGCTGCACACCACGGATCAAAGCTTTATGGTGCTCTTCTGTGCGGAGGGGAAGATGCGTGTGGCGCATTGCGGCCCGTATCCGATAACCCTGCTCCCCGGGGACTCGCTGTTTATTCCCCCGCGCCAGCAGGTGCTGCTTCATCCGTTCTCTGCCGCGCGGCTCCTGCTGACAACGCTTTGAATTATGGTATACTCCCCCCATCGAAGAAGGAGAGTCTCATGAATGCGCTTAAAAAACTGTGGAAAATTGTCCGTGGCATTGTGCTGACCGTGCTGTGCGTGTTGGCTGTGCTGATTGTTTTTGTGCTGGCCGGCGGGTTGGGCCCGGTGGTCAAGTATGTGGGGGTGCCGGCGGCGCGCGCTTTCGGGGTGCCCCTGAGCATTGAGAAATGCGTGATTCTTCCCCTGGGCGGCTATGTGCGCGTGGAGGGGGTGGAAGTGGCCAACCCCAAGGCTTTCGCGGAGGCCAAGCCGAGTCCGTACGGCGAAACGCCTCTGGCGCGGATTGGCCGGTTGGAAGTGGATGTGGCCATGCGCTCGCTTCTCTCCAAAGAGCTGTGCGTGGATTCGGTTGAGCTCTCCGGCGTGCGCGCTCTGTATGCCTTTGATTTGGATACAACCAATGTGGATGCGCTGTTGAAGCAGATGGGGGTGGATCCTAATGCGGCGAAGGAGGAGGCGGAGGAAGTCAAGGAAGAGGCTGACGATGCAGAGGCGAAGGGTGAAGGCAAGGCGGTGCGCATCGCTTACTTCCATATGGAAGACAATAGTGTCTCCATCCGTAAGTTCGTTACGGTGCCCATTCCGCTTCCGCCGCTTACGCTGCATGATGTGGATAACCACACGCTCAAGGATAAGATCGAGGCCATCTGCGCTCCCGTGGTCAAGGCTGTTTCTGTTTCCGGTAAGGGGCTGAGCTCCAGTCTCAATTCTCTGGGGCAGGGCAGTAAGGATGCCGTCAGTAGCGGCGCGAATGCGGTTGGAGAAGGCGCCAAGGCGTTGGGCGACAGCATAAAAGGGCTTTTCAGCAAGTAAGCCGAAGCTCCTCTGCGTGGTGTTCGTTTTAGCGGGTGCGCCCCTTGCGGGATGCGCCCGCTTTCACTTCCGAAACGGCGCTCGGCGGCCGGGCTGCATGGGCGGGAGCAGGGCAGAGCTGCTACGAGGTTGACTGCGGGCCGCTCGCTGGTTTCTCTGCTTCGCCTGGTGGCGGCGGTGTTCCGCTCAAGATTCTGGAGAAAAAGGCGGAAACGCTCTGCCGATTCCTTGCTTTACACCCTGGGGCTGCCTTGCAAGGGTCTTTCTGTCCGGGTACAGAGTGAGCGAGCCGCAGCAGGCGTTTGCTTGGCGGGGCGAACGGTTCTTCTGCGGTGGCTCGTCCGAAGCCGCCTTGACAAAGGGGGGCGGGTTGTGATAGCTTTTGCGCGATTGTGCACGGAAAGGACTGACCTGAGATGACGTTTCTGCTTGGCATTCTGTTTGTACTGGAGGCGCTGGTGGCGCTTTTGATGGTGGCTGTCGTGATGCTTCAGCCCCCGAAAGATCAATCCGGCGGGATGGGCGCGGCCTTTGGCGGCGGCTTTGGCGAAGAAGTTTTCGGCGGGCGGACGGGGAACGTGCTCACACGCACAACGGCTGTTCTGGGCGTGATTTTGATTCTCAACACCCTGTTGATCGCGTTTTTGATGCGCGGCGGCGTTAAGGGTGCCTCACTGGCGGATCGCCCGGCGGCGCCTGTGCCGGAAGCGCCTGCCGCGCCGGAACTGCCTGCGGCTCCGGCGGTGCCTGCCCAATAACCTGCACGTTGTTTGGAGGAAACTCATGAATCTTGAAATGCTCGAAAAGGCTCGTGCGCGTGTTCCCAGCATCCCGGTGCTGGTCAATCTGGTCTCTCAGCGCACCAAGCAGCTGAACCGCGGGGAGCGCCCTTTCCTGCGGCCGATTGACAGGTATGAGGATAAGAGCGACATTGCGCTGCGTGAGATTGCCGAAGGGCTGGTGGTGGCGCAGGTAGACATGCAGGCGGTAGCGGAGCATCAGGAGGCTCAGGCACGCTGGGGGCGCCGCGCGTAACGTCAGGCGCTGTTTGCAATCATGGCTTCCGGCAAGAAACATGCGGCCGCTGCGGGCGCCCTTGTGGTGAACCGTAAGGCCGCGCATGATTATACTATTCTGGAGCGTTTTGAGGCCGGAATTGAGTTGGTGGGCACGGAAGTCAAGGTGCTCCGCAATGGGGAGGGCGGCCTGCTGGGCGCATGGTGCAAAATTGATGATGCAAACCAACTGTGGCTGATGCAGGTGCGGATTCCGCCTTATGCGTTTGGCAACCGGTTCAATCATGAGGCACTGCGGACACGCCGGCTGCTGATGCACAAGGCAGAGATTCTTCGGCTCCGCGCCAAGGTGGAGCAGAAAGGGCTCTCGCTTATCCCTTTGAAGCTCTACCTCAGCCCGAGGGGTAAAGTGAAGGTGGAGCTGGCGCTTTGCCAAGGCAAGAACCAGTTTGATCGCCGGGAGACGGTGAAACGCCGAGAGGCAGATCGGGCGGCGGCACGAGCCGTTCGCGTCTATCGATAGCAGGAACATGCGTTAAAGACGTAAAGGAGGCAGAGATGCGCCCCGGATTATGGCAGATTTTAATTGTGGTTCTCATTATTGCGTTGGTGTTTGGCGCCAAGAAGATTCCGGAGATTGCCCGGGCGCTTGGGCGCTCCTCGGGCGAGTTCAAGAAGGGACTCAAAGAGGGCAACGAGGCGGCGGCCGGGAAGGCCGATGAGATCAAGCGCGAGCTGTTTGATTCGCCTGCCGAGGGGGAACAGACGCCGAAGGCATGAAACAGGCCGTCCCCAGGCGGGGTGGCCAGAAAACACAGCAGTTGTGCCCGCTGGGGGCACAATGGGGGCGTGCGTGTGCGCGCCTTCTGTTTTTGAAAGGAGGCCGGATATGCGGCGGTTGACAATCTGTTTGGCGATGCTGTTCTGGGGCGTGTGCGGCGGCGTGTATGCGGCGGCGGGCGGCGGGTTTGAAGGGGGAAAGCCGGCGTATCCGCTCTTTCTGGCAGGAAATGGGTATTATGCTGTGATTGCGCCGGACGGTTCGGAGATGCAGCGCTGGAAGGGCGGCAACAGCAATGATGGGTGGCGGCTGCCGAATGGGCACCTGCTGGCGGCTACGGGCGAGGCTTATGAGTGCGATGCGCAGGGGAAGCGGGTGTGGCAGTATCAGGCAAAAGAGAAAACGGGCGGCGGAGTCTTTTCCTGTCAGCGGCTGGCCAATGGCCATACGCTGATTAGTGAGAACAGCACGGGCACGGTCTTTGAAGTGGATGCACAGGGGCAGAAGTCGCGGGAGATCCGCGTGCCGCTGAACCAGAAGAACCGCCATCAGACGCTGCGCATGGTGCGGCGGCTAGCAGACGGCCGGACGCTGATTTGCCGCTCTGGGGCGAACACGGTGGAGATCTATGACGCGCAGGGTGTGTGTGTGTGGCAGCAGAAGGTGCCGAATCTGGCCTTCGCTGCGGTGTGTGATGCGCAGGGGAATGTGTATGTGTCGTGCCTGGATCGGATTCAGAAGTGGTCGCCGGGGCATGCGCTCTTATGGGAGTTTACGGCGGCGGAGTCGGGGCTGCCGATTAAAAACATGACAGGGATTCATCTGCTGCCGAATGGCCATTTGGTGGTGGGGTGTTATGCCTATGGCAAAGGGGTGGGCGCGTTTGAGGTAACGCCCGGGAAACAGGTGCTGTGGCGGTATCGCTCCGGGCGCGGGCACGACAGCCATATGGCGGTTCAGCTTCTGGATCCATCGATTTCGGAGCCGTTGCGTTAACGCGTTGGGAGGAGAAGATGATGCGTTCGGGGATTGGGTTTGATACGCACCGATTGGTGGCGCATCGCAAGCTGATTCTGGGCGGCGTGGAGATTCCGCACGAGGTGGGGCTGCTAGGGCACTCAGATGCGGATGTGCTGACGCATGCGATTATGGATGCGCTTCTGGGGGCGGTTGCCGCAGGGGATATAGGGCAGCATTTTCCGGATTCGGACGCGCGTTGGGAGGGGGCGGACAGTGTGTTTCTGCTTCGTGAGGTAATGGCGATTTTACGGCGGCGGGGCTGGCGGCCAGTCAATGTGGATGCCACGGTGTTGGCCGAGCGGCCGAAGCTGATGCCGTATCTTCCGGAGATGCGCTGCCGTCTGGCACATGCCATGGGGTTGGCGGTGGAGGCGGTTTCCGTGAAGGCCACAACGGTGGAGGGGCTGGGCGCTATTGGGCGGCGGGAAGGAATTTCTGCCATGGCGGTGGCAACGGTGTGTCCCGAGGCGGACGCCTGAACGGTTTTCCTGTGCGCGTGGGAGGAGGGCTTGGCCGTACGCAGGTTGCCGGGGCGCGTGTGGGTATGCCTCTGGAGCCGGAGACGCGTGGGCGCGCTGAAAAACCGCATCATGGAGAGGCGCGGCTGTGATATACTGGGGGGCATGATGAAACCTGCTGATCTTACGGTTGTTTCCGCGTTGTTGCCATCGCCAGAGGCGGCGGATGTGTTGTTGGAGCTGTTGGATGCGGATGCCTTCACACCCACGGTGTGGGAAGATATTGAAACGCATACGGCGCGGCTGGAGGTTTTTCTTGAGCAGGCAGAGACGGTACCTGCCGTGATTGAACAGATTCGGCAGGCGGCGGCGTTGGCCGGGCTTCCGCTGGATGTGACGCAGGAGCGGCTGGCGGCCGCGGATTGGACGGAGGCCTGGAAGCGTTTCTTCCATGTGGAGCACGTTTCAGAGCGGGTGGTCATTCGCCCTTCATGGGAGCGGTATGAGGCGGCTCCCGGCGAGGCGGTGGTTACGTTGGATCCGGGCATGAGCTTTGGCACGGGCAAGCATCCGACGACGCAGGCCTGTCTGCGTTTTCTGGATGCGCTGGCCACAGGAGATTTGGCGCGCCCGGTGCTGGATATGGGGTGCGGGAGCGGGATTCTCTCCATTGCGGCCAGGAAGCTTGGGTTCACGCATGTGCGCGGGTTTGATTATGACCCGGATGCGGTGGCGGTGGCGCGGGAGAATGCCGCGCTCAATGGCGAGGTCATTCCTTATGAGGTGCGGGATCTGGCGGCCAATCTGGATCAGGGGGCTGTGGTGCTGGCGAATATTCTGGGGCCTGTGTTGATTTCCTATGCTGCGGAAGTGGCGTGTGCGGTGCTGCCGGGGGGGGCGTTGATTGCCTCGGGGATTCTGGATTCGCTTTATCCGGAGGTTCGGGAAGCGTTCAGAAAGCAGGGGCTGGAAGAGCAGGAGTCGATGCTCATAGGGGAGTGGCGAACAGGGTGTTTTGTGAAAGGGGCGCGAAAGGAGTAAGCAATGGCCGAATGGGCGTGCATATGCGGGCAGTTGGTTTGTCTTGTAGTCGAACTGGCTATTTTGGCGAAGAGTGCGGATGTGTTTGTTGAAGGGGCGGTTGGGCTGGCCCGAAAACTGCATCTGTCGCCGTTGATTGTCGGGTTTGTGATTGTGGGCTTTGGCACGAGTGCGCCGGAGCTTTGCGTTTCGATGCTTTCGGCTGCGCAGGGGGCGCCGATGCTTGCGTTGGGTAATGCCTACGGCAGTAATGTGGTCAACGTATTGTTGATTTTGGGTGTCTCCATGCTGATTGCGCCGGTGGCGATTCATCGGGGGGTCTTTTTGAAGGATTTGCCCTTTTTGCTGGTGATGACGGTGCTGATGGCGGCCATGGCGCTGGATGGGCGGCTGTCTGTCGGGGATGGCTTGGTGCTGATAGGGGCCTTTTTGCTGTTTCTGGTCTATCGGATATGGGATGGCCGGCGCGAGGTGTCGCCGGTTGAGCTGCCGGAGATGACGCTTCGTCGGGCGGCTGGGTATACAGTTGGCGGGTTGGCGGCGTTGTTGGCGGCTTCACAGTTTCTGGTTTGGTCGGCTTCCTGGCTGGCACTTCGTCTGACGCGGCTGCTTGGGATGGATGCGGCGACCGCAGAGTTGATTACCGGGCTGACGGTTGTGGCTACCGGGACGAGTCTTCCGGAGCTGATGGCTTCCGTGGCGGCCATGCGCAAGGGATTCTCGGATGTGGCGTTGGGGAATATTGTGGGCTCCAACTGTTTCAATCTGTGTATCGTTGCGGGGATGGCGCTGGCAATACACCCGTTGGCCGTGGCGGATACGCCGGCCACGCTGTGGTCGCGTGATGTGGTGAGCCTCCTGCTTTCAACATTAGTGCTTTGGCTCCCCGGCTTGGCGCTGCTGGCCGTGAGCGGGCGGGGGCGCCCGGTGCAATATTCGATGGGCTGGAGCCGGATTTGGGGCTGGGTGCTGCTTGCGGGCTGGGTAGGCTATCTTGTGTGGGTGATTATGGGCTCACTTTGATCTGCGGAACGGGAGGACGAGGGTGAATTGGGTGCTTGCGGTTTTGCTTCTTGTTGTCGTTACCTGTATCCCGGCTTTGGAACTGCGTGCTTCCATTCCGTTGGGCTTTTTTGCGCTCGATCCGGCGTGCCGAAAGGTGGCCGAGCTGCTGGGCATGGCTTGGACTCCGTGCCCGATGAGCGGGTGGGTGGTTGCGCTGATCTGCATTGCGGCCAATGTGGTGCTTGGGATCGTGGTGTATGAACTGTTGGCGCCGGGATTACACGCCTTGCGGCGATGGAAATGGTTTGACCGGCAGGTGTGGCCGTGTGTGGAGAAACGGCGGGAAAAGCTGCGCCCTCTTGTGGAGAAATACGGGGAGCCGGGGCTGGCCTTGTTTATCGGGGTGCCGCTGCCAGGAACCGGCGCCGTTACCGGCGCGGTCGGCGCCTTCCTGCTGGGGTTCAGCCGTCATCGTTTTTATGTTGCCAACGCACTGGGCGTGCTTTTGGCAGGCGTATGCGTAACGGTGCTGTGCGCCCTGATCTTTTCTGGGGTGATTGCGGAGGATTCTCTTCTGCGGCGCCTTTTTATCAAAGAGTTGTAATCAAAAACAATGCGCACCGTTAGTTCAACGGTGCGCAGCCTTTTGCCGGAGAAGGAGGGCTTCCTGTTTGGTCAGGCTTCAGCCTCTGCCGGAGAGGGTTCAATCAGAGCCGGGTCTTCGGGGTTCGCCGGGGCATCGATTTTTGGTTTCCGCGATCGGCGTCGCACGCGCCGCCGATGCGGATTCGGGCGAGCCTGCAAGGTTTCGCCCTCAGCCAGGCGGGATAAGGGGCCGGCTTCACGGTAGAACGCCTCCCAGGCCTCGAAGCACCAGGGTTTTCCCGGCTCCAGCTGCGCTAATAGATGCGCTCCAATGGAAAGCTCCGGGAAGAGGGCGTGGTTTACAAATCGAAGATCCCGTGCAGAGGTGGGGGAAGGCGGTGCGGCAAAGCGCGAGGACAGCTCCAAGATGTCTGCGGCGGTCATCCATACCGTGCGGGGCAGACGATATCGTTTGACAATTGGAGCAAGCGCCTGTTCGGCTGCTATTCGGTATAACCGGCGGTCCGCTCCGCGCTTGAGCGTACCGGCGGCGCCCCGCGCCTGTGCCAGCAAATCCTGGGCAAGGGGGTAATAGAGGGCAGCGAAGGCCGTTGCGGCCGTGGGCTCCTGTGTTTCGGGGAGGGCATCGAGAGCGGCCAGAGCCTGCCATATGCGCTCGGCGTGGGCAGGGGCGGCACGCATCCAGGCGGCCAGACTTGGCAGAAGCACATCCAGCAGGCCATACGCATAAGCCAGGCGGATTGACCGCTCGGAGGCGCCGCGGACAAAGAGCCGCTGAATCTCCTCGCACAGGCGCGAAGAGGAAGCGTTGTTCAGCTCGGCGGCATAACGGCGCATGGCGCGGATATCTGCCGGGCAGATGTCAAACCCAAGCTTGGCGGCAAAGCGCACGGCTCGCATCATCCGCACGGGGTCTTCACGGAACCGAATGGCTGGGTCGCCGATAGATCGGATGACCCGCGCCTTCAGATCTTTCAGCCCGCCTACGTAGTCGATAATGGAGAAGGTTTTGATATCGTAAAAGAGGCCGTTGACGGTGAAGTCGCGGCGCAGGGCATCTTCTTCCGGCGTTCCGAATGTGTTGTCTTCCAGTTGATAGAGGCCGTGCTCGTCTTGGACGGCAGTGGCATCGGGTGCTTTGCGGAAGGTGGCGGTTTCGATTACTTTTTTACCGAAAACGATGTGTGCCAAGCGGAAACGCCGCCCCACGAGAAAACAGTTCCGAAACTCACGGCGGATTTCGTTTGGGCGGGCATCGGTGCCGACGTCGAAGTCTTTTGGCTTCCGCCCCAGCAGCAGGTCGCGTACGCTCCCGCCTACGAGATAGGCTGCATGGTTACGGGCTGAGAGGCGGTAGAGCACTTTCAGCGCATCGGCATCGATATCACGCCGGGAGAGGATGTGTTCCGCGCGGGGAACGATGAGGGGTTGATTGCGTTTGCGGCGGCTGAATAGAAACATGGCAGAACTCATGAGAACCAATGGCGGGGCATTCCCGCAGTTACCAGGCGTTATCTTCGGCCTGTTGCCGTTGGCGCTCTTCCTTTACGTTGCGGGTTTTGTCCCGTGCGGCGGCCAAACGCACCTTGTCATACTTGTCGTTCAGCCGTTGAACCTCCGCCAGGAAGGGTGAATTGCCCAGCTTCTTCTGGTATTTCAATTCTTCTTCAACGGCTTTGGCATAGGCGTTTTTGTCTAACACCCACTGCATTCGGTTCTTGTAGTAACGGGCGTCCCCCTCATCCGGAATATTGGTGAACGCGCCCATGAAGATGGCGTTACGGACGAAGAGCGCCCATTCGTTTTTAACCTTTTTCTGGTTTCTGGGGGAGGTGTTGGTGAATTGGTTGCGCATGAGTGCGGTGAGATCTGCACCGGCCTGCGTACCGCCGAAATCGGTGTTGCGGGCAAGTGCTGTGGCGCCTGTGGCGCCATCGGCCACGGAAACGAATGTATTGGCGAAGCCCTGCATCAGATCGAGGATTTTTGAAGCATTTCCCTTGCGGATGGCGGCCAGTCGGAAGACAATGTCGGTGTTGGCGATGTTCAACAGGAGCGCGGAGCGAAGCATGGCTTCCTGCTGCTCGGTGCTGGCATTCAGCGCAGGGTCTTTGTTGGCGGTGTAGAGATCCAGAATGAGCATGGCCATGCGCGAATCTTCCCAGTTGGCCAGCCCCAGGTTCATGGCTTCGCATAGGCCGATGTGCCAGCGGATATTACTGCGCAGATAATTGTCTTTACAGTTGGCAGGGGTCATTTTGGCGAACCCGGTCAGCTTGGTTTTGGGGTCGGTAACCGGGCCGTAAATCGGCGGCAGATGCCACCCCACAGTTGAGACGTCGATGGTGTCAACGGAGTGGTGCATCTGGGCGGAGAATTTGCCGCCCTGGAAAGCATATGTCATAAAGGCGCGGTGCCCGGGCTGCCCCATGCCCTGAGCCGGCGTTCCGATGGAGCGCTGCGCAAACTCCGCCATGGTGGAGAGGCGCCCGCAAACGCCGCCATCGGTCAAGATCCGCGGCGTGGCGTTTGGATCCCACTCAGCGTCTTGATAGCGGATTTCCGGCTTGGTGTAGTCAAAGGAATAGGTGGCATATCCCGGAACATTTCCCTTGCCTTTATAGTAGCTCCACCAGAAGGTCGATTCATCTACCGGATCTTTCTGCGTCAACAACAGGAGAAGCGGCCATGGCGTGCGCGACAGTGGAAAGAGCCCGGAACGCTCCGCGCCTTTCTCTTCATAGCGCATGATGTGCAGGCACAGATTATCCACGATGGAGCCTTCCATTCGCGGCGGGAAACGCCCGGCTGCGTGGGCAATTTTCTCCCACGGCAGGCTTTTGGGCTCCCGCCCTTCTGAAAGCTGAATACCTGTTTTGTTGTAGAACGGCAGGCGGTTGAGCCCCATCAACTCAAAGATTTTTGTTTTTCCGTGGCGCTTGAGCCAGTTTACCGTCCGCTTGGCGTCTTCATCGCTTCCCAGATCAAACTGCCTGTGCAGTCGGGTTAGATAATCCAGCCGTTCCTGTTCATCCTGAAAGAGCCGCCCGTTGGTGTCTTTGGCAAAGGCGGCGCGGTCGGGCACGGCCACATCGTGATTGACGGACCACCCTTTTCGCGCCAAAACCTGTTTCTCCAGCTCTTCTTTACGCTTCGGATCCCACGTGAGATTGCGGGAATTGACAATGCCGTAGCGGTCGGCGGCCAATGAGCTGTCCAACAGGCGTGAACCGCGGTATTGCACAGCGTAGGCAATCAGCAGCTGCTGATATTTTTCTGCATAGACAGGCCCCACCAGCTTGGCCAGCTTGACGAAGTTGTGTATGACGTTTGGATTCGGCGGGTATTCCAAAGCGAAGGCGGCGTTGAAAACAGCTGGGTGCTTTTCCAGCCAGTCCCAGGTAGATTCATTAAAGTGCAGGCTCGGCGCTACTAGGCGCATACAGTGATCGAAGTAGGCCTCGCGAACGTCTTTGTTAAAGAGAAAACCGGAATCGTAGAGCGCGGCATCCAGCCACCGCAGATCGGCGTTCCCTGTTGGCGGAATTGGCTTTCGGAAGGCGCCAAAATCACGCGCCTGAGCCAGCGCCAATGCACCGGTCAAGACAGCCAAAACAACTAACATTCTTCGCATGAGTCAAAGGATAACACAATCGCCTGCGCCTGCCAACCGTTTCCCGTGTTATCAAGCCTGAGCGCCGAGGCGGGGTGTGGAAATGCCGCCCGCGCCTTTGCGTTGGGTTCGGCCGCGCCGAGGTGTTAACCAGAGCCGCCCCGGCTCTATCCTTGGTTCGCCCCGCTTTCGCTGTAGACCCGGGGACGGCTTTGCTCCGATTCCGCCCGGGTATTTTTACATCCTGCCCGGGAACATATCGAGGTGGGAAGCGGTGCGCGGATTTTGATAAACTGAACGTATTTGTTTGACTCAGGAAAGGCAGGACAGTTATGGCAGCAGTTGTGGCAACGGTGAATGGAGAACCCATCCCTCAGGAGGCGGTGGACTTTGAATTGCAGCGGTTGATTCACTTTTATCAACAGCAAGGGCTCCCGGAACATCAGATTCGTGAACAGCTTGATACGCTCCGTGCCCGCGCCTTGGATCAGGCGATCGGCACCAAGCTTCTGATTGATGAGGCCAAACGCCTGCAGATTCCTGTCTCCGGCGAGGAGCTGGATGCGCAGTTTGAAACATATATTGGGCAGTTTGGCGGCGATCGCGACAAGCTGGTAAAGGCGATTGAGGCGCAGGGGCTGACGGTGGAGGGCTTTAAGCAGGAGCTCCGGCAGGGCGCCATGATCAACAAGCTGATTGAGCAGATCTGCGCTGCTGTGCCTCAACCCACGGAGGAGGAAATCAAGGCGCACTACGAGGCGCATCAGGCCGAGTATCAGACGCAGGATCGTGTTCTGGCGCAGCACATTCTGGTGAAGCCCAATGGCGCCGATGAGGCGGCCAAAGCGGAGGCCAAGGCCAAGCTTGCCGCTATCCGCGAGCGTATCGTCAGCGGTCAGTCTACTTTCGCTGATGAGGCAAAGGCGCATTCGGATTGCCCCAGCGGCAAATCTAACGGCGGATCGCTTGGGTGGTTTGGCCGCGGCATGATGGTTAAGCCCTTTGAAGACGTTGCCTTTAATCTCGCACTCAACACCGTCTCCGATATTCTGGAAACGCAGTTTGGTTATCACATTATTGTCAAGACCAACGAAGAGAAGGGGCATCAGCCCACACTGGATGAAATCCACGACCGCGTGCGCGAGTTTCTCTTCCATGCCAAGCGCGGTCAGGCTGTGGCCGATCATGTAGCCGAGCTTCGTGCCAAAGCGGATATCAAAATTGGCTGATTCATTGAGAAGCCGGTTCCTGAGACGCCTCCGCTATGCGGCGGGCGTGGTTGCGGCCTGTTTTCATTCCTTTCTCCGGATTACTCGCCATGGATTTTTCCGCAGATATTGCCCAAGAACTCAATCTTTCCCCACGCCAGGTTGCCGCGGTTGCCCGTCTCTTTGAAGAAGGCGCCACGGTGCCTTTTATTGCGCGTTATCGCAAGGAAGCCCACGGTAATCTTGATGAAGTTCAGATTGGCGCCATTCAGGAACGGCTGGCCTATCACCGTGAGCTTGAAGCCCGCCGGGAAACCATCCTCGCTTCCATCATTCAGCAGGGTAAACTGACCGATACGCTCAAAGCGCAGATTCTGGCCTGTAAAACCCGCACGGCGCTGGAAGATCTCTATCTGCCTTACCGCCCCAAGCGCCGAACACGCGCCATGATTGCCCGTGAACGCGGGTTAGAGCCCTTGGCTCAGCTGATTTTGGCGCAGGGCGGGGAAGTGCCGGAGGACGCCGCTGCCCCCTTCGTGGATCTTGCCAGGGAGGTGCCCGATGCGGCTGCCGCACTCAAGGGCGCCCGCGATATCGTGGCCGAGGCCGTTGCTGAACACGCTGAAGTGCGTGGATTCGCGCGTGAGTATCTCGCCCGCCACGGTTCACTCCGGTCCGAAGTGGTCGATCCGCCGCCGGTTCAGCCCACCAAGTTTGAGCAGTATTACGACTTTGAGGAGCCGCTTGCGGAGCTTCCGTCGCATCGTTTTCTGGCCATCAAGCGCGGCGAAGCGGAAGGGGTGCTGCGCGTTTCGCTGCCGGTGGATTGGGAGCCGACTGTGCGCCGCGCACTGGAGCTCTTTGCTTTACGCGAAGGCAGCCCGTGGGCAGAGCAGCTGCGTCAGGCTGTTCAGGACGCGTGCAAGCGGCTGATTGCTCCAGGCGTGGAGTTGGATGTGGCTGTAGAGCTCAAACGCCGGGCAGATGTGGCGGCTGTGGAGGTTTTTGCGGAGAACCTTCGCCATTTGCTCCTGCAGGCGCCTCTTGGCGAAGAGGCGGTTGTGGCGGTGGATCCCGGCGTGCGCACGGGATGCAAGTGTGTGGCGCTTGATGCAACCGGCAAGTTTCTGTGCAATACCGTCATCTATCTGGCGCAGGGGTCGCAGCGCGAAGCGCAGGCTGCCGTGGAGCTGTTGAAACTGGTGGCGGCCTGCCATCCCCGCGCCGTGGCCGTGGGCAACGGCACAGCCGGGCGCGAAACCGAACGGTTCATTCGTCAAGTACTGAAGCGCACGGGGAATGAAGAGATCCTTGTGGTGCCGGTGAATGAGGCCGGCGCCTCCGTTTACTCCGCCAGTGAAGTCGCCCGCGCGGAATTCCCGGATCTGGATCTGACCGTGCGCGGCGCGATCTCCATTGGGCGGCGTTTGCAGGATCCGCTCGCTGAGCTGGTCAAGATCGACCCCAAGGCCATCGGTGTGGGGCAATATCAGCACGATGTCAACCAAACGCTTCTGGCCACCAAGCTTGACGAGGTGGTGGTGAGCTGTGTGAACCGCGTGGGGGTGGAGCTGAATACCGCCAGTGCCCCGCTGCTTACGCGTGTTTCCGGTATTGGCCCGGCAGTGGCAGCGCGGATTGTGGACTACCGCAACACGCATGGGGCTTTTGCTTCTCGGAGCGAATTGCTGCGGGTGCCTGGCTTGGGAGCCAAAACCTTCGAGCAGTGTGCGGGCTTTTTGCGTATTCGCGGCGCTGCGAATCCGCTTGACCGTTCGGCTGTTCACCCTGAACGGTATGCCTTGGTGCAGCGAATGGCCGCCGATGCCGGGCTGTCGCTGGAGGCGCTCGTGGGCAATGCTGAGGCCGTTGGGAAAATCCAGATAGCCCGCTATGTCTCTGAGGATGTCGGTCTCCCCACGCTTAAAGATATTCTGGATGAATTGCGCAAGCCCGGGCGCGATCCGCGTGCAGCCTTTGAGCCGCCCGCTTTCCGCGAAGATGTTTGCACGATCGAGGACGTCCGCCCGGGGATGACGCTGGAGGGCGTGGTTACCAACGTAACGGCCTTTGGCGCCTTTGTGGATATCGGCGTTCACCAGGATGGCCTCGTTCACGTCTCCGAACTTTCCGAGCAGTATGTTCGCGACCCCGCCGATGTCGTCAAGCCCGGCGACAAGCTCAAGGTGCGTGTGCTGGACGTGGATCTCGCCCGTAAACGGATTTCGCTTTCCGCGCGGCCGGAGCGTAAAGGAGCGGCGCCCCGCCGCCCGGCAGGCGCTCGGTCTGGAGCCTCCCCCGCCGCCGCCCATCCGCCGCGCTCCGGCGGCTTCTCTAACAACCCCTTCGCCAATCTCTGATGCCGCGTTCCCCTGATCATGTGTTTATTCTGGCACCGCTTCGGGGCGTCACGGAGCTGTGTTTCCGGCAGGCATTCTGCGCCCATATGAATGGGCTCGACCGCGCCGTGGCGCCGTTTATTGCTACGGTGCCTGGGGATCGCGTTAAACCGGAGCTGCTTCGGGGCATTGATCCTGAAGTTCAGCCTGCCGGGCTCCCGCTGACCCCTCAGGTCATCGGAAAAGACCCTGCACAACTGCGTGTGATGCTGCGTGCAATGAAGGCTTTGGGGTATGTTGATGTGGATCTGAATGCGGGCTGTCCCTGGCCATTCGTGGCCAAAAAAGGACGCGGCGCAGGCCTGCTCAGGGATGAATACACCCTGTGTGCGATGTTGGAGGCCGGGTGCGACGAATTGGGGGAGGGGCACTTTTCGCTTAAGGTGCGACTGGGGCTCGATGATGCTTCGCTGCTTCCCAAACGCCTCCCGGCCATTCTGCAATTTCCTCTCCGTGAACTGTGCGTTCACCCGCGCACCGCGCGCCAGATGTATACCGGAACGGTGGATCTGGAGGCCTTTGCCGCGGTGGCCGAGGCTTGTACCCTGCCGCTGGTTTATAATGGCGACTTGTGCACGCCGGCGGACTTTGCGCGCTTGTCATCGCGTTTCCCTTCCATCCATCGCTGGATGATTGGCCGCGGGGTGGTGGCCAATCCCTTCCTGGTTGAAAGTTTGCGTGCACAGGCCGATACGCGCGACTGGGCGCGTTTCCATGCCTGGCACGCCGATCTGTTCGCCCGTTTCGCCGCAGAAGCTCCGGGCGATCATGCGCTGTTGGGGCGCCTCAAAGAACTGTGGGCTTATCTTGCCCCTACGTTTGTTAACGGCGGAAGCCTTTGGAATGCGCTCAAAATTACCCGTACCCGCGCAGAGTTTGAGCGGGTGCTGGCATTGGCCGCGCCGCTGCGTTGGAGCGGCCGGGGGGAAACATGCGTGTGACGCCGCAGGTCGGGGAACGCCTTCAGAATGTGCTGGCCGCGCGCGGAGCGGCTTCGCGGCGCGGTGCTGCCGAGCTGATTCGGGAGGGGCGTGTGGCGGTGGATGGCCGAACGGTTTTTGAACCGGGCGCCCGTGTGCTTCCCGAGGCTAACATTACGCTGGATGGCCGCCCGCTCTCAGCCCCCGAACCGCTGCGTACGTTCCTCTACTACAAGCCTGCAGGGGAGGTCTGCTCCACCGATGGTCAGGGCTCTCGGAGCGTCTTGGAGGCGTTTGACCGTTTTTCGCTTCGCCTGGTTCCCGTGGGGCGGCTGGATAAGGCGAGTGAAGGACTCTTGCTGATTTCCAACGATGGTGCGCTCATTCAGGCGCTTACGCACCCGCGCTTTGGCCACAAAAAGGTGTATGAGGTGGATGTTTCCCCTGCGCCAACGCCTGCGCAGGTGGCGCGCTTGCGCGGCTCGATGACGCTGGAGGGCTATGCAATACGCCCCGTCCTTGTGGAGCCGATAACTTCCAAACGCCTTCGTTTTACGCTCTCAGAGGGGCGACACCGCCAAATTCGCCTCATGTGCGAACAGGTTGGCCTGCGGGTGCTCCGCCTGAAACGGGTTTCCCTTTCCGGGTTGACGCTTGGGCGCTTGATGCCGGGGCGTTTCCGCGAACTCTCTCCCGCTGAATGCGCTGCGCTGCGTGCGCCCGCTGCCGTGCCAAAGGGGCAGACCGGGCGTTGATTTGGGTTTCGCGAAGCGGAGAAGCCGGCTCCCTGTGGATAATATCCTCCGGCCGGGTGTCTGTTTACGCCGCACCGGGCACGCATGGAATCTGCTCCGGCTTTGAGGTGAAGTCGCCCCAGGGTATTAGATTCTAGGCAATCTGCTTGCAAGCCGCCGCATCTGCTATCCATGACGTTGAGACTATACCCTCAAAATCTCAAGCGATTCTCAACGTCATGGATAATGCCCCTTTTCTCCCTTTTATGCTCAATCATACCATTCGATACCATCCCGCCAAAAAACCTTCAAACCCTCCCCACGTCAGCTTTTCCATCCTATTCCCCATGCTCACCGTATGTGCGTCAAATTCAAGCTGGAGCAGGTGTAAGACCTGATTGGGGCGGAGGATGAGAATCGGGGGACTGTCTGCGAGGCTTCTGGTGCGGAGAACGCCATAGAAGAATCGGTTATGATAGAATGGGCGTGTGAAGATGCAGATGTTTCAGGGGCAGGCCAAGGATTGCCTGATTGTTTTTTTCGCGGGTTGGGGGATGGATCCCAGGCCGTTTCTGCCCATGCTGGGAGCAGTGGATGTACTGCTGGTATGGGATTATACGCACTTGCCGGAGGCTGGGCTTGCGCTTCCGCAGGGGCGGCCGGTGCATGCGGTGGCTTGGAGTATGGGCGTGTGGGCGGCGCAGCAGGTGCTGGCCGGGCAGCCGGTGGCATCGGCCACGGCGGTGAATGGCACGCCCTGGCCGATTGATGACGAGCGCGGTATCCCGGAAGCGGTTTTCCGCGGCACGCTCGAAGGGTTTTCCGAGGCTGGGCTCGCCCGTTTCCGTCGGCGGATGTGCGGCGGAGCGGCGGCGATGCAGGACTTCTTGAAGGCGGCTCCCGAGCGGAGCGTGGAAGACCTTCGGGGAGAATTGGCAGCGTTGGGGGCGGCGATTCGTGCGCGGCCGGACGTGTCTTTCCCCTGGTCGCGGGCGATCGCCTGTATGGGCGACCGGATTTTTCCGCTTGCAGCGCAGCAGGCAGCATTCCCGCAGGCGGAAATTCGCCCCGGGGCGCATTGGGCGCCGGAGATTTTTCGGGTGCTGCTGCGCGGGGAGAAACCATGATCGGTACGCCGGTGCTTCTTTCGCGCTTTGCCCGCGCGGTCTCTACCTATGAGGCAGAAGCTGTGGTGCAGCGTGCGGCGGCAGAGCGGCTGGCCGGGCTGCTGGGGCGTTATTTTCATGGCCTGGCACCCAGAATCTTGGAGATTGGGTGCGGCACGGGGCTGCTTTCCCGGCAGTTGATGGCGCGCTTTGCCCCTGCCGAGTTGGTGGTGAACGATTTATGCCCGGAAATGGCTGTGTGTTTTGCTAACGTGCCGCGGGCGCGGTTCTTCCCCGGGGATGCCCGCACGTTGGAGTGGCCGGGCGTTTTCGACGTGGTCGCTTCGGCTTCGGCGGTGCAGTGGTTTGGCGATTTGGGCGCCTTTGCCCAGCGGTGCGCAGCGGTGCTTCCAACGGGCGGTTGGCTGGCGGTTTCCTGTTTCGGGCCGGCAACGCTTCAGGAAACGGCCGCCCTTTCCGGAAAAGGACTGGAGTATCCTTCTTTCGCGCAGTTTGTGGAGGCATTGGCGGATGGGTTTGAGCCGGTAGAAACTGCGCAGGAGCGGCAGGCGCTTACATTCCCGGATGGATTCGCGGTGCTGCGCCATTTGAAGGCCACAGGCGTAACGGCCACGGGGGCGGCGGATGCTACGCCTTGGACGCGCGGCCGGATGGAAACGTTTGCCCGCGCGTATGCTGAGCAGTTTGCAGTTCCCGGCGGGGTGTCGCTTACCTATGAGCCTTTCTGGTTTGTCGGGAGAAAGCGGTGAGGCGGGCGATTTGCGGATTGATGGTTGGAGTGGCCGCCGCGCTTTCGGCAGCGGAGCTGCGGGTGCTGCCAGTACATGGAACGGAGGCCGCGCGCGTACTTCCCGTGTGCACGTCAGTCCCCTTGGCGGAGACGGAGCTTCCGGGCGTGTGCGATCTCTTTCTGCGCGTGGATGCCCTGCAGGTGCAGGTGTGCCGGCGGGCGGCGGCACGCGCGTTCTGGCTGGCGTTGGCCAACGAGGAGGAGAGTGTTCCCTCCGATGCTGCGCTTCGATTCTATTTGGAGTGGCTGGGGCGGCGATATCCGTTCGATCGTTATGGCCGCTTTCATTTGGATCGCCGGTTTGTCTTGCGCGAAGAAGAGGAACTGGTTGTTCGGTTTGAAACCTTTTTCCGGATGATGTTTGGGCGGACGCCGCTGGCGAAGCTGCCGCAGGCAGCGTTGGAGGATTATATTCCCGCAGTTTCCGGCGTGCCGGTATTCTCCGGCTTTGAGGATGACCGCTATCAGAAACACGACGCGCTGATTCTACGCCTGACGGCGGCCTTTAACGCCAACCGAATCGAACATGTGGGCGCGGCTCCCGGACAGGCCGTGGTGCTTCCGGAGCTTGCCCCCGCCATTGTGAAGGCGCTGATGATTGAAGAAAGCGGCGGGCGCGGACCGCGCTCCCTCGCCGCATGGGAAGTGGATCCCCTGCAGGTGAACGTTCCTGGAGATTGGGTGGAGGCAAAGGCCGATTTGGGGCTTAAAAAGCCGGAGCGGCGGAATGAAGGCTCCCTGGAGGGGAACCTTCGCGCGGGGATTGATTATCTGGCGCGGAAGGGGTTCGGCGCCTCTGGGCAGGCTGTTTCTCGCCGCCCGGGCGCCTATTTTGACTCGTGGCGGACGGCGCTTCAGCGGTATAGCGGGCGGACAGATCCGCTGCATGATGGGCGGGCGTTTCGAGCCGCCTATGCCGAGCGTGTTTTGCGCCGAGCATTTGAACCAGGGCAGTTTGTTCCTATTGCTCGTGATCGGCGGGAGGGGGATCGATGAGCGGCTCCTCCCATTTGCCTGCTGCCCGCCCGTCGGTGGCGTTTTGGGTTTACGGGTGCCGGTTAAATCAGGCGGAGGCCGCCGCCTGGCAGGCGGCGCTGGCTGAGCAGGGATTCCCCGCCGCCCCGAAGGAGTCGGCGGAAGTGGTCTGTGTGCATTCATGTGCGGTGACGGAGCCGGCGGCGCATGAAGTGCTCAAGGCTTTACGTGCGTTTCGAACCCGTCGCCCGGGGGTAAAAATCATATTGAGCGGGTGCGCAGCCAAACTCTTGCCTCCCGGCGTGGCAGATTTGTGTTTGCCGCACGAACGTAAGTCGGAGTGGGTGGCGGCGGTGCTGGCCTTTCTGGGGGCATCAGGCGCGGCGCCTGCCCCGGTTTTTCTGCCGCGCTTGAAAACACGCGCCTCGTTGGTGGTGCAGGATGGATGCGACCAGTTTTGTGCATACTGCATTGTTCCTCATTTGCGGGGTGCGCCGGTCTCGGAGCCGTTACCCGCCCTGTTGAAACGGGCAGAAGCGCTCTTCGCCGCGGGCTATCGGGAAATTACGCTTACCGGGTGTCATCTGGCGCTTTATCGAGACCCCGTCTCGGGGGCGGACTTTACAGAATTGCTGCGTCGCTTGTGCGATGTGCGCGGGGAGGGGCGTTTCCGGATCAGTTCGGTAGAGCCGTGTATCTTGAATGATGCGGACTGGATCCGCCTGATTGCGGCCAGCGGCGGGCGGCTGTGCGCGTTTCTTCATCTGCCGGTGCAGACCGTTTCTGATGCGCTTCTGCGGCGGATGGGGCGGCGATACACGGCGGCCGACCTGCACCGTGTTTTCGACTTCATTGGCGAGACGCTGCCGCTGTGCGGGCTGAGTGCCGATTGGATCGCCGGGCTGCCGGGCGAGACGGAGGCCGATGCGGCCGCTTCGCAGGCATTCCTTTCCGCTTATCCGTTCACCGGGGCGCATATTTTCCCCTATTCCCGCCGTCCAGGCACACCCGCTGCCGCTTTTCCCAATCAGGTGCCTCAGCATCTGATTCATGCCCGTGCTGCTCAGTTGACCCATGCGGCGGAAGAAACGCGCCGCCGCGTGCTGCCACGTTTCCTCAACCGCCCGCTCACGGTTATCCCGGAACGGATGCGGGGGGGCGCGTGGGAAGGGTGGAGCGCAGAGCGTCTGCGCTGCCGCCTGACAGGTGCGGCGGAGCGCGGCAAGCCGATGGTTTTCCACCCCACGCGGATAGAGGGTGAGTGTTTATGCTGACCGGACGCTCCGGCTTTTTGCTAAACTACGCCCCATGAAAGCTCTCTTGTTTCTTTTGTTGACCGGTGTGTTGGCGCTTTGCGGATGCGTGAATCAAAGCATTGCCGCCCGCCGTTCCGATATCCCTTGGAATCAGCCCAACCGCTCTGAGGCTACGGCATCCCTGCCGCTATCGCTGACAGATCAAAATGAATGAGCAGGACGCCCGCTTCCTTCTGCGCGCCGTTGCACTGGCTGAGGCCTATGTGGGGCAAACGGCGCCCAACCCCGCCGTGGGTGCGGTCTGCGTCCGCGATGGGCGTATTCTAGGAGAGGGTGCGCATCATCGGGCAGGCGAACCGCATGCGGAGGTCAATGCCTTGGCTGCCTGTCGGGAAGACCCCGCAGGAGCCACGCTTTACGTAACCCTTGAACCGTGTTCCACTACAGGACGGACGCCGCCCTGCTGCGATTTGATTCGCGCTCGCCGCCTGAAACGGGTGGTTATGGGGTGCCTTGATCCGAATCCGCGCCATGCGGGGCGAGCCGTGGAGCTGCTCCGCCGCGCGGGAATTCAGGCAGACGTGGCAGAAGGAGAGGTGCATCGCCGTTGTCTTGAGCTGATCGCTCCCTTTGCTAAGGCCATGACGCTCGGGCTGCCTTACCTGCGCTTGAAATTGGCGCTCACACTCGATGGGTTTATTGCCGATGCGGCCGGTTCTTCCCGGTGGATTACCGGACCGGAAACCTATGCTTGGGTGCAACAGCAGCGTGCCCGCGTGGATGCCGTAATGGTCGGTGCGGGCACCGTGCGGGCAGACCACCCTTCGCTTCAGCCGCACCTGCCTGGCGCCCCCCGGAAGATCCGTGTGTTGGTGGATCGTGCTCACGCGATAGACCCTGCGGAAGTGGATGATCACACGTGGGTGGCCTCGCGCGATTTGGGTTATGACGGGCAGGATCTTCGGGCCATGCTTCGAACGCTTTGTGCCCGCGGTGTACGGGATGTTTTGTGTGAGGGCGGGGGAAAGCTTGCCGGGGCGTTGTTGGAAGCTGGACTGGTGGATGAACTGGTGTTGATTTATGCACCCAAGGTGCTAGGTGTGGGCGCCCGTCCCGGGTTTGGTTTGGCGCCGCGTGCGTTGGCGCAGGCGATGACGTTCACTCCGGTGGAACGGCAGACACTGGGGGTGGACACGCTGCTTCGGTTGCGCCCGCTTACCTCCGCGCTCCGGTCTCGATGAGGGGCGTGGATGGCTCTTGAAAGGCGAACGGGCTCCGCAGCTGCGGAGCCCGTTCGCTTGGGAAACAAGCCTTGATTTGTTGCTTAATAATGCGGAGGCGGCACTTCTTCTGTTAGCGGGCGGATGCTGTCCGGCACGGCATGGCGCGCCTCATGTGCTTCAAGCCGCCGCGACAAGAGCTCCACCAATCGGTTCAGGCGAAGAATTTCTCCGCTCAGATCATCCATCAGCCGCTCCTGCCGTGCGAGGAGCGACTCCAATTCAATGATTCGAGCTTCCAGCGGCTCCGCATTCATGGCTGCGCCCCTGCGGCAGTCGGGCGGGGAAAACGGATGTCTTCTTCAAACCACTCGGCGTGTCGCTCGTTGTTTTCCAAATGAGTTAGATGCAGGCGCAGCCGTTTGGGCAGCTCCAAATCCAGAACCGTTTGTGCCCGCTCCGGCCATTCAATGGCCAACCGGGCGCCGCGCTCCAGAGCATCCTCCAGCCCAAGGTCATACAACCCCATGGGTGAGGCCAGGCGATAGAGGTCAAAGTGAATCAGCTTTTCGCCTGTGGGCAGCGGATATTCGTTGGCCAGGGCAAAGGTTGGGCTGGTAACGGTGCGTGTGATGCCATACACCCGCGCCAGTGCCTGAACGAAAGTGGTTTTTCCAGCTCCCAGGTCGCCGGTTAGGAAAAGCGCCCCTCCCGGCGCGAGACACGGCGCGAGCTCGGCCGCGAGGGCGGCCGTGTCAGCCAGTGTTCGCAACGCCCGGGAATGAGGCATGAGATTACATCACGCGCTCAACGGTGATCTCTGGGTCGATCTCCTCGCGGAGTACTCGCTCAATGCCGCTCTTGAGCGTCATCATGGCATGGGGGCAGCACCCGCACGCTCCGCGCAGGCGCAGATGAACCGTTTTCCCCTCAATGTCAATCAGCTCCAAATCGCCGCCGTCAGCTTGCAGCATCCCGCGCAGATCATTCAGTTTCGCAGAAATGCGTTCATTCAGTTCCGTCATAATCGTTGACTCCTTTCGGCATGCAAGTATACCAAAAGTATGGATGCACCGTTATGGCTTACACGTTGGGATAGGGGTAGAAAAGAATCGGGGCGGAGAATGGCGCTTTGGATTCGTCTCAAACCAGCCTCGAGTCTGCCACCAGGCCAGGGCAAGTTTGCCGCGAACGTGGGGCGGCCCGAGGTCTTCTCCGTTTCGGCTGCCGCACTGCACGGATTGAGCATACGAAATGAGAGACTGCTTGGCGTTTACGGCGAGTGTGTGGATGGGGAGGATTTATTATATGATGTGGGAAAATGTGTTTTCCGTGCCGAGATTTCCTAGGTGCGGCGGAATGAGTGCAGGCAAAGGCAGCCGTTAAACTGGCGAGGGCGGTTATTTACGTGGCGTTTTCCGCACTGCCGAATGGGGCGGGGCTGCGAATTGGACGGCTTACGGTCAGTTCCGGCAGACAACGAAGAACGCTGCCGTGTTCTGTGTACGATTTTTTATAAAAAAGAGAAACTGTTTCTTGACAGAAGTTTTTGGAAAGCGGTACACTAGGTGCCGTACAGATGGGAGAAGCCCATTGACAGGATTCGTTCCATGTGTTTCCGCATGTGCGGCAATGAGGCTCGTTGGACGTATAAGGAGACGAAAATGAAAGTAACAGTTGCAATGCTCGCCGGATTGATGGCTGCGGGGTTTCTTTCGGCAGCTTCGGTTACCGGGAACAATCATGCGGTGGTGGTTCAGAAAGAGATCCGTGCCAGCAGCACCGGGTGGCAGTTTATTTGTGTGCCTGTGAATGCATTTGACATCACCGGCGGCACGGGTGGCTCCATTGACGTGACGTCCCTTTTCCCCACGTCCATTTACAACGAAGGTGCTCAGATTTCCATTCTCGCTGAGGATGGAACGTTTGGCGGCAAGCCGAATTACACGCTGACCATGCAGGATGGTGCGTTGACTTGGGTTCAGACCGAAGGCGCGGCGGCGCTCAAACCGGGCGATATTCTTTGGCTTAAGAATGGTGGCACGACCGGTGCTGAGGAATCAGACGTTTCTACGCAATCGGGCGATACTGCGGCCGCAGAAACACAGATCACCTATTGCGGCCAGGCGCGCACGCGCACGGCGCCTGCTCGCGGAACCTCCGGCGCCATGACGCCGATGAAGAATGACGGTGCTGAGGCAATCGGTCTGAGTGACATTGTAGAGGGCGGCCCCCAGACCGGAGATCAGGTGCTGGTGATCAAGGCCGGCTCTGCTAACTATCTTCGCTATCGCCGCACCAAGACGGCGTGGAAAGCCCCGGATGGCACCACGATCGCCGATACAGAGAAGCCGATTCTCGCCGGTGAAGCCTTTTACTATTACGCCAAGTAAGGATGGCGCACATGAAAACGCTATTGGCATTGATGACGGTTTCTGCCGTTGCGGCGCTTCAGGCCGTAACGGTGTCGTGGAATCTCCCGAACAGTGATGCAGATGCAGGCTGGGTGAGCGAGATCGGAAGTATCTACTTCGTTTATTCCGAAACAGCGGTGACGGACTATGCGTCTATGTACACAAATACAAGCGGCGCTACTGCGGCTTCCGGGTATACGAAGTCCACGTCTGCCTCGTTTGATACGGCAGCGGAAGTGGGCGGCACGGCAGCTGCCGCGAATGGATACTTCAGCGATACTAAGCTGGATGGTGTAACAACCGGTTTCTACTATGTCTTCGTGGTGAACAAAAATGATCCCGCGCAGTGGGCAGTGGCCGGCGGTAAGAGTTATGTGGCCGGCGGCACCAATGGCATCTATAAGGATAATGTGGCCGGCGGCTCTGCAGGCAGCATTCCGGAAGCCGGAGAGTACATCGATCTTGAAGCCTTTTTGGGCGGCACGTGGGCTGCGCCGCAGGCTCCGGAGCCGACGGCGTTAGCGCTGCTTGCTTTGGGTGTTGCGGGGCTGGCGCTTCGCCGCCGTGTGAAATAAGACCGTTTGTTGTGAAGGAAGGGTGAGAATGAAAAAAGTCTTTTTAATGTTCGCAATGGTTGGGTTGGCCGCCTGTTTGCAGGCCGTGGCGCTCAACTGGACGGCTCCTGTGGATGCCGATTGGGGCACGAAGGTGACGGGCGGCGCATTGATTTACACCGAGACCGTTGATTCCTCTGCAAATGCGGATGCGTTGCTGGCTCTGGCCAAGAGCGGGACGGCCTATGAGGGCTATACAAACGTGACGGATGCATCGGGTTCATCGGAGTGGAGCTTCGACGCCAGTGATGGGGATGTGGATCGCTGGACGGCAGTCACCAGTAAGTCGGAGACAGGCACTTACTTCCTTGTACTCTTTGATGATGCAGGGAATTATGCTATAGGGCAGATGAATGCTTCGGACTTGAAGGACTCTTGGACGTCTGATGTGGGTCCTGGGACGGGCACATATACGCCCTATGCGCCGGAGTTTACAGGAACGTTGGTTCCAGAGCCGACGGCGTTGGTGCTGCTTGCGCTCGGCGTGGCCGGGTTGGCGCTTCGCCGTCGCGCAGTCTGAAGCCGGTTTTTGAGCCGAGGAATATGACATGGCAGGGCGAATTCTCGCCCTGCCATTTTGTTGCAGCGAGAATCACCGGATATTGTTTGTATGATTCCGGGGGTGTTTTGTGAGCTATTCTTTGCTTGTGTTATCCCTATGTGATGTGTGTGGCGAGGAAAGCGGGAGGGTGTTTTAAGGGTGCCAGGAAACTTGGGGGCGGTTCAGACGAGTGCCTTAGGTGGTAGGCTTGCTCGGGAAGTTGGGTGTTCAGGAAATAGGCCAGACTCCGGGAGCAATGACACGCCCGGCATCGCTCCAGCCAAGATAATCCAAAAGCATATCGTAGGGGAGGGAGAGGGGGCGTTCTTCCTTTTCTGAATGGTTGCATAAGTCATGAGAAGGCAGCCCTTTTTTGGGGAGTGAAGGGAACCATTGAGGGTATACGGTCGATTGCGGTCTTTAATCTGTGCCGAGAATCCGAAGTAATACATGGGTGTGGAGAAGACCACGCAGTCTGCCCGTACGAGACGGGGGCGAAGGTTTTTCTCAAAGGCCTCTTTGAAGATGCAGAGGCCGTTTATGCCGCAGCTATTGCACCCGGTACAGGGGCGGACATGTTTAAATGCAGCATCGAAATGTGAGACGGTGTGTCCGGCTTCGGCGGTGCCGCGAATGAAGTGTTCGGCAAGGGTGTTGGAGTTGCCTTTAAGACGTGGGCTTCCGGTGATGACAAGGATGTTTCATGGCGAGGAGCTTGAGTAGGACTGGCAGGGCACTGCTGAGGGTGGCTGCGCAGGCGGCGGTGAGAAAGGCGCGGCGTTTCATGGCTGGTAGCGTTTGGCGGAATGGGGAGTTTTTGGATATAGCGCCACCCGTTGAGCCCTGTGAGCGCTCGGAAGCGCTGCATTTTCTTGTGCGGGAAAACGCGTTGGCTGGTGCGGCAAGCGTCAGCTAGGAGTGGTCAATTTGAGCTTCGATGGCGGCGTTGGTGCGGTGCCCCATGAGGGGAATGCGTGTACAGGCCGTATCGAAGGCGTGGAGTTCTTCCGGGGTGAGGCGGGCGTTTTTGGCTCCCAGGAGCTCGCGGAGGTGGGTGGGGTTGGTAGTGCCAGGGATGGGGACAATCCAGGGGTGGCGGGAGAGGATTCAGGCCAGGGAGAATTGTACGGGGGTGAGGTTTTTGCGTGCCCCGCCCATTGGCGGACAAGGGAGAGGAAGGGTTCATTGTGTTTGAGCGCTTCCGGCGTGAAGCGCGGCAGGACGGCGCGTCGATCGGGTAGGGCAAAGCGGCTTTCGGGGGAGAAGCGCCCGGTGAGATAGCCGCGGCCAATGGGGGCGTAGGCCACGAACCCGATGCCGAGCGCTTGAAGGGTGGGAAAGATTTTGGTTTCCGGTTCCCGCCACCAGATGGCGTATTCGCTTTCTACGGCGGAGAGGGGCTGAACCGCATGTGCGCGGCGGATGGTGGAGGCAGAGGCCTCGGATAGCCCCCACCGAAGCACCTTTCCTTCGCGGATGAGCTTGCCAACGGTTTCGGCAACGGTTTCAATAGGGGTAGCCGGATCTACGCGATGCTGAAAGAGAAGATCGATATGGTCGGTGCGCAGGCGTTTAAGGGATCCTTCTACGGCGCGCCGAAGGTGATCGGGCTGGCTGTTGAGCGTGCCGGTGCCTTCTTCCACGGCAAAGCCGAACTTTGTTTCGATGTTGACTTGGTTTCGGATGGGGTGAAGTGCTTCGCCGAGCCAAGCCTCGCTTACGCGCATCCCATAGATTTCGGCAGTATCGAAGAGGGTGACGCCGGCATCGGCGGCCTGGCGGATGAGCCGTAGAATGTCGGCTTTTTCACTTATTTGCCCGTAGTAGCCTACGGGGCAGGAGTCTACGCATCCCAGGCCGATGCAGGAGACACGCATGGAACGGAGGCTTCGGGTTTCCCATAAAGGCACGTTTGGCGCGGCGGAGGGTGGGCTGCAGAGGGGGCGGGCGGAGGTTCCAACAGCCGCGCCGAGAAGAGATTTAAGGAAGATGCGTCCGGGTTCATGGGGGCACATGCGGGGGTGGATGAAAGGCTTTGAATGGGCGCAGAGAGGGGGTTATTCTTTTGTTGCGGCTGCGTAGTCGGCATTGGAGACGGGTTCAAGCCAAGTGTTTTTGTTGGCGGCAGGGTTGCATTCGATGGCCAGGTGGGAGAACCAGGAGGCTGGAGCGGCACCGTGCCAGTGATCGGTATCCGGAGGGACTTCGACGACATCGCCGGGAAGAAGCTTGCGCGCCGGTTTTCCGCGTTCCTGATAAAAGCCGATGCCGCCCACGGCAATGAGGAGCTGGCCGCCGGTGTGTCGGTGCCAGTTGTTGCGGCATCCGGGCTCGAATGTGACGTTGGCCGCAGGGGCATTCAGCCGGGTATCGCGGGTGAGGCGGGCAAGGTAAGATTTGCCGCTGAAGTATTGGGCGTAGGCGGTGTTTTCCTGCCCCACGGGGAAGGGGCTGAGTGTGGGCACGCCGAAGGCATTGCCGGCAACGGTTTCCAAAATGGCTTGAATGTGCGCTTCGGTGAGGCCGTTTTGCTTGCCGATGCGGATATGGGCGCGGAGCTGGCTTTCTACGCCGGGCATGGCGGCTAGGGCGGCAATCGTAGCGAGCTCACGGGTACGCCAATCAAGATTGTCGCGCCCGAAGATGTCGCCGAAGAGATGTGCTTTCAGATAGGTATCGATGGCGGGGGCAAAGTCGAAGAGTGGGCCGGTTACGGGGCGGCCGCAGAGTTTGGTCTGGTTTTCGGTGCCGAAGCGGAGGCTTGATTCATTGGGGAGTGGGGAGGGCGTACACCCCTGCGTGGTAGGGAGGCCGTTGACGGCGCGTTCGTTGGCCACAGTCATGAGTGCTTGAAGGGCATTGAGACTTCTGGGGAAGCCGCAGTAAGCGTAAAGTTGAGTAAGGATTTCCTTAAGGTCTTCAAGGGGGATGCCGACATCAAGGGCTTGACGCAGTGCGGGAGTGAGTGCATCGATGTTGCCGCGGGCGGTTTGGGCGGCGATGGTAATGAGGGTTGCTTCTTTGGGGGTGAGTGGGTGCATGGCGGGGGCAGCCTTTCCGGTTGACAGGGTGAGCAGGGTAATCATGAGTGTGAAAAAGAGGATTTTCATGGCGGACTCCTGGGGATTTGGGTTTAGACCGTTGATCAGAAAGACGCTGCAATGGTTGGTTTTGTATCATTGCTGCAGCGGCTGATTTCGAGATGGCGCTCTTTAAGGGTGGCGCCTGACAGAGACGGTAAAGCCGAGGTGCGGCATCTGAACGTCATGGCTGAGGAGAGGGTGTCCATAGCGTGCGATCCTTTCTCACTGAAGAGGATTTGGGTATTACTATAGCGCGAGAAAATAAGGGGTGCAAATACTTTGTTTCTATAGGAAATATGCCTTTTAGGCATGTTTTTGCTATGCTTTTGACCTGCTACGGAGGGGCGTTATGGAGTTTCGGGTTCTGCGGTATTTTCTTGCGGTGGCGCGGGAAGGAACCATTTTACGTGCGGCGGAGGCGCTGCACATCACACAGCCAACGTTGTCGCGGCAGCTGCAGGAGCTTGAGGCCGAGCTGGGGCAGGCGTTGTTTGTGCGTGGGCGGCGGCAGGTGGAATTGACGCCGGAGGGGCTGTTGTTGCTTAAACGGGCAGAAGAAATCTGCGACCTGGTGGGGAAAACAGAGGCGGAGTTTAATGCCATGGGCGCTTCGGTGGGAGGGAAAGTTTATATTGGCGGCGGCGAAACGCCTGCCATGCGCTCGATTATTCGGGTCATGGCTGAGGCTCGCCGCCGGTACCCAGCTGTGCGCTATCATATGTTCAGCGGAAATGCTGCCGATGTGATGGAGCGGCTTGACAAGGGTACGCTCGACTTTGGCGTGCTGATTCAGCCGGTTGACGTCTCGCGTTATGACGGGTTTTCCCTCCCTGTCGGGAACCGTTGGGGCGTGGTGTTGCGCCGAGATAATCCCCTTGCGAAAAAAGTTACTCTGACGCCTGAAGACCTGCTTGGCGTGCCGGTGCTGGTCTCCCGCGTGGGTGAGGGGCAGCCTGCCGCTGGACGGAATCCGTTCGAGGCGTGGTTCGGTGAACGGTTCAATGAGCTGAACGTGGTGGCCACCTATAATCTCATCTATAATGCCGCCCTGATGGTTGAAGCTGGGCTGGGGTGTGCCTTGGCGTTGGAAGGGTTGGTTGAGTTTTCTGAGAACAGTGCACTCTGTTTCCGCCCCTTTTTGCCCAATCTTGATTCCGGGCTGAATGTGGTTTGGAAAAAAGGGCAGCGTTTTTCCCGTGCGGCAGAAACATTTCTGAAGCTGTTGCGTGAGGCCTTTTCAGGAGATGTTTTACCGCCTGGTGCGCCCTGACCGCTGCCACCCGTTCTCTCCGTACGCAGACCTTTTGATATAATAAACGGCAACCTTATCGACCTTAAGCCTACCTTTTTGTTTGTAGGAGAAAGCGAAATTATGAATTGTCTGTTTATGCCGCGCGGGAGCATAGCTCTGCGCGCTCCGCGAAGTCATCTTTGTCTGCCGCTCCCCGCAGGGTTTACGCCTCCGGAAACGGAAGCTGCACGCCGGCGCTTAAGCTCGGCCATGGCCGATGGATGCGGTGTCTCCTCGGTTACAGCTCTGTTCAGTTCCCCACGCCCCAACGTCTGGGTCTGTGCTTTCCTGCACGGAGCTTCCCGCCGGAAACGCGCCGCAACCTATGAACAGGGCCGCCCGGGTTCGATCACCTATATTCCCCGCGATGCCGAGCTGGTTATTGCTGATGGCGTTTGCGGCCGGCTCTATCTCTCCGGCCCCAGCCGCAGCACCGTTTTTGATTGGCTCCCCGCATTGAACGGAACGTTGTTTCCTGCCCGCCGCCCTGCGGAACCCTTTACCTTTCGTCCGTTCCAGCTGGCTCCGCTGCGTTTTCTTTCGGTTTCTGCCCGCCGCCCGACCTATTCTTCTGCACCCTGGGCGGCTCTTGCATTAAAAGGCATCAGCTGGCAGGAGGCGGGCAGCCCAACATCCCTTTCTAGGCGCCTCTGGTGCGGCGATGGCTTTGAAGAACTGGATGTGACCGGTGAGCCTTGGCCGCCGCACTTGCTCTCCGTGGCTTTCTCCATGACGCCTGTTTCAGCCCGCCATGCTTACACGGCAGAACTTTACGAAGGTCGCTGCCCTATGCTTCGCGCCACACTTTCCCTCGCCACCTTCGAGGCTGTTGGCGCGTTGACCTCTCTCGCCTGGTCCACCCCGTAACCGGAGTGTGCGAGATGTTCCCTTATTTGTTTGAAGGGGCGGAGCCCCTCGCCCCCAGCGTGCCTGAACTCAGGACATGCGCTTGCCCACATGCCCCCGAAGGCGAAGAAACATGCTTGCTCCGCCCGCAATCGCGGGTTGAGCTGCTCCGCGTTGCAGCTGCGCTTCAGACTCGGCAAAACGTGCGCTGCCTCCTGCTTGCCCCGCCGGTTCCTTCTCCGGCAGCCGACTGCCCGGTAACCTGGGAAGACTTGCGCCAATGGGTCGAACCTGCGCATCGGAAAATTGGACGCTCGGTTTGCCTCTATCGTTCTGCCGAAGCGTTTCCCTGCGGCGCCGCTGCGTGCTGCCGGGCAGATGCGCTTGGGCGCGAGCGGGATGAAATCAACCATTTGGCCGGGCTTGATATTCGAGCGGAAACCCTTCATGAGGCACTTGTCGCAGCCTTTCCAAACCTGACCCCGCGCGAAGTTGAAATGGTTCAGGCGTGGGCACACCGCGGTGAACCTGGCCGCCTTCATCTTCCCATCACGCAGGCCGCACTAGGGCAGGCATTTCGTCTTTCGAGGCGTCAAGCTGCCCGTGTGTTGAATAAAGCCAAAACAGAAAACCCAACCGCTTTCACGCGCATGGCCAATCTGCGCAAACATCGTATCCGCCGTGTGGGCAACTATACGGTTGAGAACCGCTAATTGCCGCGCTCCGTTGGTTTCCCGCTGCGCCGAGCAGGGGAAACGCGGCAGAAGGGATTTCCGCATGCGGCGCCGTGTGCGCTGAAGGGGTTGCTGTTCGGTTCATGGCAGTGGAAGGCCAAGCTTTACGAACTGAAGCCCGCGGCGCCGGGATTCCTCTATTCCACACTGGGGCATTTGAACCTGCCCCGACGTGGCTTGGACAGATCCGGGGCGGGTTTAAGGTGAACTCAGCGTGGTTTTCCATCCTGCGCGGCGCGGCTCTTTGTTCAGCTTCTCATGACGTGTGGCGGATTTTTACATAAGACATCGCCCGGGCAGAGAAAAAAGTTGCAGAACCTCTCCAGAATATGATATGGTACTGAGACGTTTGTGCGGAATTGGCAGAACACGACCCCAACTCCCTGTTGTTTTGCCCCGGCAGAATCCGCAGAAACCAGGGGCTCCCGCTCGCCGGACCGATGAAAGCGGGCAGATGTGAGCCCAAACTTAAGAAAGACAGGGTAAAAACATGACTAAGACGACTCTCCCTGAGTTGCCCGATAACAACAGCCGCAAGTGGTATATCATTGACGCGGCGAACAAGCCGCTCGGCCGTCTGGCTGTGAAAGTGGCCAACGTGCTTCGCGGTAAAGACCGCCCCGACTTCGCTCCTTCGGTGGATACCGGCGCGTTCGTGATTGTGATCAATGCCCAGCAGGTGGCACTCACTGGTAAGAAGGAAGAGCAGAAGCAGTATGTGGACTTCACGGGTTGGCGCGGCGGCCTTTCCAAGACCCCCGCATCCGTGATCCGTGAGAAGAATCCCACCCGCTTGATTTCCGATGCGGTTTGGGGGATGCTCCCGAAGAACAATACCGCGAAGATTCGTATGACGCGCCTGAAAGTGTTCGCCGGCGCGGAACATCCGCACGCGGCTCAGAAGCCCGAACCCCTCAGCATCTGAACCTTCTGAAAGGATTGATTTTCCATGGCTAACGAACTTTCCAAAGGTACTGGCCGCCGTAAAACCGCTGTGGCGCACGCGCGCCTCGTTTCCGGCTCGGGCAAGTGGATCATTAACGGCGTTGAAATTGAGCGTTACATCCCAAGCGAATCGCTCCGCGCTTACATCAACCAGCCTTTCGCGATGACGGATCTCGCCGGCAAGTACGATGTTCTCGTCTCTGCAAACGGCGGCGGAATCGCGGGTCAGGCTGGCGCTATGCGTCATGCCGTTTCCCGTGCGCTCTGCACGCTGGATCCTGCTCTGCGCGAAGTTCTCAAGAAGGCTGGGTGCCTCACCCGCGATTCGCGCATGAAAGAGCGTAAAAAGCCCGGTCAGCGCGGCGCCCGCGCCCGCTTCCAGTTCTCGAAGCGCTAATGGCCTCGGCGGGTTTCCGCCGGTTTTCCGAAGGGGGCGGACGTCTTCGCTTGGAGGACGTCGCCCTTCTTTCGCTTTCAGTCTGGGAGTTTCGGGCGGATTAGCCGCCTAAGCCTGGCGTCATCTTTTAGCATGGAGGATGCCTCGTCATGGGTTTTCTTTCCAAGATTAAGTCAATGTTGGGCATGGCGCCTGCGGAGCAGCCGCGCGAGGCTCCCGCTGCGGGGAACCGTAAACGGCCGCGCAAACGTGGAGCCCGCCCGACGGGTGGTGAATCGATAGGGGCGGATTCGGCAGGGCGCGGCGGCCCCACGCGGTCGCGGTCGGCTCGTCCGGGAGCTGCCCGTTCGGAACGCAGCAGTCGGCGGCCTCGGGCAGAAGAGACGGTTCGCGCCGCAGACAATGGTTCTCCGGAAAACGGGCGTCAGCGGCCGCCGCGGCGGACGCGCTCTGAAGGCGGGCGGCGCGGGTATGACCGAGCCTCAGACCGGCCGCGCTCGGTGGATCGCGAGCCGCGGAATACGCCGGCAGGCGCCTCACGCCCGGGCGGAGCATTTACGCCTGAGCAGCTGAAGGCGTATGCCGAGGCGCATGCGGCGTGGGATCCGACGAGCTATCAGGTGCCAGAGGCCGAAGGAAAAAAACGCTTTGTGGATTTTGGGCTGCCGGGTGAGATCTTGCACGCGGTGGCGGATTTGGGGTTTCAGTATTGCACGCCGATTCAGGCGCAGTCGCTGGAATATTCGCTGGCCGGGAAGAATGTGGCTGGCCGAGCGCAGACGGGAACAGGCAAAACGGCGGCGTTTTTGATTGCGGTGCTGACGCGTTATCTGCGCACGCCGGAAAAGCGTAATCTGACACCCGGCACGCCGCGTGCGCTGATTCTTGCGCCTACGCGTGAGCTGGTGATTCAGATTTGTAAAGATGCGGAGGCGCTAGGGAAGTATTGCGGAGATGTCCGCTCGCTTGCGGTCTATGGCGGCATGGATTATGACCGCCAGCGGCGTGAACTGGAGGAAGCTCCGGTAGATTTGCTTGTGGCCACGCCCGGGCGTCTGAAAGATTATGTGCGCAACCATATTGTGGATTTGCGGCAGGTTGATACGCTGGTGATTGATGAAGCGGATCGGATGCTGGATATGGGCTTCATTCCAGATGTCCGTGCTATCGTGAACCGGTTGCCGGATCGAGACCACCGGTGTACGATGCTTTATTCTGCTACGCTGAACGAAACGGTAATGAATCTGGCGGCCATGTGGATGCGCGATCCGGTGCGTGTGGAGATTGAGTCCGAAAGCCTCGCTACCGATACCGTCCGGCAGATTGTTTATATTGCGCGCTCTGACGAGAAGTTTAAGCTGCTCTATAACCATTTGGCGCATTATCCTGAGGCGCGGACGATTATTTTCTGCAACCGTAAGTTTTCTACTGAACGTATCGCAGAAAATCTGCGCCGGCGCGGGATTCCCTGCGAGGTGCTTTCCGGAGATGTGAACCAGGTGAAGCGGCTTAAGATTCTCGACGCCTTCCGTTCTGGGAAAGTGCGGACGGTGGTGGCCACCGACGTGGCCGGCCGCGGAATCCATGTGGATGATATTGCCTTTGTGGTGAATTATGACTTCCCTTATGAGCCGGAGGATTATGTTCACCGGATTGGCCGCACGGGGCGTGCGGGGCACTCGGGCACCGCCATCTCCTTTGCGGATGAGGATGAGAGCTTCATTATCCCTGACATTGAGAAGTATATCAACGAGCCGTTGAAATGCATCATGCCGGAAGAGTGGATGTATGCCGAGCTGCCGCCCCCGGCTCCGCTTGCGCGGCGCGGTGAGCGTGGGGCGCGGGCAAGCCGGCCGCAGACGCCTTCGAGTGAAACGTCTCATGAGAACGCTGGGTCGGCGGCGGGCGATCAGGTGAAGGCTCCTGAGCCTGAGCAGCAGGCCTCTGCAGAAAAAACGGTTGCACCGGAAACACCGGTTTCGAAGGCCGCTCCATTGGTTCAGACGGCGGTTCGGCCGGGAGAAAAAGGTTTGTCCCCCAAGGCTTCGCATGGGCTTCGGCCAACGCGGGAGCCGCGGTTCAGGCCGCATGGCCGCGGTGAGTATCGGCGGGAGGAGGCACCGTATGGGCAGGCGCCTCGGCAGGAAAAGCCGGTTGCGCAGCGGTGGGCGCGGACGCAGGCGGATGGGCCGCGCGATGGTTCAGAGAGCCATCATGCGGCTCCGATTACGGCGCGTCCGATTTATGCGCCCGGGAAACAGGGGCCGGTAACGGCGGAATGGTCGCCCGGGCAATCGTAACGGGAGAGACTGCGCCCGCACCCGAGAGGGGCGGGCGCTTGTGTCTGGCCAAACGGCGCAGGAAAAAGCAGGGAAGGCATGAGGGGTTAGGCATGTTGGATACATTGCATGTAACGGAGTTATCGAATGGGATCCGGGTGGTGTCGCTGGCGAAGCCGGAAGCGGAGGGTGTCCGGGTGGCCATTCATGTACGCGTGGGGAGCCGGAACGAGCCTGAACGGCTGAATGGCGCAAGCCACTTTATCGAGCATATGTTGTTTAAGGGCACGCCTACGCGTACGGCCAAGGGGATTTCCCAGGCCATTGAGGGGCAGGGAGGCGTGCTTAATGCGTATACCGATCGTGATCACACGTGTTATTATGCGGTGGTGCCCTACGACAAGTTGGGGGTGGCGCTTGACGTGTTGGGGGATCTTTTTTATCAGTCTACATTCGAGCCGCGGGAGTTTGAGCGGGAACGGCAGGTGATTACTGAAGAAATCCGAATGTATGACGATCAGCCCGACAGCCTGGTGATGGATCGGCTGGCAGCGCAGTTGTGGGCAGGGCACCCATTGGGGCGGCCAATTCTGGGGCCGATGATGGGCGTGCTGACGATGCCGCGGGCGGAGGTGCTGGCTTATCGCAAGGCGCAGTATGCGCCGTGCAGAACATTATTTTCCTTTGCGGGGCGGGTGGATCATGAAGCGTGTGTGAAGGCGGTGTCGGCGCTGGCTGGGCGGTTGCGGAATCCGCGTATACTGCGGGAGCCGGAGCCCTTTTCCCGAGTGATTCCGCAGGAGCGGCTTTCAGTGATACGCCGGAGTGTTCAGCAAACGCAGCTGGCGTTTGGATGGCGGGTGCCGGGGGCGGCGGAGGCGGCGCCTCAACCGGCGTTGTCGATGCTTTCCTGTCTGCTTGGGGAGACGATGATGTCGCGGCTGTTCCAAAGTATCCGTGAGCGGCGCGGATTGTGTTACAGCGTGAGTAGCGGGGTGTCGCAGGGGGTGGACTTTGGAGCGCTGTCGATTTCGGCGGGGTGTGCGCCGGCTAAGGCTGAACGGTGCGCCCGTGCGATTTTGGCGGAGGTGCGCCGGTTGGCAGAATGCCCGGTAGGCGCGGCGGAGCTTCGCCGTACGCGGGATTATTTATGTGGACGATTTCGGCTCCGAATGGATGGAACCCCGATCGGCTGGGCCGCAACGCGGCTTCTTTTCGGCCTGCCGGCGGATCCGGAGGTCATGCTGGCAGGGTGGCAGGCCGTGCGGGCGGAAGATATTCAGGGGCTGGCCCAGCAATTACTGACGCCGGCGGCGCTGTCGCTGGCAGTGGTTGAGCCGGAACAGCTGGATGCCAAAGTGCCGGATTGGGCGGCCATGGTTCAGGCATAATCGGGGAGCGGCACTTATGGAAGGGTTTGCGCAGGTGGTGCAGATGGCGGTGTTGGCGCTTGTTCAGGGGCTTACGGAGTTTTTGCCGGTGAGCTCTTCGGGGCATTTGGTGCTGGCGAAGGCGGCGCTTGGATTTAACGCCATGAGCGGGCTAGGGGTGGAATTGCTGCTCCATGGCGGCACGTTGGTGGCGGTGTGTCTCTATTATCGACGGCTGATTGGGTCTGTGGCAACGGGTTTGTGGCGGCGGGAGGTGAAGGCCTGGCGCTTTGCTTTTGCCATTGTGGTTTCAATGATTCCAGCCGTGGTGGTTGGGCTGCTGTTTGAGGAGCCGCTGGAAAGGCTGGCGGAATGCCCGCTGTTTGTTTGCGGAGCGCTGGTGTTTACTGGTTGTTTACTGCTAGCCACGCGGGTTTGGGGGCGGGATGAAGGGCGTGAGGTTTCGCCGATACGTGGGTTGTTGATGGGGGTGGCGCAGGCGGTAGCGATGCTTCCTGGGGTGTCGCGGAGCGGCTGCACCATTGCCATGTCGCGGTTTCTGGGGGTGGGGTCAACCGATGCGGCGGCCTTTTCGTTTCTCATGGTGGTGCCGGTGGTGCTGGGCGGTAATGCGCTGCATGTAATGAAGACGTTTCACGGCTCGGGCGGCGGAGCATTTGAGGGGCTCTCCTGGCCGTTGGCTGTGGTGGGTTTTGGCATTTCTGCGGCGGTGGGTTATGCCAGTGTGGCCTGGATGGTGCAGCTTCTGGGGCGCCATGCCTTCTGGCGTTTTGGTTTTTATTGTTTGGCTGTGGGGATAGGCGGCGGTGTGTTTCTGCTCTTGAAGTAACAGGCTGGAGTATAAGGGGAGAAAGAGGCGAACGATGCGGAGCTGGTTGGTAGGAATTGCGGTCGTGCTCGGGAGCGCCGCGGCAATGGCGGCGGAGGTGCTGGTTTGGAAAGATGACTTCACAACTTTTGACCGTTCCAAATGGACGCCCGAGACGGGGCTGACGCGGAATGAACGCGCCGCTCAGTTGTATTTGGACGATGCATCGCACGTGTCAATTGACCGAGGCGCGCTGAAACTGACGGCAACCTTCCGCAAGGGCGGGTATCGAAACCCTTTTTTCGGTTCGGATACTACTCGGCGCGATTGGCGCTATAATCGCAAAACCATGCCGTATGCTTCGGGGGCGGTCAATTCCTTTGGCAAGTTTTCCATGCGCTTTGGCCGATTGGAAGTTCGAGCGCGCTTCAATGTGGCTTCTGGCATCTGGCCGGCGATCTGGCTTTTGGGCACAGTTCAGGACGCTTCGCATATCCAGCTGAATAACCCGCTGGCATTCAACCGTGCGGCTGCCACCATTGATTGGCCGCGCTGCGGTGAAATTGATGTGATGGAGTTCGCCACGCGTGAAAATGGCGGTGCTCCGGCGCGTCAGGCCGGCAGACGAACCGTTTATGGCACCTTTCATTGGGGCGACGGCTGGCAGGGGCCGAAATATCTTCATCAGGGTAAAACGCTGTGGTGTGAGGATCTGGATCAAACGGACTTTAACCGCGCGGCATGGCATACGTATGGGATGGAGTGGACGCCGGAGGTGATTCGTCTGACGTTTGATGGGCGCCTCATCATTGAAAAACGGGTCGATTCCATGCGCAATCCGGATTCCGGGCTGCTGCCATTCCGTGAACATTATCAGCATTTGCTGCTGAATCTTGCCCTGGGCGGAATGGCCAATCCGCCCCCCGGGGATGGTGCGGGGTATCCGGCCGCCTTTGCCATAGATTATGTAAAGGTGTGGCAAAACCCGGAAATCGCCGGCAATGGACTGCGTGTGAACAACCGGGAACGGGCGTTTATGCACTTAACGTTTGCGGATAAACAGGCGCGGGGGATACTCCCGGAAGATGCCCGTGTGGCGCCCGACGGCCGCGTGGCGATTCGCCGTGCGCCGTTGGTGATCGGTGGCTTTGTGCCGAAACGGAAGCTGTCGTTTACTTGTCGCCTGACGGTGCCGGAGCAGAGCCGCCCTGGCGTGTTGTTAGCTTGGCGCGCCGGTACATGGGAAATCGCTTTGATGCGTACCTCAAAGGGTGTTTGCCGCTTTTTCCTGCGGAATTCGGCCACGGGAGAAAAGCGTGTTTCCGGCCATGTGTTCGTGCTGCCTTCCGGCACGCAAACGCTCACGGCGGCTTATTTGGGCGCGGGCGGGGTGGAGCTGCGAGTGAATGGTGCGCCTGCGATTCGGGATGAACAGCTTGTTTTCCCTGAGGCAGAAGCCGGGATTGGGTTTTTTACGCTTGGGGGAGATGCTTCGGATGCGTTTGCCTCGCCGATTCCCAGGCTGGTGATTCATGCCGTGGCAGAGGGGAGCGAGTCGCCGCTTGGTATGGCCGCTGTGCGGAAGGGAAAAATGGCAGCCGCAGGGCAGGTATCAGGCCAATAAGTGTCTGGTTGGCTGCATACAATCGTATGCATGGATAAGAGGCGTTTTTTACTATTGACTTCTCGTCTGGCAAAGTGATATTCTTTGCATTGTCGAGCGTAGGTTTATCCTATGTATTTCGACTCTCATTACATCCCCTCCCTCAGCCCCCGAAGCGGATTCCGCTCGGGGGCATTTTTTACCTCTTGTGTACAGAAAAGCCGCACTCCATATGCAGAGGGCGGCTTGTGCGCATGGTGAGTAGGGGGCGCTAAAGCCCTTTGTAAATGGCGCCTGGGGCTGGAGCAACAGGGGAGGGATAGCCCTCTTCACGCAGGATTTGACACATGGCATCCACTTTTTCTACTTCGCCATGAACAGCAAAGACGTGCTTGACGGTCTTTTTTTCGTTGACAGCCCGTACCCATTCCCGAAGCGCCGTACGGTCGGCATGTGCGGAAAGGGCATTGATGGTGTGGACACGCGCCTGAAGCTCAAAGGTGTCGCCAAGGATGCGCAGGGGGCTTTGCAGCTCAACAATGCGCCGCCCCAGCGTGCCCTCGGCCTGATAACCGACAATCAGAATGATGTTGCGCGGGTCGCCCACGCCGTTTTGCAGATGGTGGAGAATCCGCCCGCCTTCACACATACCGCTGGCGGCGATGATAATCATGGGGCCCTTGGCGTGGTTGAGCTGCTTGGATTGATCGGCCGTAGCGAGGAATTGCAGCCCCGGCATTTTGAAGAGCTCAATGCCTCGGCGCAGCAGAGCGCTGGCAGCTTCGCCATAACAGGCTGTGTGGCGGGCATAGATTTCGGTGGCCTTAAGGGAGAGGGGCGAATCCACGTAGATGGGGATTTGCGGGATTTTTCGTTCGCGGAGGAGGGCATTTAGGAAAAAGAGGATTTGCTGTGTGCGGCCAACGCTGAAGGCGGGAATGATAAGCTTGGCATGCTGCTGGGCAATATCCTGCACATAGTCACGCAGGCGCCCGGAGATGTTCGCGCGCGGCGGATGGTCGCGGTCGGCATAGGTCGATTCCACGAGCAAAATATCTGCTCCTTCCACCACATCGGGCGGGGGGATAATCGGCTGCCCAGGCTGGCCGAGATCGCCAGAAAAAAGCAGTCGGCGGAAGGTGCCGTTAGGCTGCCTGGCAAGGAGTTCCACCAACGCTGAGCCGAGGATGTGCCCGGCGTTGTGAAACACGGCGCTTACGCCGTGGCCAAGATCAATGGCGCGTTTGTAAGGCACGCCCTGCATTTGCGCGAGCGTCCGTTCCACATCCTGCTCGCTGTAAAGCGGCTCAAAGAGGCGTTTACCCTCGGCTTTACGGCGGCGGTTGACAATTTCGACATCATGATTCGTGATATAAGCGCAATCGCGGAGCATGGGGTTACACAAATCACGCGTAGCCTCCGTTGTGTAAATGGAGCCGTGATATCCGGCGCGGACAAGCGAGGGAAGGTTGCCGCTATGATCAATGTGCGCATGCGAGAGCAAAACGCAGTCTACAGAAGCGGCGTCTACGGCCAATTGGCGGTTACGCTCAAAGGCCTCCTTACGGTGCCCCTGATACAGGCCGCAATCCAACAGAATCCGCAACCCGTTGACGTCTACAATATGCATGGAGCCGGTGGTCGTACGGGCGGCGCCCTGGAACTGAATGTCAAACATTGGCGTGCTCCTTTCGGTTACAAAAAGAGCTTAGCATAATCTGCGAGGGCTGTCAGCCGACAGGTGGGGCGGATACCTCGATGGATACAGCGGCACGCTGGAACGTCTGGGAAAATGCGGGGAAATACCGATGTCCTGGGTGTATGGAATGCGGTTGCTAGTGCGGTTTGATTCTGTTCAGAGGTGAACCGCGCGGGGGATATCCGCTCTCCCTGGGGCTGGCAGGGGTTCGCGGCTCGCCCCGGCTTTCCTATCAATCCGCCCCGGCTTTGAGGCAAACTCGGGGCGGCTTCGTATCACATCGCCCTGGGTTCGGAAAGGGCTGTTTAGCGGATGGGTTAGCCATCGGATCGTTTTGCGCTTTGCCGTCAGCCGAGAGCAGAGGTATATGATTGACCGAAAAATGTTTGGCCGGCCGGTGATTTATTGGGGAAGATAGAGGCTCTGCTTCAGGAACGGAGCGAAGTGCCCATCAGCGTAAACCGTGTACCGGGGGGGGGTGGTTGAACTTTTACGGATGATGTGTTAAGGTACAGGTATGAGTATGGGTTTATATTGTGCGCACAGCTTGCCAGGCCGCCCGCGGGAAGCCTGGCAGCTGCTGGAGGAGCATCTGGGGCAGGTGGCAGAGCGTGCGGGCTTGTTTGCGAAACCATTTGCTTCGGAAGCCTGGGCACGGCTCTTGGGCGAGCTGCACGACCTCGGCAAGGCACGGCAGTCGTTTCAATCGTATTTGGCGCGAGTAAATGGTTTGACAGATGTGGATTATGACGCTTCGGATCATTCGCATTCGGGGGCGGGAGCGTGTTGGGCCGTCCAGAAGTTTGGTCCTCTGGGACGCATTCTTGCCTACTGTGTCGCGGGACATCATGCCGGGCTCGCGGACTGGATTGGCGGCGCAACTCCCAATGGTGCGCTGGCCGTGCGCCTTGAGATGGAAAAGGGTGTCTTGGAAGAACGAAGCGTGCAAGAGTGGATTTCCACGCACGGAAAGGATTGTGTCCTGCCAGGTTCGCCATTCCGGTTCCCGCCGAACGGGATAGGCCTTTCATTGTGGATTCGAATGCTTTATTCGTGTCTTGTCGATGCAGACTTTCTTGATACCGAGGCGTTTATGGATGCCGAACGAGGCGAACAACGCGGAACCTATCCGCAACTCGGTGAATTGGAGAAAGCTTTTTTTGCAAAGCTGGACTCCAAACAGGCGGAGGCGCCGGATACGGAGGTGAATCGCATCCGGGCGGAGATTCGTGCTGCCTGCGAACATGCCGCGGAAGAGTCTCCCGGGCTTTTCTCGCTAACCGTGCCAACAGGTGGCGGCAAGACGCTTTCGTCGATGGCGTTCGCCTTCCGCCATGCGCGGAAGTTCGGTAAGAGGCGCATCATTTACGTTATACCCTACACTTCTATTATCGAACAGACGGCAGACACGTTGCGGAAGTTTCTTGGTGTGGAAAACGTTCTAGAGCACCATTCCAACTTCGATCCGGCAAAAGAAACCCAGCAGTCACGCCTCGCGTCTGAGAATTGGGATGCACCGGTCATCGTGACGACGACGGTCCAGTTCTTCGAGTCCC
>CALBHX010000084.1 GCA_937892925.1 uncultured Lentisphaeraceae bacterium
ACTATCGTACCACTGTGCGATATAACTTTAAGACGTATTACGAGAGTGTCAAAACAGGCAAATGGCAGCCGTGGAATCCAACGATTGAGATGGTGCTGAAGGAGAAAAAAAAACCGATCCCAATGTATGCAACGGATGCGCAAAATGAGTTGATTTTGCCGCGATCGAACGCCTGGTGTGGGTTTGATATGGAAGTGAATGATTGGGTAAAACCTGATGGGAAAGGGCGGCATGCCGATGTGGAGTTCTTTCTTGCATGGGACGGTCGGAGAGGCGTAAATTATAGAGGAGCCGTGTTTAATATTCGTTTCCCGGATAAAGACGCGGGATGTTACTCGTTTACCTACGGAACGAAAAACCAGACGTGCGAACTGCGGTCGCCGTATCATGCAGACCCCAAGAGGGTCTATGTTCAAAAATTGACGTTCACTGACCGTAAAGTGGGGAAGTGGTTTAGAGGAGGGGATATTCCGCAGGGGACGGGATATGTGTTTAGAACACGGACACGGTTTGATGATAATGGGCGGTTGATAGGGGCTTTCTATGGAAAAGTTTATGCTCCGCCATCGTATACGTTCTTCCCGTTTAGAAATGGAGTTTCTATTCGATTTCCCTACTATTTGAATCCAACAGAGAATGATACGAACTTGGAATATGGGTGGAATTTATTGAAGAAGAAACGTGTTCCGTGATGGCTGGGTTGCAAGAAATACGCGAGATTCGCTCACTACAGGCGCATCAGGAAGCCTTTGATGCCCGTTGGAAAGATGTCTTCTCTGAGGCGGGCGAGGATGTGCCCGGGAGCGGGCAGAATGGCCGGAATGCCGCAGAGGAGGCGAACGCCCTGCTGGCCGACGAGAGCGGCCGCGCCGCCCTGCGCGCGGAGCCCGTCTTCAATGCACCGGCCAATATGCTCCGCCCGGCCTCAGATCCGCAGGCGCGGGAACTGGAACGCTTCGAAATCCTCGCTTACCGCATCCCTGCCCTCTCTCCCGCCATGGGCATCATCGGTGAGTGGGAGCGTGAGGGGAAGATAGGGTTTAAGATGATCCCGCTTGAGGCAGTCGCAGAAGAGAAAACGGATGGCACAACCAAAAAGATTTGGCCAACGCGCCCGAAACCCTATAAGGATCGCTGGCTTCACAGCGATATCAAAAACATGGCGTATCGGTATGTGCGCGAAGCCTATGTGAAGATGCGGGAAATTATCATGGAAGAGAAGGAGGCATTATGATGAAAGTACGTTGTGTTCATCTGTTCATGCAAGCGGTCATTGGGCTGATGGCCGTCGGGTGTTTGGCGCAGCATCGTTATCCCGAAGCCAAGATCACGCTTCACGTGGTCAACCAGGATGGTCAGCCTGTCTCGGATACGGAAATCGAAGCCTGTTTCTGGTTGAATGATGAGGATATTCGTGTATTCAGGAAACGTCCGGATAAACAGGGGATGGTGTCGTTTCAGAGTCTAACGCTTGCGGAGGTTTTGTTTGACAATTCACGAACGGTAGGACGAACCGTGTTGCCTGATCAAAAATATTACCAGACAGAGCTGAAATACCGACTGCAAAATTATGATGAGAGTGTCAAAACGGGTAAGTGGCAGCCGTGGAACCCAACGATTGAGATGGTGCTGAAGGAGAAAAAGAAACCAATCCCAATGTATGCAACAGATCGTCAGAATGAAAAACAAATTCCTTTAAGAAATAAGTGGTGTGGGTTTGATATGGAGAAAAATGACTGGGTGGCGCCGCATGGATCCGGGAACTACGCGGATATTGAAGTATTTATTCGGTGGGATGGGAAAATCGCAGATCAATACACGGGTGCTTGGCTGACCATTCGATTTCCGGATCCGGAGGCAGGGTTCTATCCATTCCAATTGGATGCGTATAGTTCGTTCTTATCTCCATATCATGCTATAACAAATGAGCAGTATCAGAAAGAACTAAACTTCCCGGGAAGGTCTGTTCAACGAAATGATGTGAAGGATAAGAAACGGTTTCGTTCAGATATCGGCTATGTATTTAGAACTCGGACACGTGTGAACTCGGAGGGAAAAGTGATTTGTGCGCGGTATGGAAAGATGTATCCTCCACATGTGGAGATGTTTTATTTATGGCGTGGAGGGAAGAGTTTTATATTCCTTCCATACTATTTAAATCCGACAGAAAACGATACGAACCTGGAGTCTGATCCAGAGAAAAATCTGTTTAAGAAGTTTAAGTATGGGACTAAACCTTAAGAAATTAAGAAGGAAGAGCCTGCGCGCGGAGCCCGTCTTTAACGCCCCAGCCAGTATGCTTCGCCCGGCTTCAGACCCGTAGGCGCGGGAGCTTGAGCGCTTCGAAATCCTCGCTTACCGCATCCCCGCCCTCTCCCCCGCCATGGGTATCA
>CALBHX010000085.1 GCA_937892925.1 uncultured Lentisphaeraceae bacterium
CCGTCGGGGTTCATCGTCATCAGCACACGCGAGAAATAATGCGCGGAATCCGTGTATTCCCACCGGAGAAAGACCACTCGGCCGTTTGGATAAACCTCCGGATTCCAGTTAATATCCTGATCAAAGGTCAATCGACGGCTGCTTTTACGATCTGCAGAAATCTGAAGCAGGTTGGCCACATAATCTCCGCCGCTTACACACGGCACTCCCTGAAACCCCATTGTAGCCGTAGTGATGAGACGTCCATCGGGCAAATAACACGCATCGAAATAATCCACTTCTGGATCGGCATTCTCATAGGCGGGGTGCCAGCCGCTGCCATCCACGCCCATTTCATAAATACCCCACGGCCCCTCCTTCTCATCACCAGACGACACCAACATCCGCGAAGCGTCCCAATCCAAGCACAACTCCCCAAGATACGCCGTAGAGTGCCGCAGCACCCTTGGCCCGTCTGGAGCATTCTCCTGGCACAACGGCCCCACCAAAATACTGTTTTGATAACCGCGCAGCGTCACGTTATTATTACCCTGCCACGCCGTATTGCCCTGATAATTCTGGAAAAGCCCCTGTTTCGTCCCCTTCGGGCGGTTAATAAAGACGATCCGATCAAAATCCACGGCCGGATGCTGCAGCAGCACCTGCTTCTGCAAGGTTCGATACGTTTTGTAAAGCGCCCCGATATCCTTCTCTCCTCGCTCCAACCGCACCTGCAGCGCATCAATCCCTGCGGCAATTTCAGGCGCATTCGGATAGGCCTCCGGATAGGCCTGCGCATAGGCATTCAACCCATCGCGCAACGCATTCAGATTGACCTTTCCCATTAAAGCGGCGATTCGAACCCGTTCCATCCGTTCGGCAAACGTCTCCAGCCGCTGCCCCACACGCACACCCTTTCCCTGCTCGGGGACAAAATAGTTCGCCCGCTCGGCCTTAACACGGGATTCTTCCCACATGACCTTGCGCCCCGCATCGGAAAGCGTTACTCGAAAGCCGTTCAAACGAGCACCAAGCCCGCCCTCATCGCGATTCCACACCACCACCTTTTCAACCGGCATCACTGCGCCCAAATCCAGTTCCCACCCCGGTTCACGCGTATTCTCAGTGGTGTGTGTAATGGTGCCGCTGTTCCAATTTCCAGCGATATTCCCATCAATCGCACGCCCAGCCTCGCCACCATTGGCTGTATCCGTCTGCGAAGCCTTACCTCTGAGCGCCACATTCTGGCCGTTCACAAACACCTGAACCTCTGCCAACGACAGCGTCGCCCGACCTTTCGGAATATCCACCGTAATATATCGCGCCTCAACCGCCGCCCGGGCAACCACGGCACATACCACAACGCCCATTAATGAGCACACATATCGCAATCGTTGCATCATCCTCTTCCTTTTAATAAACACCCATAGACTACAGGAAAAATACCCACCCCGCAACCCCATTTTTCGCCCTTCTCATGCCCCAGCACCTATATCTCCCTGAGGCTCCCAAACACCCACTCGGGGCGGGTTCATAGACAACCCGCCCCGAGTCAGCCTCAAACCAGAGGCGGCTCAACTCACACCCAAATAACTGCCCTGCACCATACAAACAGGCAGGTGCCTCCATTTACAAGATGCGGCGCATCTCCCCCGGACGCATAGAATGGGTCTCTTCACGCCCATTGAAATGTACATGCGCCTCACCCCCTAATCGGGAAGTTAGCATAAGCGAGGTAACACGTCCCTCACGCCATGCCGCTTCCACCAGGAAGCCGCCCTCCGCCATTAGCCGGAAACTCCCCTCTGCGCGGAATCGCTCTGGTAAGGCCGGCAATACCTCAATCTCCCCGGCATACGACTGTAACAGCATTTCATTCACCGCCGCCGGAACACCATTCATGTCTGCCACCTGCGGCACCCCCGAAGCCGAGGTGAAAAGATTACCAAAGAAATACCGCGGAGCCGCATCACACACCTCCACTGCTGCATTGCCATCCCCCAATCGAGCCTCCAAACACGCCCGATGCCCAATACTCCACCCCATCAGGCGATGTCCTGCGGCCACACGCTTAGCCAGACTTTTGCGAACCGCTTCCGCCGCTTTCGGCGTCCGGCGCAGCGAAAGCCTCCGCCCAGGCATCAACCCCCACAGATGCGACAGATGCCGATGAGCAGGATCCGGCTCCGCGTAGGGTTGTGACCACTCCATCAAGGCTCCATCCGCCCCAATCTGCGGCAAAGCCAGCTCCTTCATTACCGCCTCCACCTGCGGAATCAACGAATCCTCAGGCGTCAGTGCCCGAGCAGTCTCCAGATAATCGCGCAACGTAGCAAATATCAACTCCTGGTCATGCGCCGGCCCCATATCTACCGAAGCCTTACCATCCGCACCAAAGTACGTATTTTCCGGCGAACATGACGGACCGGAAACCCACTTCCCCGTGACGGGATGGCGCACCAGCCAATGCAGAAAAAACTGCGTCTGCGAACGGAGTAATGGAAGAAGCCGCTGCTGCCATACCGGATCACGTGTCGTCCTCCAGGCCATGAGCGCATCCTGCAAAAGCCATGCACCACCCCCCACATACATCCCCCAATAAGGAAAACGAAACGGGACAGAACATCCCCATGCATCCAGATTCGTTGTCAGAAACGCCCCTTCCTGAACCCCAAGCATGACACGGGCGACCGGTTCCGAGGCGGCAAACCCCATTTCTGCCAGGCGAATCAAAGGTTCTGCTAACGCGCTCAAATCCCAAGCCGCAGCCGGCCAATAAAACATCGAGAGATTGATATCCAAATGCCAATCACTCTTCCATGGCGGATCCATCAGCGGATTCCACAACCCCTGCAAGTTAGCCGGCATCCCCCCCGCGCGGCTGGCGGAGATAAATAGATAACGGCAGAAATCATAATACCGCATCAAAAAGGCTGTATCAAACTGCTTATTCTCTCGTGCAGCACGCAACGCATCCTCCAACGCAGGCAAGACCTTCCCGTGAGCAGCAGGCAACCGAACGAACGTACGGCGAAAACGCTCGCCGAACCGCGCCACATGTTCCTTACGCAACACCTCTGCACCCCGCCCAACAGCCACCGCCAGAATATCCGCACATGCCGCCCGGCAATCCCGTTTCAGCGGCTTACTCGGCACCTCAAAATGATAATCCGTAACCGCCGTAACATATAACGTTACACGCGTAGCCTCCTGAATGCGAAATCCGTCCGCAATCGCTGAAACATGCCCCCCTTCAGCCTGTACCTGAAGCCCAAGGACAAATGATACACCCTGTTTCCCTGTGGTTCCGGAAAGGTAAAGCCGCCCATCCGGCTCGGCCTCCACCTTCACTTTCGGCCCCCCAGGCCGCTCTGCAACGACAGAAAAGGAAATCGCATTCGGACGATCCGCCGTAAACGTAAACACCGCCACTTCCCCCTCGCAAGCCACAAATGCTTCACGCGTAAACTTCGTTCCCCTCTGTTGATAATGAATCCATCCCATCCCATTCGCAAGCTCAATCCCCCTGGCATACCCCGTAAAAGGTGTTGCCGCCGGAGCTTGAACCAAACGCAAAAATGCCAACGGCTGATACGGCGCAACCGAATTCTTCCCAACCAACACCTGCCGATTACAATAAGCTTCCGCCTCTGCCTGCCGATTAGCAAACAATAACCGACGAACCTCGGCAATCGCCTGCGCTCCATTCGGATTAACCGGCCACGTATTTGGTGGAGCCCAAATGGATGTTTCATTCAAAACAATCGTCTCCTCATTCGGTTGACCAAAAACCAACGCCCCCAATCGACCATTCCCCAACGGTAACGCTTCCGCCCACATCGCAGCTGGCGTCCGAAACCAATACGCCCCCGACTCCTCACGCGACACACCTGTTTCCGCCCAAAGTCTCGTTACCCAGAACAAAACCAACATCCATTTCAAACATGTCTTCATACGGTCAAACCTCTTAAAACAACACCCAAGTATAACGCAGATGACCACCCTCCATCCCCCTCACCCCTTATCTTCTCTACACTGCATCCTCCAGTTCTCAGACATCGCCCCACTCCCCACCAAAACACCCCCTTCTCCCGTAGAAATCCCCCAAATAACCAGACAATCCAATAAGAATTCATACACACATACAAACACCGCGAAAAACGTAGTCCTCTATAACCCGCCGATATGGCGTGTCTCTCATCGGCACGGATTGTTTACCTCCGTTTTGGCCTTTCCAGGCGGCACGTTT
>CALBHX010000086.1 GCA_937892925.1 uncultured Lentisphaeraceae bacterium
GCGAGACGGTTTGTCCCTGCTGGGTATTCCGACACCTGAGAGGATCTAATTATGGTAACAACGTGGTGTTTGGTGTTTATGAGTGGTGCATCTGGCCCGTTTAAGGCATTTACAGATTCGGATTTGTGTGGCCAAATAATTGTGCTTATTCAAATTGGAATGAGTGTGGTCTCCTGGGGGATCATGATCGGGCGTGCGTTACATTTGCGTGATGTGCGGCAGCGTTCGGCTAAGTTTGTCGATGACTTTGCTCGCCAGGTAGATCCACTCAGTCTTTATTATGACAACTATCGGTTTTCTAACACACCTATGGAACGAGTCTATTGTAAATCGTGCGATCGTCTGGCGCAGCTGATCCCAGAACGGCAACGAATTGTGTTGCGGCAAGATCCGAATGCGCGGATTGAACTGAATCGGGCGCGTCTGGAATTGGTGGAAACTGCTTGTGCCCACACTACCGATGAAGAAACAATCATGGTAGGTAAGGGGATGACGACTTTGGCGGTTATTACGAGCTCTGCTCCGTTACTTGGATTATTTGGCACCGTTTGGGGGGTTATGCTCGCGTTTCAAGCGATGGCAACAAGTGGCAGTGCAAACATTGCAGAGTTGGCGCCTGGTATTTCCTCGGCTTTATTGACAACGGTAGTTGGTTTGTTGGTGGCTATTCCTTCAACGGTAGCTTACAATTGGTTACAATCCTCTGTGGATGAGTACGTTGTCCAGTTGGAAGGATTCAGTGAAGAGTTGATGGGAAAATTGACACTTAATTATGGGGAACAACAAGGGAGAAGCTGACCGTGTTGCGCCAAAGACTTAGTCGATCGCGTATTCGTGGAAAACGGCGGGGAATTACCGCAGAAATTAACATGACGCCAATTTTGGACATGACATTTCTGCTGTTGATTGCATTTATTATCACATTCCCTGCGTTGCAAAGTGGTATCTCTGTTAAATTGCCAACGGCAACGGGTGATCCTCTTCCTAATAATGAGCCGCTTACAATCACGATTCGCGTGGATGGACACTTGTTTTTGGGAAAAGCTGAAGTTACAGATGAAGAATTGGAGACTGCCGTTCGAACGGCAGTCATGAATAATCCCCAAACAGTAGCTCATTTGCGTGGAGACGAAATGCAGAGTTATGGACGCATCATGGATGTTATCCGGATACTTCGAAAAGCACGGTTAACAAAGTTTTCCCTTGTGACAGAAAGTGAATGAAATGCCGAAAAGCGTGCCGCGCCAATCTTTTGAATCTCGAATAACTGAATCCGACCAGGTAGTTTTGCCTGGGGTTGTTAAAGCTCGACAGGTTTTAGGCGTGGTGTGTGCTGTTATTTGGGGAATCATGTTGATTGCGCTGTTATCCTATGATTGGCGTGATATTTCATGGTTATGTAATCCGCCTTCTCCCCCAGGTGGTATTCCTGCTAATCGACTTGGGAAATTAGGCGCATGGCTTACATTCTTTGGGTATGCGTTTGGCGGGTTGGCTTATCGCTATTTTGCCTTGCCGTTGTGGGGTGTTTTAACAGGATTCCTGCTTTATGGTCGAGTTCGATTCTTTCGATTGCGGGTACTCTGGATGGTGGGGCTCTATCTTTGCCTGGCTTGTTTATTTCAGGTTTGTGGCGGAGATGATGGGCGAACTATTCCACTTCTAACAGATTTAAATTTGCGTCCGAACGCAGGAGGTGCAGTAGGTCAATGGTTGGTGACGGATTGTTTGCGGCCGTTGTTGGGAACATTAGGAGTACAGGCAGTTTTATGGGGATTAATCCTTTTGTTCTTAATCCTACTTATTGGAGTTCGTAATTGTGTTGTGTTGCTGGTTCGGCTGACTACACCATCGAATCCACATATAGCTCCCGTAAATGATGATATCCGACAAACCATGCGTTGTCGAAATACTCCAGACGTGACAGGTTCACTATCTTCAGGCCAGTTTGTCGCCCGCCCGAGTTTTTTTAAGCGTATTTTTCGGAAAAAGATTGCTGATGAGATTTCACGTACAAACGTTCGGGATTTATTAGCGACTCGAACGACTAATGAACACAGGGAGCTGCGGGAATGGGCGCCATCGTTGTTGCATGAGCCTTCAAGTACGCCGTTATTTAATTCTCCAACAGGTTCTGGTTCAAGGTCGTCAGTGCCTGAAGAATCACCGTTCGTGTTACGTTCGGGAGACGAGCCTATTTTGGAGCCGGTTTCTCCTCTGAACGCTGTGACGACTCGTGCGGCTGTAGTGAACGAAAATGATACAACGCTTGCAGACGTACCGGACTATGTGTTGCCTTCAACAGATTTGTTGGATCCAATCCCGCCTCAAGCGGCAGACGCAGAAGATGCTCAAGTCGCTATCCGTGCAATTGAAAGTGTTTTTCAGCAGTTTGATATTCGTGCTCACGTGGTTCAATATGTCCGAGGGCCAGTTCTTACACAGTTTGAGATTCTGCCTGATAAGGGGGTCAAGCTCGAACGGTTTCATCAATATGAACGAAATTTACTTATGGCGCTTCGCGTAGCAAGTATCCGTATTCAGGCACCCATTCCAGGTCGTGATGTGGTTGGAATTGAGGTACCAAATGCTGTGCGGCAATCGGTAACGCTTCGGGAAATTTTAGAGGGGAATGTATGGAGAAAGGCCGAGCATAAAATGGCCTTACCCTTGGCGCTTGGAAAATTAGCGACTGGCGGCGACCTAGTTGTAGATTTAGCAGAAATGCCACACTTACTTGTAGCAGGCGGAACAGGTTCTGGTAAATCGGTAGCTTTAAATGACATGCTGGTTGGGCTTTTAATGTATCGTCGACCGGATCAACTGCGTTTGATTATGGTGGATCCAAAACGCGTTGAGTTTACAGCTTACGATAATCTGCCGCATCTTTTGAACCCGGTTGTCGTTGAATCCAAGAAGGTCATTTTTTCACTTCGTTGGGCGGTCATCGAAATGAATCGTCGGTATGCACTTCTTCAACAATACGGTGTACGAAATATTGGAGATTTTAATCAGCGAGTCGAAGCCCCTATCCCTGGACGAAAGAATCCAACCCAAAAATTGCCTTACATTGTCATTGTTATTGATGAATTAGCCGATTTAATGTTAGACGTTAAGTCAGACATTGAACCTCCCATTACATCATTGACGCAGAAAGCACGGGCTGCCGGATTACACATGATCATCGCGACACAACGCCCAACAACAAATGTCATTACGGGAACCATTAAGGCCAATATACCAGGACGCCTCGCGCTCCGTGTTACACAAGGGAATGATTCTCGCACTATTTTAGATGAAACGGGTGCAGAACGGCTTATCGGAAAGGGTGATATGCTACTTAATCGAGGTGGCGTCACAGTTCGTTCGCAGGCGGCATGGGTTAGCGATCAAGAAATCGCCCGGGTTTGCGATTTTATCAAAGAACAAGCTGGGCCGGCGTTTGATCATGTCTTGTCAGAATCCATTAGTCAGATAAAAGAAGATAAAGCTACAAATGATGTTCATTCATTGTTACGTGAGTTTCTGCCAGAATCAATATCTTTACAATCTGAAGGGACAGGATCTTCTGCAACATCAGGAGAAGAGGGGGGAAATGGCGATGAGGAGCTTTATCAACGGGCGTTGGTTTACATTCGCCAAACTGGCCGTTTTTCAACTTCTGCACTGCAGAGATTGTTAAAAATTGGTTATCCCCGAGCCGCGCGCGTAACGGATATGCTTGTTGAACGTGGAATTATTGGTTCAACAGGTAAGGCCGGTGGTTCACGAGAGATTTTGATTGATCTCAACGCATTGTCAGAAGCGCAGAAAGAAAAGCCGGCGTCTGATTGCGTAAACGTACTTAACGAGTCGTCAGCGATATCAACCGATACGATTCAACATGTAGATGTATCTCAATCGTCTCAGAATATCCCTGCGGAAGATTTTGAATTAGGTGATTTGAATCCTGACGACCTGAACATTTCGGATATCATTCATCCATCTTCTTAGTCTTGAGGTGACGTATGGCATTTGGCGAACTTCTCAAAAAAAAGCGTCTTGAACGAGGCTGGACCAAGGAGTATGTTGTTGAACGTACACACTTAATGGCCAAACAGATTGATGATTTGGAAACCGAATCGTTTAAACACATTCCATCAGAGTTCTACGGGCAAGGCTTTATTCGTATTTATTGTGATTTGTTGGAGCTCGATCCGAAACCGTTAGTTGATGATTATTTAACACTCGTTGGGCGTAATGAACGAGCTAAAGTCGTTACGCGTCCTATGGTGCATGACTTACCAGAACATCCAATTGAACCGATCCATACTGGAGCACGGAGAACACTTCCTCCAAAAGACATACCGCTCCCAACGGCTGAGCATACACTGGTTGAATCAGCAGAAGCTTCTTTTACAGCAGTTCCAAAGCCTGAGTTTGCTTCTGAACCTATACCTCTAGGACAAAATGATGCGTTCCACTTGAGTTCTGATGATTTACCGCAGAATATGTTATCTGGCGTGGATGGTAGTATATCTGGAGCCCGTTCCAAATTGGCGGAACCTGAAAGTCGCACGTTTAATCGAGTAAAAACGCAAGAAATATCTCTTGAGTTAAATTACGATGGGCATAGCAGTCGTAATAAGACAATTTTTGGACCACAGCATCCAATTTCTGAGTCTCAGAACCTACAATTTGAATTTTTTATCGAAGCCCTTAAGGGAATAGCCGGAGGCCTTTTAAGCTGTCTTAGGGCACTATCACATCCGAAGATTCAGCGGGTTTCGAAAACGTCAAAACTATGGCTGGATCAACGTATTCTTTTACGTGTTTTGGTTGCTATTTTGCTTCTTATATTTTTGTCCGGTCTTTTATTCATTTTCAGATATGTGTTCAGAATGTCGGCTGATGCAGAAACTGAGGCGGGGCTTACGGCTCAACCAATTTCTGCCAGACAAGAACCAACAATTCTTCAACCTCCTGTGCCGTATTTTCGATAACATTTATGTAACATCTCGATAGTTTGAAGCATATATTATTAGTTCATAACGTAAAGAATCCATTGAGAGACATTGTTCATATTATTCTGGAATCGTTGCCGCCAAAGGCGCAATCGCTATTTCCTGTGCCAATAATGCAACAGCCTCGCTGGTGTCGTGTAAGTATTGCCCTTTGTGGATGGGGGGCGTTTGTCGCATTGCTATGTTGGATATTCTGGTTTAAGGAAGATCATGATGTGTTTAAAATCTGCGATCTCACGGTTCCGCATTTGGAACAATTTCCTGAAGAAACTCAATTATTATTTGCTGCGCGACGAGCTTTAACCGTACCGGATGAATCGATAATACTGCAACATACACTTGCGCAGCTTCGAAAAGATCCTTCTGATGCTGCGCAACTATTGCGTTTTTACTTAGTCTACGACCCTATTCTTTCTCCTGAACATGTGACTAGGA
>CALBHX010000087.1 GCA_937892925.1 uncultured Lentisphaeraceae bacterium
AACGGCTTGATAATGCGCAACCAGTCCGGCGGGATTGGGTTTGTTGTAGTAGGGGGTTACCTGCAATGTGGCGTCTACACCAATACCAACGATTTCTTTGGTTAAGTGAATGGCCTCTTCAGTGGAATTAGCACCGGTTCCGGCGATGATTTTTGCTTTTCCATCAACGGCATCAACCGTTGCCTCAATAACCTTCAGGTGATCGGTTGGATTGAGCGTGGGGGACTCCCCTGTGGTGCCTACGGGGCTTACTCCTGCAACACCTTCTGCGATTTGCCATTGAATCAAGGCTCGCAATGCGCCGTAATCCACAGAACCATCTGCATTGAAGGGCGTTACCAATGCACTGAAGACACCTTTAAGTTTGAGCATGATTAATTCCTTGCTTGGGTTGCCGGATAGTGTAACACAGGCGGGTAGAGATGTGTGTAAGTTTATGCCTTGGAGGTTTAGACGTCTGTATTATCAACGACCAGATTGTTCAGAATGTACTGACGTCGGTCGGGAGTATTTCCCCCCATGAAAAATCGAAGCGTTTCCTGAACGTAAATGTCATTGTGAATATTCACGGGCGTGAGGCGAATGTTTTCCCCAATAAAGTCGCGGAATTCAGGAGCGTTGATTTCTCCCAAGCCTTTAAAGCGCGTGATTTCCGCTTTGCCTTTACAGGCGGCAATGGCCTGCTCGCGTTCGGCATCGGTGTAGCAGTAGACATTATGTTTGGCGTCTCGGACGCGGAAAAGCGGCGTCTCCAGAATGAATAACCTTCCTTCTTTAATGATATGGTCGTAGAAACGAAGAAAGAAGGTGATGAGGAGATTACGGATGTGAAGGCCATCAACATCGGCATCCGTGGCGAGGACGACCTTCCCGTAGCGGAGCGTATCGGGAGATCGCTCAATCCCAAGCGCACGGATTAGGCCGTAGAACTCTTTGTTCTTATAAATCACATCTCGCTTCAGTTCGCACACGTTTAACGGTTTTCCGCGCAGCGTAAAGACGGCCTGTGTATTCGTATTACGGGCTTTCACCACCGTTCCGCCGGCGGAATTTCCCTCCACCAAAAAAAGCATGGTGTCTTCGCCGGTGCCTTTGGCCTTGTTGAGATGCTGCCTGCAGTCGGTGAGCTTATCAACGCGAATGGCGTTTTCTCGAGTACGTTCAGCGATCGTCTTGCGAAGACCCTTCATGTCCTCACGCAGTTTCTGCGTCTCTTCCACCTTGGCGAGCAGCCGTTGGGCAGCTTCCGGGTGGCGGTGCAATTCGTTTTCTACAGCCTTCTTGACTTCACCTACGAGGTCAGAACGGATTTCCACGTTCCCAAGCTTATTTTTTGTCTGACTTTCAAAGGTGGGATTTTCCATGCGAATGGCAATGGCAGCCACGATGCCATCACGTACGAAATCTCCATCAAATCGTTTTTGGGCGAACTCTTGGACGCCTTTCAGGATACCCTCCTTGAACGCTGTCAAATGTGTACCACCATCGTTGGTGTACTGTCCGTTAACGAAACTGTAGTACTCTTCACCCATATGGTTGGTGTGTGTGAAGGCAAACTCAAACTGGACGAACGACAAGTCGTCTACTTTGGCGCGGGCATGAATCGGTTCATACAGCTGTTCCATGGCGGCTTCGGTCTGGATGAGATCCAGCAGTCCCTGTTCCGAAGTGAAGGTCTCTCCGTTCAGTTCTAGGGTTAGCCCGGCATTGAGGTAGGCGTACATGCGCAACCGCCGCTGAACCAGATCTTTTCGAAAGGCAAACTTTGGAAAAATCTCGTTGTCCGGCAAAAACGAGATGAACGTGCCATTTCGTTCCTTCGTTTCCCCTTCACGCGTATTTAACAGCCGCCCTTTTGAAAAAACGGCTTCAACAAACCGCCCCTCTCGAGTCGAGCGCACAAGAAAACGCTCAGAAAGCGCATTCACCGCCTTCGTTCCAACGCCATTCATGCCCACGGAACATTGGAACACTTTTGTGTCAAACTTCCCGCCGGTGTTGATCTGACTGACGCAATCGACTACTTTCCCGAGCGGAATCCCCCGCCCATAGTCTCGGACAGAAACCTCTCCGGTGTCATAGTTCAGCTGAATAACCACGCGTTTACCAAACCCCATGGCGAATTCGT
>CALBHX010000088.1 GCA_937892925.1 uncultured Lentisphaeraceae bacterium
GGGCGCAAAACGCCGCAATTCCCAACGCAAAGAGCATGCCGGCGCGCGAGCCTGAGAGCACGGCTCCCGCCGCGCACAGCCCTGCCGCGCCGAAAAAGAGCCAGGCCGGGAGCCGCGCTTCCTCCCGATGCTCCATCGCCCACAGCCCGCACCCCATCGATACCGCCATCACAGCCGCAAAATAGCCTGCCGCATGGTTCGGGTATCCAAACGTGGCAAAGAAAAAGGCGCGGCTCTTCATCCCCCAATACAGGAATTCGCCCCCCACGGCAAACTGCACGATTCCGGCGATTGCCAGCACGGCGCTCATCAGGCATATGAAGGCCGCCAGCCCCCGTTTTGAGCGCCGCCCCAGCGCATGGCGCACCGCCAGCACCGCAGCCAGCACCGGCCCGAACCAGTTCAGCACGCCCCGCGCCTCATCCGCCCGCAGGCTCCACGGCAGCCACTTCACTGGCTGCGTCCCCAGCACCGGCCATGCCGCCGCTTCCTGCGGTGCTTCCGGCCGCACCGCCAGCCATTGCCCCAGATTGGCCGGATACAGCCACTCAAACGCCGGGGAAACCACTCGCCACTGCTGCGCGGCCGCATTCCACTCCAGGCACAGGCAGGCATTCAGCCATTGAAGCGTTAAAAAGAGCATCAGCGCCGCGGCCACCCACGTTAATGGATCGCGCACGATTCCGCGCCATACGCGCACCCGCGCCGCATCCAGCGCCTCACCCGGCCGCTGCTCCGGCAAAACCAGTGCACACTCCGCCAGCAGCAGCGTCAGCCACGGCGCCCACGGCGCCAGCCATTTCGCCACCACGCCGCCCCCCAGCCATGCAAACAGCGTAAACAGCACGGCCACCAACACAAAGACCAGATGATGAATCATTCCCATACGCATAGCATAGCATAAACCGCTGCGCTTCTTTCCCCGTGCCCTTGCCGCCGCCCAACCGCGCCGGGCCCGGGTGGGGGATATAGGCCTTCTTTGTGGCAGCTCATTCCTTGTGGCGATTTTGGGCAAAAACATGGGGGATGTGTTATTTTTGTCTTTCACCATGGAGTGAACGTCGTTGCGTCAACCTTTTTGTGATTTGGCGCTGTGCTGTGTTGCGTGTGAAACGCGTTTGTTTTTGTTGTCAGAAAGAGAAAACGGCGAGGGATGGAACGGTATTATTACGGGAAAACGACTACGGCCTTTTTAGAAGATTCGCCGGAAACGGTGTTTGGTGCGTTGTGTAAATCAGAACTGTTTGATACGACTCAGGCACAGAAAGGGGCATGGCAGGAAGAGATTGTCTTGTTACGAGAGGTGCTCTCAAAGTTTTTATGTGGGGATGTGTTTTTTGAGTTTGTCATTCCGCGTTTAGGGAAACGCGTGGATGTGGTATTGTTGCTTGGGGGCGTGGTGTTTTGCCTGGAGTTCAAGGTAGGTGCAAGTACCTATGCGTTGGCAGATCGTGAACAGGTGTGGGATTATGCACTCGATTTGAAGAACTTTCATGAGCCGAGCCGCGATGTCTTTCTTGTGCCGGTTTTAGTGGCCACGGAGGCACCGCCGATTTCCCTTGATGAGCAGTCTATTCAGACGTGCCATTACGATCGGCGTGTTTATGCGCCGGTGTTGGCGAATAGGGACACGTTGGGGCTGGTTTTACACCAACTTTTGGCGCGACTCCCTGCGCAGCCGGTGTTGAATGGAAAAGCCTGGGCACATGGGCGTTATGCCCCAACGCCAACAATCATTCAAGCGGCCAGTGCACTTTATGCGCACCATCGTGTGGAAGCGATGACACGTTGTGAAGCTGGGGAAAACTTACAACAAACGACGGCATTCATTCTGAACGTGATTGAACGCGCGAAAGCACGCAAGGAGAAGTGTGTTTGTTTTGTAACAGGGGTACCGGGGGCAGGAAAAACGTTGATCGGCCTGAATGTGGCGATGAAGCAGTTTGAGAAAAAGGAACCTGCGGTCTATTTAAGTGGAAATGGCCCCCTGGTCGATGTACTTTCGGAGGCACTCGCACGGGATCATGTGCGGCAGAAACGGGAAATAGGGCAACGATGCACGCTTACGGCTGCACGCCGCGAAGTCAAAAGCTTTATTCAAATGATTCATCATTATCGGGATAATGCACTGGCGAAGCTTAAAACACCGTTTAATGGAGCGTTGCTGGAGGTGGATCCGGCTAAAGCAGCCAAACATGCTCAGGATGGTTATTCCGACGTGGAACATGTGGCCATTTTCGACGAAGCGCAACGGTTGTGGGATCAACCGCATTTGGCAGCTTGGTTAAAACGTAAGAAACATCTCCCCAACTTCCCAATGTCGGAGAGCGAGTTTCTTATTTGGTCGCTTGATTTACGCCCCGATTGGGCGGTGGTGGTATGCCTGGTGGGAGAAGGTCAGGAAATCAATACCGGCGAAGCGGGAATTGGCGAACCGCTTCGGGCAATGTGTGCCCGCTTTCCGAATTGGCAGATTTATCTTTCCCCGCAGCTTAAAGTACCCAATCGTGTGGGGGGTGAGGATGTGGCCGCTTATCTACACAACAATCCGCAGGTTCGGAATGTTCCGGTGCTTCATTTGGCAACGAGTATGCGCAGTTTTCGTGCTGAAAAGTTGGCGGACTTTGTGAGTTTGTTACTTGATCGGGATGTGGCTGCTGCGCAACAAACCTATGCTTCCTTTTGTGCACATTATCCGATTGTTCTTACGCGTAGCTTACCGAAAGCGAAAGCTTGGCTCCGGCAAATGGCCGGCGGTTCCGAACGGTATGGACTCGTGTGTTCTTCACAGGCCGCTCGGTTACGCCCCTTGGCCATCGATGTTCGCGCTAAGCCGGATGTGGTTCATTGGTTTTTGGATGATATAACCGACATTCGCAGCTCACAGTTCTTAGAAGACGTTGCCACCGAGTTTGACATTCAAGGGCTTGAGGTGGATTGGGCGTGCCTGATTTGGGATGGGGATTTTCGATACACACCGGAAGCGTGGAAACCCTGTATTTTTTCCGGGGGGAGATGGAAATCGACACGTGATTCGGCGCGGAAACAGTTTCAGTTGAACGCATACCGTGTTCTCTTAACACGGGCTCGAAAAGGGATGGTGATTTGTGTGCCGGAAGGCGACAAGGGTGATCCACCAGACGTTACGCGCTCGGCGGGGGTGTATGATGGGACGTTCCGTTATCTTCAGTCGTTGGGGTTGAAGGAGCTGTAGCGGCGTTTGCAGGCATGGGGGGCGTGTGCTAGACTAACCGTTTTTGAGAGAAAGGTGCTTACGATGTTTGAACTCAATCATGCGTTGCTTGGCCGCTCGTTGCTGAATATTCGGTCGCTCTCGGACAGCGAGCTGGATTATATGGTCAATTTGGCGATTGCGCTGAAGGCGCGCCGGAAGGCGGGCATTCGCGGGGAGCTGCTGCACCGCCGGAACATTGCACTGATTTTTGAGAAGAGCTCCACGCGGACGCGGAACTCTGCGGCGGTGGCTGTGCGCGATGAGGGGGGCAGCGCGGAGTTTCTGACGGGGCATGATACGCATTTCGGCGTGAAGGAATCGGTCGCCGATTCGGCGCGTGTGCTAGGGCGGCTCTTTGACGGCATTCTTTTCCGCGGCTATGCGCAGAAGACGGTGGAGACGCTGGCGGCTTATTCGGGCGTGCCGGTGTGGAACGGGCTTACCGATGAGAGCCACCCCACGCAGTTTCTGGCCGATATGATGACGATGCGCGAGGCGTTTGGCGAGGTGCGCGGCAAAACCATGGCCTATGTGGGCGATGGGCGCAACAATGTGGCTAACAGCCTGATGATGGGCTGCGCCAAGGCAGGCATCAACTTTGTGAACGTTACGCCGCGCGAGCTCTTCCCCGCCGAGGATCTGGTGGCCGAGGCGCGCGCCATCGCAGCCAGAAACGGGTGTGAAGTGCGCGTGGAGACTGATCCGAAGGCCGGTGTGCGCGGGGCGAACGTGCTCTATACCGATGTGTGGGTGAGCATGGGCGAAGAGTCGAAAAAGGCCGAACGCCTGGCGCTGCTGCGCCCCTATCAAATCAATCTGTCGCTGTGCGAGGCCACGGGCAACCTGGGCGGCGAGCTGATTTTCCTGCATTGCCTGCCGGCGTTTCACGACCGCAACACGGAGGTCTCCAAAGATACCGGCGCGCTGGAGGTAACCGACGAGGTCTTTGAGGCGCCTTTCTCCAAGGTCTTTGACGAGGCGGAGAACCGGATGCACACCATCAAGGCGCTCTACGTCTCGGCGTTGTGCCATGCCCCGGGCTTCTAAACCGACCGCGCCCCGCGCCTCTGCACGCGGCGTGCTGCGCCCGGCTGCCGAGCTGGAGGCCATCGCCCGTGCGCTGGAGGCGGCGTTTGAACGCGCCCCGCAGGCACCGATTTTGGACCTGATGGCCGCGCAGGCCTGCGATCCGTATCAGATTCTGGTGGGTACGCTGCTTTCTGCGCGGACGAAGGATCAGACAACGGCGGCGGCGCTGGGGCGGCTTTTCCCCGCCGCTCCAACGCTGGAAGCACTGGAGGCGCTTCCGCTGGAGCAGCTGGAGCAGCTGATTTTCCCTGTGGGTTTCTATCGCGCCAAGGCGCGCCATCTGCATGCTCTGCCCGAAGTGATCCGAACGCGTTTCGGCGGCGAAATTCCCCGCACGGTTGAGGCTTTGACGGAGCTGCCCGGGGTGGGGCGGAAAACGGCCAACCTGGTGGTAACGCTCGCGTTCGGCCTGCCGGCGATATGTGTGGATACCCACGTCCACCGCATCAATAACCGCTTGGGCATTGTCCGCACGCAGACGCCGCTGGAAACGGAAATGGCGCTTCGGGCGGGGCTTCCGCAAAAGCTGTGGGCGGCCTGGAACCGGATCTTCGTCTCCTTTGGGCAAACGTGCTGCAAGCCGGTGGGGCCGCAGTGCGGCGGCTGCCCGGTGCGGGCGTTTTGTCTGGCGCCACGCGGTTGAGCGGGGCGGGTGTTTTTTCTGCGCAGGTTTTGGGAGCCGTCTCGAACAAATCCCCTTGCAAGCCGCCCGACGAATGGGGTGTATCAAGTTCTTTGAGAATAGACCCTCAGGAATCTCAATCGGGTTTCAACGACATTGGAAACGCCCTCTTTTTCTCCTTTTTATTCTTATTCATCCATCCCGTCAAAAGACCCTTCAAACCCCGTTATTCCAGCCTTTTCCATCCCATACCCCATGCTCACTGCATGGGCGTTAAATCAGCCCCCCGCCGCATGACGCGGCGGGATAACGCGGAACGGTTCCGCACGGTCTCAAACCCGTGTCCTTTTGATTTCGTTTAATCGCTATCGTGCTGAGCAAAACGTCTCGTTGCCTGTATGGTTCAAACGCTTTGTTTTTTGTCCCTTTCAAGGTCAATTTCTGTATAAAAAGCTGACAGAGCTGTTGGCGTTCTGCAAAAGCTTGAACATCACGCATCCATTGACGCAACGTTTTTTCTGAGAAAGCGGTCCGGGGCACTCCGCAGGAGGCGTTGTTTTTGCGGCGCGGGGCGGCTCTGCGGGGAATCCGGGGCGGATGGGTTTTGAAGCTGCCTCGGATTGGGTTTCGAGCCGGGGCGGCGCGTTGAGGGGGGGCGTGGGGTGTGTTACACTGAAGGCATGGAGGGCAGGCCGATTTATCTGGTGGTCACGCAGCATTTCCCGGCGCCGGGGAATTGGCGGGGGGCGTTTGTGCTGGACTTTGTGCGGGCGGTGATGCGGACGAGGCGTTTTGAGGTGCGGGTGATGGTGCCGGGGCGGGGAGAAGACTTCACGGTGGAGGGGGTGAAGGTGTGGCGGTTTCGGCGGCGGGCGCTGCGTAGTGCGGTGCTGCCGTTTCTCTTCAGGCGATGGAACCGGGCAGCGTTTTTCGGATGTTTGAAGCGGATGGGGGTGGAGCCGGAGCGGGTGGCGGTGTGCCATGCGCATGGGGTGTTTATGGGGGATTATGCGCTGGCGCTGAAGGCGCGTTCTCCGGGGGCTTTGGCGGTGCTGCATCATCACGATTTGGCGTCGTTCGGGATTCATTTGGGGGTGTTGAGGCATGTGCGGTGGCATCAACGGCGGCTTTATGGGCAGCTGCTGGCGCTGCATGGGGGGATGGATGCGCACGTGTTTGTGAGTGCGCGGGCGGCGCGGGCGTTTCTGGAAATGCCTTTGCCGGGGGGCGTGCTGACGGCGGATTACCGGCGGAGCCTGGCGTGTGTGGCGGGGCTGCCTGCGCCGCAGGTGCGGCGGGCACTGGTGTTGTTTAACGGGGTGGATGGGCGGCTGTTTGCGCCGAATGCGCGGCGGCGCGGCGGCGCGGGGTTTGTGATGGGGTGTGTGGGGAACTTTGTGGAGGGGAAGGATCAGGCGGTGCTGCTGCGGGCGTTGGCGGGGATTCGCGCCCAGCTGCCGGAAGGGTGGCGGCTGCGGCTGGTGGGGTCTGGACCCGAGCGCGGGGCGTGTGAACGGCTGGTTCGGGAGCTGGAGCTGGAGCAACAGGTCTCGTTCGAGGCGGAGCGGGCGCATGGGGCAATGGCGGCGTTTTATGCGGAGCTGGATCTCTTTGTGCTGCCCGCTTCATTTGAGGCGTTTGGGTGCGTGTTTGCGGAGGCGGCGGCGTGCGGCGTGCCGGTTATCGGGTGCATAGGGCAGGGGCTTGAGGAATGGACGGGCGCAGGGTATCCGGGGCTGGTGAGGCCGGGGGATGCGGCGGCGCTGGGGGCGCGGATTCTGGACTTTGTGCGTGCGCCGTGGGCGCCGCCGGAGCCGCCGGCGATTGATGCGGAGGTGCCGCGTTTTCTGGAGCGTTTGCTGGGTGCGGAGAAGCGGAAGGGCGCGGGGGCATGATGCAGGGTTTTTTGCTGAATTTGGCGGGTGCGCGGGAGCGGCTGGCGGCTTCGCTGAGGTGGCTTGGCGGGGTGCCGGGGTTGGCGGTGGAGCGGCTGGAAGCGGTGGATGGGCGCGCGCTGGCGGCGGCGGAGGGGTGGCGGTTTTGGAAACGGGTGGCGCGGCTGCGGTTTTGGGTGGCGAATGCGCGGCGGATTCAGCCGGCGGAGGCAGGGTGTGCGCTCTCTCATGCGGCGGCGTGGCGGCGGGTGGCGGCTTTGGAGGCGGCGGCGGGCGCAGTGTTTGAGGATGATGTGGCGGGGGATGCGGCGGCGTTGGGCGCAGCCCTGAAGGCGATTGCCGGCCGGGCGCGTGCAGAAAGGGCAGAGGTGTGGCTGCTGGAAGGGAGCCCCGCGGCAGAACATGCCTTGGAGACGGGGGAGCCGATGGACGGAGGCTTTTATCTGGTGCCGGCCGGGCCGGGCGCTTCGTGCGCGGCGGCCTATGTCCTCTCGCGTGCGGCGGCGCGGCGGCTGCTGGCGGCGAATACGCCCGTTTCAGCGTTGGCCGATGCGTGGGGGCGTTGGGCGGCCTGCGGCGTGAAGGTGTGGTGGGTGAGGCCGTTTCCGTGCCACGCGCGCGGGGCGCCTTCACAGATTGGGTGGGTTTTGCCGCGGCGGGCGCGGTGGCGATGGTATGCGGCGTTGTGGCGGGTGCGCCATGCGGTCGGCGCAGCGGCCGATCGGATGCTGGTGCGCCGGGCTTGGCGGCGGAAATAACGGCGGGGACGTGCGTGCTGGAGAAAGCATTTTAAATTAGGATAGTCTAAACATTTCTTGACAGCGCCGAGGGGGTGTGGTAGGGTTATAGACATTTTCCCGGTTGTATGCGCGGGCTGCCGCGGAGGCCGGGATTTCACCGCACAATGGAGGAACCGCCATGGTTCAATATCCTGCGTTCAAGTCCGGCGTTTGGCAGGACAGTATTGACGTTCGTGATTTCATTCAGACCAACTACACGCCTTATGAGGGGGATGCTTCCTTCCTCGTGGGCCCCACTGAGCGCACCAAAAAGGTGAATGCCGAGTATGAAAAGCTCCATCAGCAGGAGTTCGACAAAGGCGGCGTGCTGGATGTGGATGTGGACAATGCTTCGAGCCTGCTCAACCACAAGCCCGGCTATCTCGATAAGGAAAACGAGCTCATTGTGGGCTTGCAGACCGATGCGCCGCTCAAGCGCTCGGTGAACCCTTTTGGCGGGATGCGCATGGCCGAACAGGCCGCCGAGGCTTACGGTTACCACCTCAGCGAAAAGCTGAAGACGCAGTTCACCTACCGCACCACGCATAACGACGGCGTTTTCCGTGCCTACACCAAAGACATGCGCGCCCTGCGCTCGGCACACGTCCTCACCGGCCTGCCCGATGCATACGGCCGCGGCCGCATCATCGGCGACTACCGCCGCGTGGCGCTTTACGGCGTGGACAAACTCATTGAAGAGAAGCAGAAAGACCTCGACGGCATCGGCACCGGCCCGAACGAAACCATGACCGAAGAGCTCATCCGCCTCCGCGAGGAAGTCTGGCGCCAGATCGACTATCTCGGCCGCCTCAAAAAGATGGCCGAAATGTACGGGTGCGATATCTCCAAGCCCGCCGTAACCGCCCGCGAAGCCGTCCAGGCCGTTTACTTCGGCTACTTGGCCGCCATCAAGGAGCAGAACGGCGCAGCCATGAGCCTCGGGCGCACAGCAACCTTCCTGGATATTTATTTCGAGCGCGACTTGGCCGCCGGCGTCCTCACCGAAGAAGGCGCGCAGGAGCTTATCGATGATTACGTCCTCCACCTGCGCATGAACCGCCAGCTCCGCACGCCGGAATATAACGACATCTTTGCCGGCGACCCCACCTGGACCACCGAATCCCTCGGCGGCATGGGGCTCGACGGTCGCACGCTCGTAACCAAAACCACCTTCCGCGTCCTCCACACCCTCGAGACCCTCGGGCCGGCTCCCGAGCCGAATATGACCGTTCTCTGGGCGCAGAAGCTCCCGCAGGGCTGGAAAGACTACTGCGCCCACGTCTCGATCGAGACCGACTCCGTGCAGTATGAGAACGACGACCTCATGCGCGAGCGCTTCGGCGATGACTATGCCATTGCCTGCTGCGTTTCGGCCATGACCATCGGCAAAGACATGCAGTTCTTCGGCGCCCGCTGCAACCTGCCCAAAGCCCTTCTGCTCGCCCTCAACGGCGGCCGCGAGGAAATCAAGGGCAAACAGGTCTGCCCCGCTACCGATCTGCCTGCACCCGGCGCACTCGATTACGAGGACGTCTTGGCCCGCTACAAAAAGACCCTCTCCTGGCTCGCGCACCAGTATGTGAACACCATGAACGTGATTCACTACATGCACGATAAATACGCCTACGAGAAGATCCAGATGGCGCTGCACGATACCCACCTGGCACACCGCTGGATGGCCTTCGGCTGCGCCGGCCTCTCCGTGGCGGCCGACTCCCTCAGCGCCATCAAATACGCCAAGGTGACCCCCGTGCGCAATGCCGACGGCCTCACCACCGACTTCCAGATTGAAGGCGACTTCCCGAAGTTCGGCAATGATGACGACCGCGTTGACGCCATCGCCAAAGAGCTGGCCGAGTTCTTCTACTCCGAGCTCCGTAAGACCCCTTGCTACCGCGGCGCAGAGCACACCCTCTCCATGCTCACCATCACCTCCAACGTGATGTACGGCCGCAACACCGGCTCCACCCCCGATGGGCGCAAAGGCGGCGAACCCTTCGCCCCCGGAGCCAACCCCATGCACGGGCGCGACGCCTCCGGCGCCGTCTTCTCCCTCAACTCCGTGGCCAAGCTCAACTACGATGCCTGCCGCGACGGCATTTCCAACACCTTCACCATCAACCCGATGGCACTGGGCAAGGAAGAGCCCGAGCAGATCCAGAAGCTCACCCGCCTGATGGATGGCTACTTTGGGCAGGGCGCGCACCACCTCAACGTGAATGTCTTCAATACCGATCTCCTCCGCGATGCTCAGGCGCATCCAGAGAAGTATCCTAACCTCACCATTCGCGTTTCCGGTTACGCCGTCCGCTTCATCAACCTCAGCAAGAAGCATCAGGACGAAGTCATCGCCCGCACCTGCCACAGCTGCCTCTAAGGCATGCCCAAGCCGGTTGAAACGGGAGCCGCCCCGCGGCTCCCGTTTTTTTGTTCTCCTCCGGCCAGGAGTCAAGGGCTCTTTGCCGGCTGCGGCACAGTCCGCTCCGGGTTCTACCTCAACCCGTCCTGAGTGTGCAGGCAGGCTTGGCGGATAAGCGTTGTTCCGCAATCCCTCAAGCCGCCCGTATCGGTTATCAAGCTCTTTGAGAATAGACCCTCAAAAAACTCAATCTATCCTCAATTTCATTGATAATTTCCCCCTTTTCCCATTCTCCATCTTCCATTCCGCCAAACAGTCAGAACACCCGCGTAATCTGCTAAAATGTGTTTGTATATAAGCCTGCGCCTGTTTGTAATCGAAGTCGGGGCATTTGCAGAACGGAGTATGCATGAATCTTCAGCTTCATTTAGAACTTGCTGCGGCGTATCGCAGCGCTGCGCAAATGGCGCGAGTGGTGACGGAGGCATGGGTTGCAGAGCAGATGTATTGCCCCCGATGCGGGGCAGAGAAGTTATGCCATGCTGCAAACAATCGGCCTGCGGAAGATTTTGTGTGCCCTTCGTGCAAGAGCAGTTATGAGCTGAAAAGCAAGCGGGGGGCTGTCGGGCACAAATTGGCTAATGGCGCCTATGAAGCCTTGCTCCAACGAATTCGAAGCAACAATAATCCGGATCTGCTGGTATTAACGTATGATTGCCTGGAAGGATACGTGAGGAATCTGTGGGTAATTCCCAAAACCTTTTTTGTCCCGTCTCTCATTGAAAAGAGGCCGCCTTTATCGGCAGGGGCTCGCCGTGCGGGCTGGGTGGGGAGCAACATTTTGTTTTCTGTTATCCCCCCGCAGGGGAAAATCTGCGTGCTGAACGAAGGGCAACAGGAAGAAAAAGGCCAGGTGCTCACCAATATGCGTCAGGCCTCGGGCATGATGCCTGCGGCATTGAAAGCTAGAGGTTGGGTGTTGGATATGCTTGCTTGTCTTGAGAAAATTCCCGCCGAGATGTTCTCATTGGAAGATGTTTATCGCTTTGAACCTTGGTTTTCGGCGCGCCACCCGCGGAATCGGAATATTCGGCCAAAAATCCGGCAGCAGCTTCAGAGATTACGTGATTATGGCGTGTTGGAGTTTATCGGCGCGGGCTGTTATCGAAAAGCTGCGGCGAATAACCGTGCGGCCGTTGAGTGATGGTGTGCGAGGCGTGGATGGGAGTGAATACACGGTGGTTCTCGTGTCTGGCGCAAGGGCGGTGATTCATTGCGGAGTGTTGAACATGGGGCGCGTGAGGGATCTGAGAGTGTAAGGGATGAGGTGTTGCCACTTTGAAGTAGAAACAATGCGGAGGATGCTGCGCAGGTGTTGCGTTGGCATGGTAAAGAGCGGAAGTCCGTATGTGGCGCACGAGATGGCGTGGATGACGCTGGGGGCGTGAACCTGTTATAATCGGGGGCAGTAAATGCCCGGGGGCGTGCGGTTCCGGGCGGAAGGAGACGGAATGAAGCGGTTGATTGGAAGCGTGTTGGCGTGTGTATGCGGCGTGGCAATGGCGGCGGAGGCTCCGCAGGCGGCGCTGCCGCCACAGGAGGAGGTGCCGTTCAAGATTGTCATTGAAGACGTGCCGGAGACGGCGCCGGGCGCGGAGGATGCGCAGGAGAAGAAGGCGCAGCCCGTCTCGGGCGATGAACCGGTGGCAGAGGAGGCCGAGGAAACGCCGCAGGATGAGCCGCAGCTGAATTGCGGGCATGTGCTCTCGCCGCCGAAGGGGTTCGATCAGGAGGTGCTGATGCTCCAGATCTTTCTGGATCGAAATAACTTCTCCTGCGGTGTGATTGACGGTGTGTGGGGGGAGGGCTCGCGCCTGGCGATGCGGGCTTGGCAGAAGGCCAATGGGCTTCGGCGGACGCAGTGGGTGGATGTGCCGCTGTATGGAAAACTGGCGGAGATGGAGGAGCCGCTGGTGCGGGTGACGATTTCGCCGGAAGATGCGGCGCGGGTTTCCGGCCCCATGCCGCCGACGTGGGCCGAACGGGCCAAGCTGAAGCAGATGGGTTATGAAAGCTTGGGCGCGTGCCTGGCGGAAAAATATCACACTTCGGAGCGGACGCTGCGGCGGCTGAACCCCGGGGTCATCAATTGGCCGGAGGATCTGGCGCCGGGACTCACCCTGCTGGTGCCGAATGTGCGCACGGCGGCGTTGGAGCAGCCGGCCAGCCTGGTGATCGCGCTGGAGGAGTGCGTTCTGGCAGGCTTTGACCGCGCCGGGCAGCTGTGCCTGCGCTTTCCGTGCTCTATCGCGCGAAATAAGGCGCACCTGCCGAAGGTGGGGGAGCTGACGGTGAAGAATATGGCGCCTGCCCCCAATTACACCTATGACCCGCGGAATTATGGGCAGGATCCCAGCGTGGGGCGGATGGTGGTGCCCGCCGGGCCGCGCAACCCGGTGGGAAGCCGCTGGATCGGCCTCTCGCTGGCAGGTTACGGCATTCACGGCACTCCGCGCCCGAACACTGTGGGGCGCCCGGAATCGCGCGGGTGCTTCCGCCTGACCAATTGGAACGCGGAAAAACTCTTTGAGCTTGTCCGCCCTGGAACGCCGGTAGTCATTGTCAAGAAATTGGCGGACTTTGTCCCGCCCAAATCGGAAGCGGAGACATCGGGTTCCAAGCCCGCCTCTGCGGCAGAGAAGCCTGCGGAGTCGGAAGCAGCCGCCCCTGTGGCAGACGCCGCGGCGGGTCAGCCTGTGTCTGCGCCGGCCGCTGCCCCCGAGGGCGCAGCGGAGAAGACGGCTCCGGCCAAGCCTGAACAGGCGCCCGCGCAGGCTCCCGAAGAGGAGGCCGCCCATGCTTGAAGCGGAAGCGCGAGCGCTGCCGGCGGCATTTCATGCCGCGCCGATTGCCTGCGGGCTGGTGTTGGGCTCAGGGTGGGGGGAGGCACTCCGCCCCGAGGCGGTTCATGTGCGCCTGCCCTATGCCGAATTGCCCGGTTATGGCGCCAGCACGGTGCCCGGCCACCGCGGCGAGCTGCAGCTGATTACGCTGGGAGGAAAGCGCGTGGCGGTCTTCTGCGGCCGCCGCCATTGTTATGAGGGCTGCTCGGTGGAGCAGGTGGTCTATCCGGTGGAGCTGCTGCGATGCCTGGGTGTGCCGGCGGTGCTGCTGACCAATGCGGCGGGCGGGCTGAACCCGGCGTTTCGCCCGGGCGACTTAATGGTGCTTTCCGATCATTTGAATCTGGCGGGGTTTAACCCCCTGCGCGGCGCGCATCGGCCGGAATGGGGGCCGCGTTTTCCGGATATGACGCAGGTGTATGACCCGGAGCTGTCGGCGCGGCTTCTGCGCTTGGGCGCGGAGCGAATGCAGGCGGGCGTGTATGTGTTTTCATCGGGGCCGTCTTACGAAACCCCGGCGGAGGTGCGGGCCTTTCGCGCTTTGGGGGGCGACGCCGTGGGTATGAGCACGGTTCCCGAAGCGATGGTTGCCCACGCTTCAGGGCTGCGCGTGGCGGCGCTCAGCTGCATCACCAATCTGGCCGCCGGGCTCTCGCCCACGCCGCCGAGCCATGCGGAAGTCCTAGCCGAGGCTACGGCGGTCAAGCCGCGTATGGCCGCGCTGATCACAGCCTTTGCTGCAGCGTTATGATCATTCTGCCCACCGAGCGCAAAACGGTTCGAGCCCGCCTGCTGCTGGGCGTGCTTTACCTCGTGCTGACGCTGGGGGGACTCACGATGGTGTGGCCGTTCCTCATGATGGTTTCCGGCTCAATGGCCGGTCGGTTCGATTATTACCGCTATTCGCCGGTCTTGCGCTCGGTATGGTCGCCCGAAGGGCGTTTCATGCGCGTGCTGGCTTCGTTTCACGGCGCGTTCCCCCGGGAGGTGTTTCCCGAAGCACCTGCGCATTGGAACAGCTGGACGGCGCTTGCCCGCGAGCCGGAGGCCGTGCGTGCTTTTGCCCGCCCGTGGGTGGAGGGGATGCGCAGCCCGGAAACCGCCGCCGCCTGGCGCCGGATGGCCGCCGATTACGCCGCGTTCAACCGCTCGTATGATGTGCGCAACTCGGTATGCACCTTTGATGAACGCGATGTGGCGCCGTTCGTGCGCGGGCTCTTTGAGGCGCAGACGGGGCATCGCGGCGCGGCCGCCGCGCTAGAGGCGCTCAATGCGCAGTGGAAGATTCGCTACAACAGCTTCTACAGCATCCGCTTTCGGGCACAGCAGCGCGTCCCCCTTCATTACCCGGATTGGGATTGGCCGCCGGACGACCCGAAGTGCGAGGCTTGGCAGGCGTTTAAGGCGCACTACCGCAGCATGCCGCAGCCCTATTCCCGCACGCGCCCCTTCTGGATTGCGCCTCTGTGGCAGAAATGGCGCGCGGCACGCGGATTGCCGCCTGCCCGGTTCCCCGGCGAGGCCGCTGATGCAGATTGGCAGGCGTTTGTCTGCACGGCCTATCCCCGGCGGCTTCTTCGCCTTTCGCCCACGCCGGAGCTCTGTACACAATGGGCGCGTTATTTGGAGCAGACCTGCCGCACGCTGAGCGACTATGCGCGCCTGACCGGCCGCCCGCTTCCCGAATCGTGGGGCGAGATCCCGCTTTTGCCTTATGAAAACAGCCCCCTGTGGCGCGGCTTTGTGGGCACGCTGACCTTTTCGGATTTGACGCCCTGCTCCCCGGAAGCCGCGTGGCAGGCCTGGCTGAAGCGGCGTTACGGCACGCTTGAAGCCCTTCGGGCCGTTTATCGCGATGCTCGGGGCAAACCCTGCACGGCCGCTGATTGGCGGGATGTGCCCCCGCCGCAGGCGCAGGCTTTCGCCGTAACGTTTGCCGACTTTGGCGCGGCGCTGCTGTGGCGCGACATAACGGCCAATTACCGCACCGTCTGCGAGGTGCTTTTTTTACGGGGCGATGCGTGGTGGAACACGCTGGTGCTCGTGGCGCTCACTATTCTGGCCACGCTCACGGTCAATCCGCTGGCCGCTTATGCCCTGTCGCGTTTCCGTTTGCGCCACGTGGAGGGGATTCTGCTCTTTTTGCTGGCCACGATGGCCTTCCCGGCCGCCGTTACGGCGATTCCGGGCTTTCTGCTGATTCGCGAGCTAGGCTTGCTCAACACCTTTGCCGCGCTGGTGCTTCCTTCTGTGGCCAACGGCCTCTCGATCTTCATCCTGAAAGGCTTTTTCGATGCGCTTCCGCGTGAACTGTATGAGGCGGCAGCCATTGATGGCGCCAACGAGTGGCAGATCTTCCGCCGCATCACGCTGCCTATGGCCGCGCCTATCCTGGCGGTGAATGCGCTCAATGCCTTCGTTGCCGCTTATAATTCCTGGGAATGGGCACTTCTGGTTTGCCAGCGGCAAAGCCATTGGACGCTCTCGGTGTGGCTTTACCAGATGAGCCGCAGTTTTGCCGGGACGCCCTGGGTGGTGATGGCGGGCTTTGTTCTGGTCTCCATTCCCACGGCGATCGTCTTTCTGCTTTGCCAGCGCGTGATCCTGCGCGGCATTGTGCTCCCCTCCATGAAATGAAAAGCAGTGCCCCGGCTTGCCGTTGAAGCGCGGGGCGGGTTTTGTGCGGTGCTGCCACGGCTTTGCCTTAAATCCGGGGCGGCGGGCAGAAACGGCTGGGCGCGGGCTTCTAGAGAAGCTCCACCACGCCGGAAGAATCGGGGCTTTTGTGGCCGCGCACAACGGCGCGGATACGGCAGCCGTTGTTGCCGGTGGCTTCGGGGGGCAGGCTCAGCATAAAGACGTTGCAGCGCGAAGGGGTGCCGGCGAAGGCTTCCTGCGGGCGGAAGGTTTGCACGGCTGCGCCGTCCATTTCCACGGTTACTTCGCGGATATCGAGCCGTTCGCGCCCTTGTGTGTAGCGGAAGCGGAGCCGTTTGGCGGCGCGGAGGCGGTCTTCGGGCACATTCCAGGAAAGGGTACGCCAGCCGGTGCCCAGGTCGGCGGGGCTCCAGGCGCCGATGCGTTCGCCGGGCGTGGGCGCATCGAGCGTGGCCGGAAGGGAACGGATCAGCTGCAGGAGGGCTTCGGGCGAGGGGCTGGCGGCGGGCTCGGGGAGGGGCGTGCGCTGCTCAACCCAGGCTTGCTCAAAGGCGGAGAGGCGGGCGTTTTGCCCGGCGTTCTGTGCGGCCCACCAGCGTTGATAGCGCGGCAGGTAATAACCGCCGACGAGGCCTGACCAGACGCGGCAGGCATAGTCGTTGACCGGCGGCCCCCAGATGGAGATGATGCGCCGCGCGTTGGTTTCGTAGGCATCGGCCAGGGCGGGGTTGTTTTCGGCGGCGGCGCGAGCTTGGGCAATCCAGCTGCGCAGATCGAGCGTGGGGTGGCCGCGCAGAACGGCATCGATGCCTTGAAAGAGGGCTTCGGCTTTGGCCTGGAGCTCGGCGGCCAGAGTCGGGTCGCCGGATTCGCGGGCTTGCTGTTCGGCACGGAGCACGGTTTCCAGGCGCACGCCGGCGGCGAAGGCGGTTTGTTCGCGGAGATCTAGGGCGTAGAGGGGGGCGTTTTTCAGCGTGTCCGAGCAGGCGGCGAGGGCTTCTGCGGCGCGGAGGGTGTGCTCACCGCCCCGGAAGGAGCCGCGGCTGCCGCCGGGGGCTTTTTGCCAGCAGAAGAAGGGGTGCGGCTCCTGGCTGTGATAGGCGCCGGCGAGCTGCGCTTCCCAGAAGGCTTCGATGCCCGGGGCATCGGCACCGTAGCGGCAGCGGGAATAGGTGCGGAGCCAGGCGCGGAGATCGAGCGGTTCGCGGCGCCAGCCGGCGGCGGTGAGCAGCTCATAGATTACATCGTTGTTTTCGATGCCTTCCGGGGCGATGCCATATCCTTCCAGTGCGCCGCGCTCAGGATCGGCGAGGGCTTCGAGATGGGCGTTGGCGAGCCATTCGAGGGGTTCGCCGGGGAGGCTTTTGCCGCCCATGTTGGTGATGGTGCTCCAGACCCAGCGTTTGCCGAAGAAGCCGGGGAAGCGGCGCCAGTTCATGCCGTTGCGCCAGCGGAAGGCGTTGTAGTTTACGGCCATGTCGAGGATGAGGAGGCGGTTGTTGGGCACGCGGCTGAGGAGTGCTTGGGCGCGGGCGGGCGACCAGACGGCGCGGTCGTAACCGAACATCCAGCCCTGCATCACCCAGGTGGCACCGGGGTGGGCGTCTTGAATGGCCTGAAAGACATGTTCACCGCAGGCGGCAAGACCCTGCAAGGTTTCCGCTTCGGTTTTCCAGGGGAGTTTCATTTCGTTAAAACTATCGGCCAGCCAGTAATCGCACGAGCCGAACTCTTTTTCCCATTCTTCAACGAAGCGCCGCCCCAGCTCGCGGAAAAGGGGCTGATCGGGGGAGAGGAACCAGGCGTGAAAGCCGCTCCAGTTCATTTTGAGGAGCTTGGCTTCGGGGCGGACGCGTGTGAGCGCTTGGGGGACGAAGCCTGCGAAGCCGGGCACAATCGGCTTCATGCCCAGTGCGCGCATCTGCTTGAGAACGGCGTGCTGGATGCGGATGCTCCGCTCCTGCCAAGCCATGGGCAGGGGCGCATCCGGCCGGCCGGAGAGGTTGCCCATTCGCATCCAGGGCAGGTGCGCCGGCCCGCACGAGGCGGCATCGATCTCTTCCTGGGTAAGGCCGAGACTGCGCCAGACGCGCCCGGCAATGGCTTCGTTGGCAATCAGTGCCAGGGGCATGTCGATGCCGTGCAGTGCCATCCAGTCAATTTCCCGCATCCAGCGCGCTTCATCCCAGAAGGGCATGGTATAGCCGAAGGTAACCACGTTGAAGTATTGATAGTGGCGGAAGGGGGCAACAACCCGTACAGGCGCAGAGGGGGCAAAAGCGGCGGCGGCATCGAAGCGGCTGCCTGTCCAGGAACAGATGCCGGCGCCTTTGGCGGTGGTGTTGGCATAGAAGGCTTTGCAGAGCGCCACGGGGGAGGAGCCGCGCAGGGTACGCCCATGATCGGCCACTTCATAGACGGCGCATCCGTCTTCATCGGGGATCGTTTCCAGACGGAGCGTTTCTGCCACGGATTCGCCTGCGAAACGCGCCAGCACGCCGCGCGCCGCGGCGAGGCCTGTTTCCGAAACGGCTTGGGCGCCTGCTGCAATGAACGTGAGCGCAAGAATGAAAAAGGGCTTCATGCCAACCTCCATGCTGGGGAAACGAATGTGAAGCAAAGCGAAACAGCGTTAGCTTAGCACAGGCGGGCAGGGGATGGCGCGGGTTTGCTGCGCGGGCATAGGGTTGTGTTCGGCGGTGCACAGGCGGCGGTGCGACGCAGAAGCGTTCTGCCCCGGGCTTGTCTGCCTGGGGCCGGGGCTTTTTGGGGGATGCGGGCGCAGGGCGTTTATGGCTGGCCGGCCGGGGCAAAGAGGTCGCGGCCATCGGGGGTGAGGGCACGGAGGGCTACGAGGGGGGCGGTGAGGGCGGCGCGCCAGGGGTGGCGGCCTTTTTCAAGGGCGAGGGTGAAGCGGCGCGGGGCATCGGCGCAGTCTCCGGCCTCGTATTCGAGGATGTGCGCCTCGTGCACCCAGAGCTGGCATCCGCCGCCGCCATGGGCTTCAAAGGTGATGACGGCAGGCTCTTCGAGGGTGAGGCAGCCGTGGCGGAGGAGGCCGATGTGTTGTTTTGGGAGCTTGGGGAGGATGGCTGCGAGGCGTGTTTCGGGCACTTCATGAACGGGCATGAGGGTGCGGAAGTCGGGCACCCATGGCCAGGTGCCCTGGTAGAGCCAGGCGGCGGCCTGGGGGGTTGGCAGGGCATCGTCAAGGGCGGGGAAAGGCGTTTCATCGAGGGCGCGGCGGGCTTTCCCCCCGGCATCGACGGCGGTGGGGGCGCCGCAGGCATCGGGGACTTTGCCGGTGGGGATGCGGCAGGTGACGAGGAGGGGGAGCAGCTGGCGGACGAGGTCGGGGCGCTGTGCGGCGAGGTTGCGGGTTTGGCCGGGGTCGTCGTCAAGGTTGTAGAGCTCGGGGGTGTTCTGATTTTTGCCGGAGTTGCGCAGGAGCACCCAGGAGCCGTGGCGGACGCTTTGCTCGAGGCCGAAGTGTTCGGGGGTGCCGCTGTCGATATACTCGGTGTAGAGGCGGCAGGGGAGCTGGCGGCCGGTGCCGGTGAGCTCGGGGAGGAGGGAGACGCCATCGGCATGGGCGGGGGGCGGCAGGCCGGCGGCATCGGCGAAGGTGGGCATCCAGCAGGTGAAGTTACTGGGCAGGTTGGAGGTTTTTCCGGCGGGGAGGATGCCGGGCCAGCGGGCGAAGGTGGGCTCACGCAGGCCGCCTTCATAGCTCCAACGTTTCATGCCTTTAAACGGGCCGTTGGAGTCGAAGGCTTCTTCCACCCATTTGAGGCCGCCGGGGGTGAGGTATTCTCCGGAGGGGCCGTTGTCGGAGGTGAAGACGAGAAGGGTGTTTTGGTCGAGCCCGCGGAGTTTCAGGAAATGGAGCAGGTCGCCCATGGCGTCATCGAGCCGGCGGACGCTGGTGGCATAGCGGCGGAGGGAGGGGGTAGGGAAGGCGCGGGCGTCGGGGTGGATCCAGGTGTTGGCGGTTTGGGCGGTGGCCTTGCTGGCACCGGAGAGGGTGGCGCCGCCGCCCCATTCGGGATCTTCATCGGAGAGGGCAGGGTAGGGCGTGCCGGGGACGTGGAAGACGGCTTTATGGGTGATGGCCGGGTCGCAGACGCCGGCGTGGCCGGAGCCGTGGACGGTGGTGTAGCAGAGCTGGAGGAAGAAGGGCTGGGCGGGGGCGGTCTTCTGGTGGGCGCCAATGAGCTGCTTGGCTTTGGCGGTGAAGAGATCGGTGTCGTAGACGAAGCGGACTTCTTTGTTGGGGACGGGGCGTCGGAATTGGGCGGTTTTGGCGCCGGGCTCTTGGTCGCGCAGGAACCCTTCTGGGGAGCCTGCGGCGGCATAGGCCGCTTCGGAGTAGCTTTCGAGGATGGGGGATAGTTTGTCGGCGCGGTCGATATCGGTGGTGCCGGGAATGAAGCAGTGGTAGTAGCTGTGGCCGTGGAGGTGGGCAGGGTAGCCGTAAGCGTAGTCAAAGCCGGCCTGCCCGGGCATGGCGGTGCGGGGGGTGTGCGCCTGATAGCCGCCGCCGATGCCCCATTTGCCGAGGTGCCAGGTGGCGTAACCGCCGGCTTTGAGAACGGTGGCCAGCGTCATATGCGGATCGATGGCGTGATCGAAGCGGCTGTCGCGGACGTTGCAGTGGCCCTGGTTTTTGCCGGTCATGAGCGACGCGCGCGCGGCGATGCAGATAGGGGAGACGGTGAGGTGCTGGGTGAGCTTGACGCCTTCGGCGGCGGCGCGGTCAAGGTTTGGGGTGAGGAGCTTGTGGGGGGCTTTGCGCTGAGCCTGCCAGAAGGTGCCCAAGTCGCCCCAGCCGAGGTCGTCGCAGAGCACGAGGATGATGTTTGGGCGGCTCCCGGAGCCGGCGCTTGCCCAGGGGTGAGCGCGGGTTCCGCTCTCGCCTCGGAGAGCGGCGGGGCAGGCGGAGGAAGCTGCGGCGGCACTGAGGGTGCGGAGGAAGCTGCGGCGGGAAATCATGGGGTGGCTCCTGGGTAGCGAGTGTGCCAGAGAGCCCGGCGGCGGGCCGTTCCGGCGATGAGTTCGGAAAGCGTTACAGGCTTGAAGCCGTTGACGTCTACACCGGCGTTGTAGGCGTTGGGAAGGGTTTGAAGAAAGGGGTAGTAAGGATCGTTGGTGTTGGCGTGGATGTGTCCGTAGATGAGGTGGGAGCCGTGCTTTTTGCGGAACCAGTCCATCATGGGGTAGTGGCAGCAGGTGAAGTAATTGCCTTTCTGCTCGCCCTCCAGAATGAAGCCGCTTTCAACGAACCAGTCGGCCAGCCGAAGCGTTTGAATCCAACGGCGGTCGTGATTGCCGATGATCAGATGTTTCCGGCCGCGCAGGGCACGGAGATAATTCTCTACGGGGCGGGTGTTGCGGTAGGCAAAGTCGCCAACGATATAAATGTCGTCAGCATCGGTTACACGGGCGTTCCAGCGGGTGATGAGATGCGCGTCCATGGCCTCTACCGAAGGGAAGCCGCGCAGGGCGCGCATTTTGTCATGCCCGAAATGCGTATCTGCAATGAAATAAACCATACGTTCATCATAACACAAGCGCGGGCGGGCGGGGGTGAGAAGGAGAGGTTTTGCGCCCTTTGTGCAGAGCTGTCCGCAGGAGGGGGGTGTATGGCGGAGCGGTGCCCCGAACGCGGAAGCCGCTCGCAGGGCTTTGGGGTGGAGCGCGCGGGGGAAACCGGCTTCCCGGTACGCATTGCCGGAGCGGCGCAGTACGGGCGGGCGCAGAAACGGTGCGTTGCGGAGGACGCACGCGGCGCGGCGGGTGGTTAAGGATTCGCCAAAGGGCTTGACGTTGTGGCATACTTCTCCATGCTGTTAACTCTCGGAAAAGGATGATTATGAAGCGAGTACTCATGTTGGCTGTCGCGATGCTGACGGTGCTGTCGGCGCAAGCCTTCCCCGCCGTTGAGGGCTTGATTGCGCGGCGGCTCCCTGCGCACAAGGGGCAGATTGTACTGAAAGATTTGCCTGCGCCTAAGGCCGGCGAGCCGGAGCGATTCGCCTATGAAACCGTTGAGGGCAAGCTGGTGCTCGAGGGGAATACGCCTGTGGCGCAGGCCTCGGCATTGGGGTGGTATCTCCGGCATACGGCCAAGGTGGCGCCTTTTTGGGAAGGCTTCGATGCGGCGCGGCTCCCGGAAAAGCTTCCGGCGGCGGCGCGGGTCGAGCAGACCACGCCTTACGGCAAGCGCGTTTATTTCAACTACTGCACGCTCTCCTATTCCTGTGCTTTCTGGGACTGGGCGCGCTGGGAATATGAGATTGACCTGATGGCGATGCAGGGCGTGAATATGCCGCTGCAGGCCATTGGGCTGGAAGGCGTGTGGTATAAGATGCTTCAGCGGCCGGAGATCGGCTTTACGGAGGCCGAAGCGCGCGAGTTCCTTGTGGGGCCGGCCTATTTCGCCTGGCAGTGGATGACGAATATTGAACGGTTCGGCGGCCCGCTCCCAAAAGCCTTTATTGAAGACCATATTGCCCTTGGCCAGAAAATCACTGCGCGCGAGCGCGACTTCGGCATGACGCCGATCCAACAGGGCTTCACGGGCTTCGTCCCCCTGCGCATGAAGGAAAAGTTCCCTCAGGCAGCCATCAAGCAGCAGCCGCCATGGTGCGGGTGCTTCAACGGCAGTGCTCAGCTCGACCCGCTCGACCCGCTTTTCCCCAAGCTGGCCAAGGCCTTTTATGAGGAGCAGAAAGCCCTCTTCGGCGCTTACGGCTACTATGGCACCGATCCCTTCCATGAATCCGCGCCGCCTCAGCCGGGCGATGACTATCTCCGCAACGTGGGGCGCGTGATCTATGAAGCGGCTGTCGCCAGCGACCCCAATGCCACGCTCTGCATGCAATCGTGGTCTATTCGCGACCCTATTCTCAACGCCATCCCAAAAGCTCACGCCCTCGTGCTTGATATCGGCGGCAAATGGCGCGCCAAGAAGGCCTTCGGCGGCTATCCCTTCGTGATCGGCACCATTCACAACTTCGGCGGGCGCACGCGCCTCTTCGGCGATCTGAAAGGCCTGGCGAACAACCCCTTCCTCAACACGAAAAAGGCCGCCCCCAACTGTGTGGGCATGGGGCTCTTCCCTGAAGCCATCCAGAACAACCCCGCCTATTTCGCCATGGTCTTTGACCAGATGTGGCGGCAGGAAAAGACCGACTTCCGCCCTTGGCTTGAAGAGTACGTGGCCGCCCGTTACGGCGCTGCCTGGCCGGAAGCCATGCAGGCCTGGGAGAAACTCGTGGGCACCGTTTACCGCCCCGGCACCCGCGGCATGTCTTCGCTCATCGCCGCCCGCCCCGCCCTCAATGTCCGCATGGCCGATCCGAACTGGGGCTTTGGCATCCGCTACAATCCCCTCACCCTCCTGGACGCCTGGAAAGACCTCCTGAATACGGCCGCCGCTCACCCCGAGGCCGTCCGCGCCGCCGGTTTCCGCTTTGACGTGGTAGACGTGGGGCGCCATGTGATGGGCGATGTGATCCATGCCCTTCATGCCGATGTGGCCAACGCGTATCTCGATGGCGATGCCGCCAAACTGAAGACCGCCTGCGAGACCTTTGCCGCCTTCGCCCGCGAGATGGACCGCCTCTGCGCCGCCGATCCGCTCACATCGTTTGAGAAGTGGGTGCAGGATGCCCGCGCCATGCCCGGCACGCAGGCCGATAAAGACCTCTACGACTTCAACGCCGCCTGTCAGGTGACGCAGTGGGGGCACAATTACCGGCGCCCGCGCATCTACGAATACGCTTGGAAAGATTGGAGCGGTCTCATCCGCGACTACTACCTCCCCCGGTGGCAGCGCTTCCATGCCGCGCTCCAAAAAGCACTCGCCGAGGGCAAACCCTGGCAGAACGAAGACGACATCCCCACCAAAGACTGGGGGCGCCCCGCCCTTCGCTCCACCCCCTTCCTCAACGCCCTGGCCGATTGGGAAGATCAGTGGATCGCCACCCCCCACACCGCCTATGCCCCCTACACCCCCGGCGACCCCGTGGCCATCGGCCGGGATATCCTCCGCGTATGGGAGCCGCTCATGCGCGCCAAGCTCGCCGTCAACCCCATCGAGCAGCTCAATGCCATGCGCCGGCGCATCGCCGACCGCGGCCTCTCCAAAGACCTCGGCACCGTGGTCAAACGCTGGGCGCCCAAAGACTGCTCCGTTAAAGAATGGCGCACCTGGGAAATCGATGTAACCCCGCAGCTGGACGCCAACGGCACCTATGCCGTCACCTTCTCCTACACCAAAGGCGGCGCCCGCCTCGACATCGCCGAAGTCGCCCTCCTCCAAAACGGCGCCGAAGTCTCCAAAGACGTTCACCCCGGCACCACGGGCGACCGAAACGACAAAAACGTGTACACTCTCCGCTATGAAGACCCCATCATTGGCGCCACGTTCAAGCTTCGTGCCAAAGTTAAAACACACGGCACAAACAAATCCAACGGCGTGGTGCAGATCCGCCGGGTGAAATAACCCCGCCTGCCGCTTGGGCTCGATTTCTCCTTTGGGTGTGGCAGGCCCGCGCCGGGGCATCCCGGCGCGGGCCTGTATGTTTCTTGCTGTGCTCCGCGGCACGCGGGAATCCGCTCTTTTACACCAGGCGCCGGAGCCTGCCCTGAAAACAAAACGCATGCATCCGGCGTGGCAGAGCTGCCTCCGCCCCGGCTTCTCAATTCAAACCCGCCCCGAGCCCGTGGCAGCCTCGCCCCGGGTTCGCCCCAAATCCGGGGCAGTCGTTTTTACATGCGGAATCCTTGCATAAGCGCAGCCTTGAACCGAACGAGGGTTATATCCTCAGGAGACAGGTCTAGAAGCTTTACAATATCTTTACAAATTGGTGGCGGAGTAAAGAATTGGCCCAAGACAAATTTTTGTTCTTGTGTATTTTTCGATTCAAGCATGAAGAGCATTCTAACATAAAGTATCTGTAGCCGCGCTGACTGGGTGAAGTGGAAAACGTTCCGATTTCTCTCGCGCGGTGCGGGGGCTTGCGCTGGGGCGGGTGATGTGCTATAGTATGCGGACTTTCCACTGAAGACGGCTTTCTGGCTGACTGCCGCCGACGTGGACGAACGCAAAACAAGGATCACGATCATGCCTAAGATCAAGACCAAAAAGTCTGCGACTAAGAAGTTCAAAATGTCGGCCACGGGCAAGGCCATGCGCACGCAGGGCGGGAAGCGTCACCTCAACGGGTACAAGTCTCGCGGCCGCAAGCGCAACCTCCGTGGTTCCGCCGCTGTTTATGAGGGCAACCAGAAGATGGTCGCTCGGATGCTTCAGGCCTAATCCAGGAGGAATAACCGATGAGAGTTACGAACGCTGCCGCTTCCCGTGAACGCCGCCGCCGCCGCCTGAAACTCGCTCGTGGGTTTTATGGTGCGCGCAGCAAGCAATTCCGTTTGGCTACCGAGGCGGTCGATCGCGCCCAGCGCATTGCCACCTGGCACCGCAAGCTCCGCAAACGCGACTTCCGCCAGCTCTGGATCGCCCGTATCAATGCCGGCGTCCGCGCGTTGGCCAATGAGAAGGTGCCCAACTACTCCCGCTTCATTGAAGGCCTGAATAAGGCCGGTATTGAGATCAACCGCAAGATGCTCTCTGAAATCGCGATTGCCGATGCCGAGGGCTTCAAGGCGTTGGTCGAAAAGGCCGCCGCCGCGCTCTAAGCCGTTTGGCAGATGAAAAGCGAATCGAACAGGGACGCCCGCCGGGCGCCCCTGTTTGTTTTTGGGGGGCGGGTGCACATTCCTTACGGGGGCAGGAGCCTCGGCGCGGGGAGTGCCCGGGGCGGTTTTCTGGGTGAGATGGGGGTGGGCAGGCGGCGTTTTGGTGCCGAGGCGAGTCCGCGCGCTGGGAGGTGTTTGAGCCCTGTTCCGGCAGGGTGGGGGTGCGCGGTCTTCGGGGTGCTTGGTGCGCGGTGGGGCGAGTGGAGCGGTTGACAGGGGCGGCGTGCGGGTCTGTGATGCGTGCGGGTTATGGACGCATTCTCTTGGTGTTGTGCGCGGGGACTTTTCGGATTTTTTGGGGAGCCGTTTCAGCGTTGGGGGCGTGCAGATGTTTTGGGTGTGCGGTTTTGCAGGGTCAAGAGCGCCGAATCGCCGTCTGGGGAGGGCGGGCGATTCGGGCGTTTGCGGCTAGGGGCATCAGTAGAGTTTTTTGCCGAAGACGCCGATTTTGCGGAGGTGGAGGAAGGTTTTGGCGCCTTCTTTCGGGCGGCAGATAATGCGCAGTGTCTGGGCTTTGACAGGGGGGAAGGTGAGGCGGTAGTCGCTTCGGACGGCGGTTTCTTCGGCAACCTGTTTCCAGGTTTTGCCGTTGTCTTCAGAGACTTCGATGGCGAAGGGGGCTAGGCGCCTGGCGTTGTTCGGGGTGTTGAGGAGGTAGACGCCGGAGATCTCGGCCATGCCGGGAAGGCAGATTTCGGCCCACGGGGCGGCCTCCTGAGAGGTGTGGAACGTGAGGGTGGGGGAAAGGCCGTCAAGGATGTGGTGGTAGGTTTCGGGGTGATCCCATCGGGAAGTGGAGGAGGTGCGCAGAAGGGCGCGGTCGGAAAGGCGGGGGGCTCCGAAGTCAGGGAATGTGAAGGGGGTGCGTGTGCGGGGCACGAGGGAATCCTGAAGGGCGCAGAGGGCATGGAAGGCTTCTGCGTTGCCGGCTTCGGAAGCTTCGCGGATGGTTTCGCGGAGATATTGGCCAAGCATCTGATTGGCATTGCCCCGGGTTTGGAGGAGGGTTTCGATGGCGGCAATCATGCGGCGGGAGGTATCCGGGGCGGCCAGGAAACGCTCGCCGCCCCAGCGCAGAAGGATGCCGAAGGCGTTGGGGGTGCCGAGCTGGGTTTCAAGGGCGGTCTGGAAGAGGGGGAACGTCTCTTCCGGCGCGTCGCCAAGAAGCTTGGCTTGTTCATTGAGAATGCGGGTGTAATTGCAGAACTCGGCGGTGCGCTGAGGTCCTTGGCGGAGGGTTTTGGCCAGGAAAAGGAGTGCGTCCTTGAGTGCGGGCTTGCCGCCGAGGCGTTGGAGTGCGGGAAGCGCCGAGGAGGCGAGGAGCTCCCAGGCCGGTTCAAGATGGTTGTGCAGGCCGTTGGCTGCGGAGTTCAGGAAGGTTTCCCAGGCCTGAAGGGGCGTGTTTTGTGCCCGGGAGAGAAAGTCAGCCCAAGCGCGAAAGAGGGTGAGGTTGAGGGGCGCTGTTTGGGCTGCCTGCCGGTAGGCTTCATCGAGGGCGGGGGAATAGGCGGAGAGGGGCGTGAGGGTGAGCTCCAGGCCACGGCCGCCGTTGTAATTGAAATAGCGCAGCTCGACGGGATGCTCGCCGCGGGAAAGGGTGAGCGCGGCCGTGGAGCCTTCAAGGCCGTGGAGGCCGTCTTTTCCGGCTACAGGGCGGCCATTGATCCAGAGGCGGGCGCCGTCATCGCTGCGGAGGGAGAGCGTCAGCTTGGCATCGCGGTCAAGGGTGAGCCAGCCGCTCCAGACGTAGCAGAGATGATCGGACGCGTCGTTGAAGTCGAGGGAGAAGTCGTTGACGGGGCGGCGTTCGAGGCGTTGGAGCGTGGCGGGGTCTTGGGGGAGGGAGGTGCCTTCCCAGGCATAGACGGAGCGTTCGAGGCCTTTCCACCCGGTCTTGGGGGCGGCGGTGAGGCGTTGAGCTTCGGCGCGCCAGAGGCGGCGCATGGAGGGGAGGAAGCCGGGGGCGGCAAAGGCTTCGGCGGCGAGATCTTCAATGCTGAAACGGGAGAGGCCGCGCCAGGGAGAGAAGTGGAGCCCTGTGTAGGCGCCGACGTTGTAGGCGATGAGCCAGCGGTTTTCCTGAGGGCTCCAGAGGGTGTAGGCGCAGTGGCCGGGCTGGCCGCCGGGGGTGGAGGGGAGGCCGAAGGCTTTGGCCGCTGCCGAGCCGTAGTAGCTGAGCGCGCCGCAGACGCCGCCAACCAGGCGGGAGGCTTCGTGGCGGATATAGGCGTGATCCCATGGCGGGTAGTAGTCGCGCCCATGGATGGAGTCGCCAAAGAAGTTGTAGAGACGGTAAGGGGCGCTCCAGCAGACGCCGGTGTATTGGCGCGGGGGGACGTGGTGGCGTGCGGCGAGCCAGCGGAGGCTTTCTGCGGGGCATTGCTGGGGGAGGAAGACGAAGCGGAGCTGATCGCTGCGAAGGGTTGGGAAGCCGCGCCAGAGGCGTTTGGCTGCGGCCTGTTCGCGCAGGGCGCGGAAGAAGCGGATGGTTTCGGTGGGGTCGTCGGAGGCATTGAGGGCGGCGGCGGCGGCGGCGCGGCGCCAGAGGGGGGAATTGAGGGGTGCGGCGTAGTAGGCGAGGGCATCGAGGGCACGGAAGGCAGTTTCCCAGGAGGCAGAGGGATCGCCGGCGGCAAAGAAGGCTTCCATCCAGTCGCGGTCGCTGAAGAAGGCTTTCAAAAAGGCTGTGCCACCGGGTTGGGCGGCAATGGCGCGGAGGGTGGGCTCGGGAAGAACGGCGCGGGCATAGGCTTTGACCTCGCACTCCCCTTTACGGAAGCTCCATGGGGCGGCCTCGGGCTCGATGGGGTGGTGCTTATCGGCCGTGCGCGGGGGGAGGATTTCGCGGAGGGAGAGGGCGCCGCGCTCATCTTTGGGCGCATCGAAGGCGACGTCAAGCTCCAGAATGGGTTTAGCTCCTGCGGGGAAGGTGAAGGGCAGATCGGCGGAGGCGCCGGGGGTGAGACGGGTTTGAGGCAGCGGGGCGGGGCGGCCATCCACGCGCAGTGCCTGTACACGCAGGGCGCCTTGCCCTTTCTGCCGGCGGAGGGTGAGGGCATAGGTGCCGGGAGCGGTGAGGGTTTTGGCCGTGCCGATGGTGAGGCGCCAGGTTTGGCTGCCGGGGCGGGCGTCTTTGGGGAACCAGCCGTAAGGAATGGAAACGGGGCCTTCTCCGGCAAGGCAGAGAAGCCCCTGAGCGGCTTTCCCGAAATGGGTATCCGCGCCCATGGAGAGAACTTCGCGCAGCAGCGCGGTCATCTCGGCGGCGCGGGCGCGGTCATGGCGGTAGAAGGCGTAGCGAAGAAGCTTGAGCCCCTGGCGCTGATTGATGGAAAGGTGGGCTTTTGGCTTGGCGTCAAGCTGGGCGTAATAGGCCTCGAACCCGGCGGTGTCGCGCTTGTCGCGAAAGGCGCGGACGGCGTCAGCCGGTTTGCCTGCGGGGTCAAACTCCAGCGCGAAACGCCAGCCGGTTTGATCTTCCGGATCTTGTTTGGTCAGGCATTCCCAGGCGGCTTTAAGGGCGATTGGCTCGCGTGCACGGCGGAGGCCAAGCTCGGGTGCCACGCGCGCCAACGCCTGCCCGGCGGCTTCCGGGGTGTTTTTGGCCAGGAGTGCCGCGATTTCTGCGGCGCGGTGTTTGCCTTTGGCGAGGAGACGGCGCAGGGTTTGGGCGGCGGCCTCGCCGGTTTGAGCCTTCAATCCCTCCGTGAGCATCACACAACGCCCTTTGTTGTCGAAGTAGGCCAGGCCGGGGAGGTTGGCCAGCTCTAGGCGGAAGGCCTTCTGCTTTTCCCATTGGGTGCGGACGGCATCGGTAACCACATCGGGCTGATCCACCGTTTCGAGGGGAATGCCGGCGGCCTCGCGGAATGCAGGGCTTTCCCAGACGGCTTGCAGCCCCGGGGAGGCTTCGCACCAGTCGCTCCCCACCACCAGCACCGCGCGTTGGGCAAAGAGTCCGCAAGCCAACAGAAGCAGGAGGGCAAGGAGTTTGGTCTTCATGGCGTTACCTCACGATAATCTGGAGTTCCACAGTGGGATAGTGGGAAAGGAAGTCGGCCGAAAGGCCGCTCACACGGCGGGCACTCCGGCAGGCTTGCAGCACCTGCGCATCGAAGGCGGCGTCTCCAGAGCTTTTGCTCAGGCGCAGGCTTCGCACGCTGCCGCCGCTGCCAAAGGTGATGGAGAGAACCGGCGCACGGCCTGTAGGCGAAGCTTCCACGCCGTATTCCTCGCATTGCGCACGGAACGTATCGCGAATGCGGCCGTAACAGCGAGAGGTCTCATTCGGCGGAATCTGGTTGCGGTTGCCCGCTTTTGCGCCCGCCCCGAGCAATCGGCGGATTTCATCGTCGGAGAGTTTTTTGGCGGTGGCGGCTTTGGTGCGATCTTTCTTGCCTTGGGTGACCGGGCCGACGCGTTCGCCTTTTTTGATAACGATCGGTTTCTTTTCGGCTTTCTTTTTCTCGGGAGTCTTCTCCTGCTTTTTCTCCTGCTTTTTCTCCGGCTTAGGTTCCGTTTTCTTTTCGGGTTTAGGCGGCGGAATAGGGTCTGGATCGGGCAGCGGCGGAGGAAGCAGATCCGGCTCCGGAATGGGGTCGGGCTTGGCAGGTTCGGGTTCCGGCTCATTCGGCGGTTCGGTCGCCTCGTTGGGCTCCTCAGCTAGGCGGTCGGCGGCATTCTCTTCGGTAACGACGAGAAAGTCTACCGGGATAATTTCTTCTTTGGGCGAGGCGTGGCATCCGCCGAATGAAAGCAGCCCCAGCGCGCCGAACAGCGCGGCGTTGATGAGCAGCGAAAGGCTGATACTGCGTTTGGTTTCGCGATCCATGGTGTTGTCCCCCCTATTGTAACACGGCAAATCCCCTCTCGGGCAGGGTTTGCGCCTGCCCTGCGTGCTGTTGTAGACAGGGGGTTACGCCTCTTCCCGGCCATCCTGCCCGGCATTCAACCCCAGGGCGCGCCCGATATAGGGCTCCACGCCCCAGAACGCGCACAGCGCCTGATATTCCGCCAGCGCTTCGCCCAGTCCGGGGCGCAGCCCGCGCTCCGCGCGGATCAGGATATTGCGGCCGGTCGCTTCCTGCGAAACGAACTCCATCACGCGGGCTCGATACCCACGGATGCGCAGCACCTGCGCCCGAAACGTATCGGTCAGCAGATCGGCCAGCCGCTCACGCAGAATTCCATGGCGCAGCACCGCCCGCATCGGCCCGCCGCCCGTCAGCGCATGATGCAGCTCATGTTGGCAGCACGGCACGCAGAGAATGCTCCGCGCGCGGTGGGTAATGGCCGCCAGCAGCGCGTCATCCGTTGCCGTGTCGCAGGCGTGCAGGCTCATCACCAGATCCGGCGCATCGGGGAGCTTCGCTTCGGCAATGGCGCAGGCTTGAAAGGTAACCTCATCCTCAATCCCCAGATCGGCGGCCATCTGGCGTGCGCTTTCCACCACCCCCGCGTTGCGGTCTATCCCCACCACGCAGACGTTCGGCCAGCCCTTGGCCAGCGTGAGATACCGGTGAAGCGCCAGTGTGAGATAGGCTTTGCCGCATCCGCAGTCAATCACTGTATAGCGCGCGGGCGGCGCTTCCGGCAGCAGCGGCTCAACCGCCCGCAGCAGGGCATTGACCTGATCGTACTTGCCGCGCATCGAAGCTTTCAGTGCTCCGCGGTCATCTGCCAGCCCCAGCACCCGCAGCAGCGCGGTGGCGTCAAAGGCATTCAGCGGCTGATTTTTGGCGCGGTCGTGCGTCTGTTCAGGCATCGGTGCGGCTGCACCGGAAGCCGTGGTTTTCGGCTTTCCGCGCGCCACGAGCGGGCGCCCCTTTTTGGTGATGCGCACGTGCAGATCGCCTGCGGCGGTTACCAGGTGCAGGTCGCGTTTGCCCTTTTGGGCAAGGATCTGCTCCAACCCTTTGCGCGCCGCACCCTCGGAGAGATTGCGCACCTGTGTTTGCCCCCCATCGGTCATTTCGGCCTGGAAGAACGATTCCCCTTTCAGGCGCACCGGGCGCAGGGAAATACGAAAGGGCGTCCCCTCTCGGCGGAGCGATTGCGTCAGGCGGATAAAGCCCTCGTCGAACACGCGGGCGCGGATTTCATCAGCAAGGTCTTGTGGAAGCGTGTCGTCAGTCATGGGTCAGGCGGAGGTGTTAGGGTGGAATTAGAGGGCGATTTGTTCCGGCGTTTCTGATAAGAGGCTTTCTTCGCAAAGATGGAGCTTCTTGATGGCGGCCTTTAGAGCAATGTCTGATTGGTCGATGCCGATCCATGTTCGCCCGGCACGGGCAGCAGCGGCAAGCGTGGTTCCAGATCCACAGAAGCAGTCCAATACAATGGAAGAAGGGTTAGACGAGGTTTCAATGATACGATCGAGAAGCTGTGCGTTTTTCTCGGTGGGGTAAACGGGATACATCGGATCCTTGTAGGCTTCCCAAATATCTTGCATGCGTTTCCCAACTTTTTCATCGGCATAGATTTTTTTTCTTGGGTTCCCGGTGGCGGACCATTCGATGAGCCCTTGAGTATCCCAAGCTTCAAGGGCGTCAACATCTGTTCGCCAGTGGCGCCCCTTTGGGGGAAATAGCCCCCTGAACGGTTTCGGGGCGTTCGTTTCTCCCGGCGCGTGGATGGGGACAGTGGTATAACGGCGTCCGTCTGCGTCTTGTTTTGGGAAAAGGCGTTCAATATCTTCCCCGGAATAGGCTTCATACGGCTCGTGCCAAATGGGGTTGGAACCCTTTGAGTAAAACAAAATCATGTCTTTGACGTTACCGAATCCAATGCGTTTGAAATTTTTGGGATTACACTTGATGCGTGTGATATCGTTACGGAAGTTTTCAATTCCGAAGACTTCGTCCATCATCACTTTGAGGTAATGTCCGATTTTATAGTCGGTATGAAGATAAAGCGAGCCTCGTTCAGACAATAATTCCCGTAAGAGAATCAAGCGTTCCCGGAGAAATTCCACGAACGCTTTTCCCTTCAAAACATCCGTGTAGGCAACGGTTCCGCCCTTCACGGCGCTAATGGTGGAGGCCCGGCCTTCGGAGACCGTGAATGTTCCATTTGTTGCAAAGGGTGGATCAATATAAACTAGATCGATCTTCCCTCTCAACCCGCGTTCATTTAGGAGGTAGGAAAGGCCTTTGAGATTTTCAGCGTGAAGGAGTAGGTTATTCATATTTGTTACAACGCGTGGAGAAACTCTCTCAACACGAGGGCGCTCATGATGTTCTGATTTTGCAGGGAGGAGGTGAGTTCCCGATACAGTTTCCCCTGGTTTGGAATATAAAGTACGCCGTCAAGAATAGCCACTTTGACAGCGTGCACGTTAGACGCTGTCAGCGTAGAAATGGCGTCATTGAATTGCGCATTCTGGTGCCCGCCGAAGTCGGTTAGGAATTTGGCTTCTCCAATGATGTATTTCCCATGAAAACGCGCAACGAAATCCAGCCCTTTTGATCGCTGATAATGCAGATGTTCTCGTGCGAAGCGTTGCATTCCAGCATCTCCTTCATCAAGGATGGCGTCATCCTTGGAAGAAAGAAATGCTTTCAGTGGGATGGGAAATATACCTAAAGCACCGGATTTGACCCAGTTTCTAAAACAAGGCCCCATTTGTCGATTGGTTTCTTTGGGTACGCTGCAATGTTTGTAAAGCTCGCTCAGTCCGAGCTCGTAAATACGTCCGGAAAGGCGATTGACGGTTCTTGGATTTAGGACTAATGCTTTCGGCATTTTACGTAAAAAGGCTACATATCCATCTTTGATTGGGAACGTCTCAAACTTCAGAAGCGTTTGAATAAGAGCTTGGTTGTCTTTTGTGTCAAAAGCTTGCTCTACGCGTTGCCATAGCTTCTCATCAATTTCACGCAGACCGTTTGGCAGCGTAGGATAAACACGAAAAAGGTCGTCCAGATAAGACCGTTGGCTGGCATAATCAAGACTAAGTTGTAGGTAAGAGTTCATGGACGTTTTGGCGGGTTGAGCGTTTAGTATGGTAAAAGAACCCTTTCGTCAGTCATGGGTCAGGCGGAGAGAGGGTTTGGGTTTGGAGGAAGCCCGGCGGCGGCGTTTACGCCCGCGGGTGCGGATGGCTACATCGTGGCGGAGCGAGCCGTGCCGGCGTTGGTGGACGGGGGAGGAGTCGCGGTCGCGCACCTGGCTCTTGTAAAGTGTCCATCCCGGCGTCAGCAGAAACGAAAGTCCGCACACCCACATAGCCGGCAGCAGCAGGTTGTGGTTGCCCGTGAACTCGCTCACCATCAGAATGGCTGCCAGCGGCGTGCGCACAGCCGCGGTGAGATAACCCGCCATGCCCAGCATGGCAAAGTTCGAGAGCGAGATTCCCAGCGAAGGGAAGAGCGTATAGAAGAGCGCGCCCATGCTTGTGCCATACATTGCGCCGCAGAAGAGCGCCGGCCCGAGCATCCCGCCCGCGCCGCCTGAGCCCACGGTGAATGAGGTGGCCACCGCCTTCAGCACGCCCAGCAGAAACAGCAGCCCAGCCAGCGAGGCGCCTGCAAAACACGGCGCGGCGAACACCTCTGCATTCCCTTGCAGCGTGGCCTGAATGTAACCATAGCCCGAGGAGAGAATCTGCGGGAAAAAGAGCCCCATTGCGCCCACAAGCAGCCCTCCCAGCAGCGGTTTCATCCACGGCCTCAGCGTCAGCCGCCGGAACACAATCTCCGTCTGCCGGAAAAACAGAATATTGAAGCGCACCGCCGCCGCAATCAGAAAGGCCAGCGCCGCATAAAAGAAGAACTTCACCGGGGAGTTGAACAGATCTTCCGGCGTTGAAAATACCGGCGCCCATCCAAACGCGCACGCATAGGTCATATAGGCAATGGTTGAGGCCACCATCGAGGGGATCAGCACATCTCCCTCCAGGTCAAACCCCCGATACAGCACTTCCGAAGCAAAGAGTGCCCCCGCCATCGGCGAACGGAAAATCGCGCCGATGCCTGCGGCCATTCCCGCCGCCATCAAAATCCGCCGTTCATAGGGCGAGAGCCGCAGCATTCGCGCTACAAACGTGCCGCACACGGCTCCAATCTGCGTAATCGGCCCTTCAGCTCCGGCCGATCCGCCGGTGCCGATGACCAGCGAAGAGGCAATCACCTTCACCGGCGCCACGGCTACCGGCAGCCGCGTGGCTGAATGGTGATAGGCGGCAATTACCGTGTCGGTGCCATGCCCGGAAGCCGACGGCGCAAATCGCCGCGCCAGCAGATAGGCCAGCATCGCCCCCAGCCCCGGCAGCACCAGCCGGATAAACCCCGCCAAGATCGCCCCCAGCGAGGGCACCTCCACGCCTGCCACCGTCCCCCCCGGCCACAGCCTGTCCAGCAGCGTGTAATGAATCTCCGGCGCGTGCGCCAGCATCGGCTCCCCCGCTGTCGCCGGCACCGCTGCGTGCCCAAACGCCTCAAACGCGTAAACCCGCACCCACTCGATCATCGAGAAAAACCAGATGGCCATCAGCCCCACCAGCACGCCCACCAACGCGCAGATGAATACCGTCCGCCCCATCTGGAGCGTCTCGCCCTCTGCCGGCACCCAGAAGCGGAACCACCGCCACGAGGCCCGCCCCCGCTCCAACATGTCCGCCGCTCGCGCGGCGCCCTGTCTGAACAGTTTCATGTCAATCTTTAAGAATTCGCCGGAAGAACAGCCCCACCGGAATTTCCCCGATCAGCCGCTGTTCATCATCCAGCACATAACACACCGCCGCATTCCGTTCGGCCATGTCTGCGGCAATCTCCTGCGCCGGCGTCCCCGGCAAGCATGTACATACATCCGTATTCATCGCTTCGCACACCCGGATCTGATGCGCCTCCTCTAGCCGTGCCGCCAAATGGCTCATGGCCACATCCGGCGAAACCGGCGCAAACCCCGGGAACAGCTTGCGGAAACCTTTCGGAATAAAACACCCCAGCAGCGCCCGTGTGTCCACCGTCCCCACGAGACGCCCCGCCTCATCGATAATCGGCAGCTCCGTCCGCGCATCGGCCATAAAGTGTTCCAAAGCCTCCGAAAGCGGCTCCGCGGCCCGGAGCGCCGTCTCCGTCTGCCGCATCAGATCCCCGCCGCAGACATATTCCGGCAGGCTCAGCTCGCTCCGCCGCAGCTGCGCCATTACGTCGCTAGGCTCCCGCGATGCGGCCAAGCGTTCCGCCGCCCCAGGCTCCCGCAGCAGCTTCGCCAATGCCCGCAGAATTTGCAGATAGCGCGCCGGCTGGCTCTCCGGCACCAGGAGGAGAAACACCAGCTTCAGCGGTTTTTCCACCCCCTCGGCGGGCACCCCAGCCGGGTAAATCCCAAGCGCCATATACGGCCGCTCAATCCCGCTGATGCGCGTATGCGGCAGGGCAACCCCTTCACCCACCGCTGTCGGCGACGTCCGCTCCCGCCGCAGCACCGCATCCACAATCGGCCCGCACGGCACCCCCGGAAAATGATTCGCCGCCAGCCTCTCTACCAAGGCCGAAACCAAATTGTACATTGAGGGCACCGTCTGATCAAAGACAATGTCCTTTTCCGAAAAAAAGGTGCTCAACTGAATGGTGTCGTCAGCCATCTTCTAAACTCCCTGATTGCGCCATAGCATACCACAACGCTCTGCCCCTTTTCCCGTTCGCGCCGTGTCTTCTGCCGAGCGCATCCCCCGCCCGGGGTAGGTTCAGCGCCAATTCGGGGCGGACGCGGTTCGCTTTCCTGTGCCGCCTGCCGGCCGGAGCTTTGCCCGTTTCCCCGCGCTGCCCGCCCAGTGCGCCTTGGCTGACCGCAGGCTGCTTTTTTGCTATTCTCATGCGGTATGCGCCGCGAGCGCAGAAAGGATTTGGTTTGCAATGACCTGGGGCTTTGCTTCGTATGAAACGCGTTTCCGCTGGGCGGCGGCGCTGTGGGCGGTATTGATGACGATCTGGTGCATGAGCCCGCTGCCGTGGCGAGTACGCGTCTTCGGCGCTATTCTTTGGGTGGCCATCACGCTGGGCGTGTCGGTTCGGTTTGCCTGGTGGCGGTCGCGCTCCGCGCGCGAGGTGCCCATCTTTTTGAGAATGCGGTGCGCCAATGAAGTGGTTGTTGAGCGCCTCATCCGCAACCTCGTGGCCGCAGGCTACCGCCTGCAGACCGTTTCGGAAGCGCTGGAAGCCCCCGCCCGCAAAGCCGTGGCGATCACCTTCGATGACGGCGGGCGCGAAGCCTTCAGCCGCATCTTCCCTTTACTAAAGAAGCTTCATGCCAAAGCCACCTTTTTTGTAACCGATCGCGGCGCCCGGGAGGCCGATTTCCTCAAGCCGTTGGAGATTCAGGAGATGGCCCGCTCCGGCCTGGTCGAGTTCGGCGGCACCGCCGCGCCGCTTCCCCCCGGCGCTGAAGTGGAAGCCTGGCGCGCCGAAATCCTCCGCAACCGCCGCTGGCTCACCGGCGTGTTGGGTGCTCTTCCCCGCGCCTTCGCTTACCCTGACGGCACCCTTCCTGAGGTGCTCGGCCCCGAAGTGCAGGCCGTCGGTTATCCCCACGCATTCACCGTGAATGCCAGCCTCCGCGCCCCGGCGGAAGACCCCCTGGCCATCCCCCGGCGCGACATTCCCGGCACCTATAAACCCTGGCAGGCCTATCTGATGGCCACTCGGGGCCGCTTCTCCCTGTGCAGCCGAGCTTGACCGTGCCCGTCAAGAAAAGAGGTTGCGGAGAAAGAGGCGTTGTGATAGTTTATCCACGTATGCTTGAGTTATCAAAGAGGTCTTGTATGCGGAGTTGGACGCTTCCGCAGGCGGCAAAACAGATTGCCGTCTGCCTTTTAGGCGTCTTTGGAACCTTGATTTTTCAAGGCTGCAAAGATGATGCCCCACAACCCTATGCCGAGCTGGATGCGCGTTTCCCAGAGGGGCGCCCAGGCTTGGCCGATACCGATGCGCGTGCGCAGGATGCCGCCTATCAGGCTGCACTGACCGCCGCCGCAAAAGAATTATCCGGCCTTCAGCAAACCGCCTCCGCCGCACGCGCGGAAGCGGAGCGCTTCGGCAAAACGCTCACCGAACAGCTCTCCGCGCGCGTTGGCAAAACCCCGCCCGCCAAGCTGGTTGAAGCCGAGCTCGAAAAGAACGAGCATTATCAGAAGCTCCTGAAAACCGCTGAAGCGGCCGAGGCCGCCGTCCGCGCCAAACAGCAGGAGAACCAGAAGCTTATTCGCGACCGGATGTGGGCCGATGCCAACGCCTATGACCGCATGAAGGCTCAGGCCGATGAGCAGGCCCGCCAAGCCGGCGTCGCCGTCCGCAACAGTGCGGAAGCCGCCCGTCAGCAGGCGCAGACTGCTAAAGCCCAGGCACGTCAGGCCGCGGCAGAAGCCAAAGCCCGCGCCAAGCAGGCCGCCGAAGAAGCGAAAGCCGCGGCCGCCAAGGCGCGCGCTTCCGCCCCCACGCTCGACGATCTCTCCAAAGCTTCCGGGATCCCTGTCCTCCCGGCCAAGCAATAACCCCTTTAGATAGCCCCTCTCCTTACGCGAGGTAACACGAGATGAAAATGAAAAACACGTTTCTAATCGCGACAAGCGCGCTTCTTATGGGCGTCTTCGGCGCAGGCCGCGCCTTTGCGGCGCCCGCCGATGACACCATCAAGACCAAGGTTCGCATTGAGTCGATCACCAAAGTCGCGCCCGATGGAGAGGCCAATCTGCCCCTTTCCCCAACCACCACGTCAACCATCTACTTCGATGTGAAGCTGAAAGACGCCTCCGGCGCCGGTGCCACGGTCGAATTCGTTGCCAACGAATACGAGCAGGCCAACAGCAATAACAACGACCGCCCCTATCTGGTGCTCAATATCCCCCTGCGCGGGCTGAGCACCAAGAGCAAAATCACCCTCGCAGAGGGAGAGGCTGCCAGCGCACAGACGGCCGCCGCCGTGGCCTATTACGCAGGGCCGGGCGCGTCTGCTGACGTTCTTCGCTTCGCCTACGACGTCCGCCCCGGAGATATGAGTGAAGCCATTTCTTGGGCGCGCAAGGCCACCGGTGCTCCGACGTTCGGCGGCGCGATTGGCGCCATCCGCCTCTCGGTTCGCATCCCCGGCACCCCGCAGTCCCTCAACGGAAATCTCACAGAAGCTTCCCTCATTGGCGCACCCGATGTGGAAGTTGCTGAAGACACTGCCAATGTTTGGCCCGTCAGCGGATACTCCATCAAGATCGGTGCTTTGACCGATCCGGCCGATCTCAACGGCGAATCCCTCTATCAGGGACTGGTTCCGGTTACCATTTCTACGAGCGATGGTGCCGCCGCAGCGAACTTCTCCGACACCACCCTCGCCAAAAACTGCTACCTCTGGGTGGAAGCCAAAGATGGCGCCGATTGGAAATACGTCCCCGCCGGCGTCACCCGCATGATCAAGGATGAAACCGCCATCGTGGAAGGCACGCACGGCACCGCACTCTCGGATACCTTCAAGGATGCCTGGGCTGCTCGATTCGTGGGGCCCAACGATCCGAAGGCGACAACGTTCGAGACGCAGACCTACTTTGTGAACATCCCTGCCTCCGTTCCCGCCGGCACCACGATGCGCCTCTGCTACGGCGTCCGCCGCGACGGCGGCGAAGCCGGCACCCTCACCAAAACGCTTTATACCTATGTGGAGACGCCGCTGTTGGCCTCTCCCGTCAAGGACAACGCCAACACCTCCGGCTATGAAGTTACCTGCGGCGAGATGACCGCTGAGGACTTTACCCTCCCTGCCGACGGCCTCAAGCTCGGCTATGAAGCCCTCAACAACAAGGTTGTCTCCGGCGGCACCATTAATGCCGGAGCCGGTGAAGTGGTTACGCTCGTGGTCTCTAAAATCAATATCGACACCCTCAGCAACTACGGCACGCTCTATGCTGATGTAGAGTGCATCTCGGCCACTAACCCCGCCAAGGCCACCTTCAGCCGCTACTACGTCCCCCTGGATCCTACCGACACCACCGGCGGCGATTTGCTGAAGCTCACCATCGCCAACACCGCCCAGAACGGCACGTCCTACTTCCGCATCCGCATCCCGCAATTGGAAGCCCTCGGCGCGGATACCGCCGATAAGCCCTTCTATCTGCGCGTCGTCTCTTCGCCCAAGCGCGAAACCATCAACCTCGCCCCCGGCGCCGAAGGCACCGTCGGCACGGAATACTATCAGCCCGCCGATGTCGCCTCCACGGCCGCCGGTTCAGCCAGCTTCCTTTCTTATACGCTCACGGTTCCGGTCTCCACATCCAACCGTTACTTCAAGATCCACCCCGTCGGCCGGGATATGAGCACCTATATCACGCCCACCGCCACCTTCGCGGATGGACGCAAGGTGCAGGAAACGATCGCCCGCTATGTGAAGCTTCAGACGCAGGGCGCATCCGTGCTTCAGGGCGCTGGGGCCGAGCTCGTGGTCAGCGTGCCCGCAGGCGCCACTTCCGCCACCTTCTATGTGGCCTGCATCAATGATGCCCCGCAGAATTATCTCACGGGCACCGTGGACGTGGACGGTACGCCCGTGGCCATGAGCGGCGTCATGTTTATTGCCAAGGGCTGCAACTCTACCGGTACCATCACCGGCGTGAACGATGTGTGCAACGGCATCGTCCAGCCTGTGGTGCAGGATCGCGCCCCGACCATTACCGCCAGCAATCCGCCCTCCGGCGGCTCCACCGGCACGGCGCTCACCTTCACCTTTACCATGGTGGACGTCTTCTCCGATTATCTCGTGGCTAAGATGAGCTACGGCGACGGCGTAACGGAGACCTACCTTTATGCCGATGAAGCCGAGATGATCGCTATCATGGGCGAAGCCCAGTGGGCCGCCCAGCTCGAGCAGCTCGCCCAGAACTATGGCGGCGAAGCGGCCGATTATGCTTGGAATGACGATCCTGCCCTGCGCGGTAAGTATCGCCGCCCCCGCAGCGCCATCGGCACCGAAACGGTCAATTTCTCCCACACCTATACCTCCGGCTCCAATCCTTCCTGGATCTTCACGGTGACGGACTCCTCTATGATGTCCGATTCCCGTCAGGGGCAGCTCTCGCTGCAGACGTCCCAGCTCTTCACCTTCTATACGGTGAAGAATGGTACGGTTCCCGCCACCGGCTTCGTCCGCTGGGGCAACCAGAGCACCGCGCCCGGCGATGTCGGGTTTGACTGGACCTTCGGCGAAACCTACACCTACAACGCGCTGACCCGCGCCGGCGGCTCCACGTCGGTAACCGTGCAGGCCGTCCCGTTCGCGGCCGGCTTCGCTACGCCCGCAGACTACACCGAGATCAGCTCCACGCGCGACTCCTTCTTCTATAAGTGGGGCGCCCGCCACGCCGATTATGAAGCCCTTCTCCCGCAGGGCGACGGCATCTATGAGCGCATTCTCACCATCAACCGCGCCTTCGTTTCCGGTGGCGGTGAAGCCACCGACTCCACCAAGTGGCAGGATATCGTGCTGGAAGCCGTCTTCGTGGCAGAATGGCTCCCCGGCGATGCCCTCACGGCTTACGCTGCAAACCGCAATCAGCCCTATCTCTATGCTTTCGGCGACTACAACAGCGACGGCGTGCCGGACGGGTGGTTGCTCAAAAATCTGGGCGAAACCAATGGCCGCACGGCTGTTGAGGGCGACTCCATCGCGGATACCATGCCGGTGGAAGATCGTCTCCCGCTCGCCGGCTGGGGCAGCGGCGATGCGGCTTACCGCTTTGGCTCTTCGGATGGCCGCTTGGGATACTCCAACAACGGCGGCCCCTCTTCGCTGACCGGCGATGTGTTCGGCTACCGCCTCCGGATTCGCGGCCGCGACACGGCCTTGAACGCGGCCGATGGCAACGGCAACTGGCTTTCCAACCCTGCATGGATTGTTCTGCTGCACCCGGAACAGGCCGCCGGCGTTGTGTGCGTGGGTAATGTCCAAAACGGCGTGTTTACGCCGGAATGGAATCAGGTTCGCCTGGCCTCCTCGCTCAATACTTCCGTGGCCGGTGTAACCGTGGCGCTCACGGCAGAAAACAAGATTCCTTATGATGCCAACAGCGTGGATGCGCAGGGCTGGGCGTATGTGATTGACAGCAACGGCCGCCCGATTAAGGCCGGAAGCACCGGTTATCGGGCGAACAACCTCATGGTGCAGACGAAGACCGATTCGGATGATTACGAGCGCTTCATATATTCCTACAGCAAGTGGGGCTACAAGACAAACGGCAACTGGGGCGATGATTCTGTGGCCGGTGAAGACGGCGCGCTCTTCCCCTTCACAACGGTAGCCGATGCCAATGCCGCCATGGATGGCAAGACGGTCAATCAGTACACCGGCGCCGACTTCCAGGGCACCTACTGCTTCATTGATGCCCGCGTGCCGGCCGGCCTGCTCATCGATGAACCGTTCTATACCGATGAGGCTCACCGCACCGATAATCACCTCGATCCGCGCAAGACCTGCTGGCTGGATCGCTTCAATAAGAATAACGCCGACCAAGATGGCGATGGCATCTCCAACGGTGCGGAGTACTATTTCTGGTATTACGCTTCCCGGATTGCCTGGGGCTCCGTCTACAAAGAGGGCGACAATGTTCAGCTCAACACCGCGCTCTGGCCGGCAGTGGATCTTCGCGACCGCAGCGGCGATAATACGGATGCCAACCTCGGCACAACGGAAAAGTTCACTCTGGGGCGCCGCTACCGCAACGCCTATGATCCGGATGCCAAGGAGCACGCCTATTACACGATTAGTGCCGGCGGCGTTGTAACCGGCGCCATCGGGGATGCTTCTTCGGGTAAGGGCAACTATTGGGAGACGATCCCGGCGACCGAAGTGCTCGCCGCCTTTGATCCATACTCCGCTGCCGATAAGAAGCTGGATACGGATAATGACGGGCTCACCAATCTCGAAGAGTTCGCCGCCGGAACCAACCCGATCGATTGCGATACGGATAATGACTGGATCATTGACGGCTGGGAAGTGGCTTACGGCCTCGATCCGCTCAACATTCAGGATAATGGCGCCAACGATGCCGAAAAGAACCCCGATAATGACTATTATGCTCGGGCGATTGTGAAACTTTATCCCGATTATCACCACCTCTTCAAGGTGGAGGTTACAACGGGAGCCGGGACGCCGTTCGTGGATTTGACGGGTTCGTCGTACTACTTCGACTATGAATCCCGGGTCTTCCGAATTGTCTCTGATGCTGTTTTTGCCAATGGCCTGGTGCTGGGCGAGAGCGTGCGTACAGACGAGATCCCGTGGGAAACCGGAAAGGCGCATGTTACCGGCTGGGCAAACGAAGCGCCGCGTTTCCTCGAAATGGCGCCGGAATATAAGATTATCCGCGACTTTGAGGTCTATTCCACCTTCGGATTCAATCCGGAGACCGGCTGGGGCACACGGACGTCTGCCCTGGATGCGGCTCTAAAGAAGTTCAGCGGTGTAACGCTGAGCGCCAATACGCAGCCCTTTGTCAGCCGTGAAGAGTTCAACTCCGCAGTTAAACGCGGAAACTGGAAGACACTCTCGACGGATCCGACTTCTGCCGATACGAACGGCGACGGCGTGCCGGACGGCTGGGAAGCCTATGTCGGAATGCGCCCCTACAAAACGTCGGATGTGGCCGATGGCAATAAAGATACCGATGGGGACGGTTTGACCGTGGCGCAGGAGTTCCAGTGCCTGGGCGCCAACCTGATCGGTTCCGGGTTGGGGTGGAGCGCAACGCTTATCAGCGATAAGCACAGCTCTTCCTGGACGAATAAGACGCTTCCGACGGATCCGATGAACCCGGATACGGACTTTGACGGCCTCTGGGATGGCGATGAGGGAGACGCCACCTATTGCTACTCGCCTTCGATTGCCGATTGGCGCGGCGGCGGCTGCAACCCGACTTCTGCCGATACCGATGGGGACGGCATGACCGATGGCTGGGAATTCCGTTACGGCGTGGTGGCTTCGGACGTTGCCTCCGAGGATGATTCCAGCTCCACGACAACGGCGGCCAAGGTGAGCACCTTGATTGGCCCCGATCCGACTTACTCGGGTGATTATTCCGTGGACTATGACCGCGATGGTCTTGCGCAGTATCAGGAGTATCTCACGGGCATCCTCCGCCACCTGCGTTATGATCTCGGCCCGGATGCCGCGCGCATTCACAAGGACTTCCCCGGCATCCTTGAAGATGCCATGGAAACCAGCTCCAAGACATATCAGTGGAAGCAATTGCCGGATATCTATAATGCCATGACAGACATGGTCAATCCGTCTGAAGCGCCTGCCTTGCTCTACGAAGAGGCCGCTCGCGACAGTATCGGCTTGATCTATGACGAAATCGTGGTGAATCCGTTGGCACAGGCATTCAGCTCTTCAGCACTGGCTGCCGAGGAGATGCATTCATCGCAGAACGCCGGCGGGATTCAGACGGAGCAGTGCGCACCGGCCATTACGGCCGCGTTTAACCGCCAGTGGGCCGCCACGATTATCTTCCCAACGGAGGCGCAGCTCGAGAATTATGGGCTGAACGTTGTCCCGAACGACACCGTGCTGCTGAACGATCCGGCCTGGACGGCTTACCGCACACTCCCTGTGCTGATAAAGCAGATTAAGGCGTTGGATACGGCATGGCAGCGGCTGCTGGCGTTCTCGCCCTTTGTGACCAAACCTTCCAATCCGCTGGTCGTTTCTGAAACGTTCGATCAGGCTCGGGCGGAGCGTCAGGTGCGTGCGTTGATTGGCCGTATTGACGAAACCCTTAAGACGCTCCGCGACAATGCGGCGGGGCTTCAGCCTGTTGTGCGCGAGATGATCGCGGAAGGCGGCGAGACAGACCTGTTGTGGACGGCGCGCAAGAATCAGATTCTGAAGGCGCTGGTGGATTCGTTCTATAATGGCGAGGCGGATCAGGCGAAAGATCCGGCTTTTGCCGGCATGGCTGCGCTCACGGCAGGCGAAACGGCAGCGTATGCCGGTGCCGATGCCACGGATTATGCCGCGGCGTTCGCTACGGAATATTCCGCATATGAGCAGGCATTGTTGGGCGTTAAGTCGCCGCTGCTCAAGCAGTCCTACCGCATGGCGCTGCGCGGGTTCAACGGCGGTGTGTCGGCCGAAGGCCTTCTGGCGCCGATCGGGGCGCATATGCCACTGCGCATTTTTGAAGATCGTCTGGGCGGCGGCTCGAAGGTCTTCTTCGGCATCCCGGTGGCAACGGCTACAACGTTGGGCGCCTATTTGCCCATGTGCACGCAGTCTCGGGATCCCTTCATGACCACGAGCCCGTTGGTGGCCGATTCGGACGCCGATGGCATGGACGATTACTGGGAAGTCTTCCACGGCCTCAACCCCATGCTGGGCGATTACGTCAACGGATCGAGCGAGAACGGGGATTCCTCCGATCGAAACAATTATTCGATTGACCGCCTGCAGAGTATCTATGCGTTGGGGGATTCCTTCCGCGACACGGATGCTGCAACGGTTTACACGGCGCTTGCGCCATCTGGAACGAATCCGTTCAAGAACCCGGCGCTGGAAACAGGCGCGGTTACCGGCTATGACTACTACACCTATCCGTGGCTTGCGGGCGTTCCGTTCGCAGATCCGGACGGCGATGGGCTGCTGAACTTCGAGGAAGCGGTGAATCCCTCTTCATCGGATCCCGCGCATTACGGCACCGATCCGTCGCCGTTGTGGATGACGGATCCGGACAACCGCAGCGCGTTTACGGCGCGGTTCTATTCGCTGCGTAACCGGAACTTCGCTCGCGATACCGTCTATCAGGCCGGAACGGATGAGCCGACGGAGGTCGCCGATGCGTTCCTGATGGGGAACGGCTATCTCCCCGCAGCGTCGCTGCCTTACTATCACCGGACGGGTGATGATACGCCTGCAACGGTTTATGCTTCGGTTCTTCCGTATGAGATAAACGAAGGCTATGACACCGATGGCGACGGCGTGCCGGATATGACCGAGCTTACAACGTCTTCCATCTTTAAGGGCGATCCGCAGACGCTTCGCACGCCGGATCGTCAGCAGGCGGCTTATTTCGGCGGCGCAGGCGTGATGCAATCGCACGTTACGACGCAGTTTGGGCCGATGGCGCTCACCACCTTCACACTCGAATGCTGGGTGAAGCCGGATGCCGATCAGCCGGGGGCCGATGCCAATGGCGAGGTTATCCTGATCGATCGCCCGTGGCGCTTTAATGATGCGGCCGCCGAGCCCGGCGATCTGCGCCACAACTTCCGCCTAGGCTTGCGCCAGACGGTTGGCGGTTTCCTGCCGTTTGCCAACTATACCGGCGCGGGCACCACGTTTGCCGATTCCACAACGGTTCCGAAGGCTTCGCCGACGGTTGTTTCCGGTGAAGCAATCAAGGCCGGAGAGTGGAATCACATTGCCGTGTCGTATGATGGCAAGCGGTTGGTGCTTCTCCTCAATGGCGTGGAGAATACCTCGGTGGCGTGCTCGCTTATTCCGGCAAACGGGGTTATCTCGGTGAAGAATGACGGGCTGGATGACGTCCAGCGCTACACGTCCCGCACGGCGCCGCTTATGATTGGTGCCGGCCCTGCGGAGTCGGCCTGGTTCTCTTCGCTTGGCAATCCCAAGGATGACACGCCGTTCACGGAATACTTTGCGAATGCCTATAAGGGCTTTATCGATGAAGTGCGGATTTGGAATGGCGCCCGCACGGCGACGCAAATCTTCGAGAAACGCCGGTCTACCTTTACACAGGCTGAGCTTCTGGCGTTCCGTGTGAATGTCTTCAATGCGCGGCGGAACGGGCAGGGCTACTATGAGCCTAATACGCCTGCTGCGCCATTGGCAATCTACACGTTCAACGACTTGCTCGCCGGTACGCGGATTGCGGCCGATGAAACGACGGGTACGCCGGCTTATGCTGCGAATGAGCCGTGGGAACGCTATCCCGGCCAGCAGGTGGTGGGTGATGCAACGGTTCCCGGATCGTTCACCTTCCGCCGTAAGGGCATCCAGCAGACGCGCCTGGATTCGGGGCATCCGCGTATTACGGAGGAGACCTTGCCGACGGATCAGGAGCTCTTCACATCCTACTACACGCTTACGGCGGCAAAGACGCTGCGTTCCAAGCAGTATTGTGAAAATCCTGGAGCCGATGAGCCCTTCTCGGAATTCGTGCCGCTTGCCCACAACACCATCGATCATTTGCCGGTGGCGGATGTGGAGCGTTCCAGTGCGTACTTCTTCCGGCCGCTGAACACGGTCAAGGGATCGCCGGAGCTGGTGATGCCTTCGGGTACGGTCAGCAACCTCAAGGTGGTTGACTCGGTCTACTGGTCGCCCTATGCTGCCGGGCGCACCGTCTCTACGACTGAGGCTTATGACGTCAAGACCAATGGCAACCCCTATGCCTACCGTTACCTCGGGGCGCAGACCTTCGATGCCGATCGGTACACCACACTGGGGGCGTACTCCACGCGCTATGCCGCCGATCTTCTGATCTACGGCGATGCGTTTGCGAAGTACGACTTCGAGAGCTGGGAGAATTCCCCCAGCACGGATCCCGGAGCCAGCAAGCCTGACCCGACCACCACTGTGGAAGAGGGAGACAAGTGGTTTGATTACGCCTCCGGCACGGGGGATATGCTCACCGATGATCAGCACTCTCAGGGCGGCGATTGGCTCGATAAGAACATTGCCAACGGCCAGACGAAGGATTCTGACGGCGACCGGATGCCCAACTGGTGGGAAAATTATTACGGGCTCGATCCTGAGGATGCCACGGGCGATAACGGCCCGCATGGCGACTCCGACGGCGACTTCCTGACGAACTATGCCGAGTACCTGGCTAAGTCCAACCCCGGCAAGTACTCCACGGTGGGCAACGGTGTGCCTGATTATCACATCCCGATCTGGTTCCGCCGCGGGCGGCCGACCTTCGGCCTTCTGTACACCGACAACGACTTCATGGAAGATCACATTGAAGCCGCCAACCGCAGTGAGCGCCTCTCGGTTGACCTCCATGACGGCGAGGTGGATGCCGATGGCGATGGCTGGAGCAACTGGGCAGAGATCCGCGCCGGATTCCGTTCCAGCGAGCATTCCACCAACCCGAATGCCGCCACCAGCATTGCGCAGTCCGGCGCTACGGTGCTTGAGATGCCGCAGCCAGCCCTGCGCCTGACAGTGGATTACTTTGGCGACCAGAACGTCTACACCAATGCGGTTGACGGCGCCAAGATCATTGTTCACGCGTATACGGCCAAGAACAATAACTCTGCGCCGGATGCCACCTTCACGCTGCCGCTCTCCACGAGCACAGCCGCAGGGAACACCAGCGAGCAGGCTACGGCGACCACCGAAATCGGGTTCTGGAAACAGGGTAAGTTCTCCGGTTACCTCAATATCGGCAACGTGGTGCCCGGTTCGCTCGACATCACCTACACGCGTTACACCTCCAATTCCTCCACCTCCACTACGGACGGAACAACCCAGACGGAGACGGAGACCGCAGTCTTCCATATCTATGGCGACACGGCGACAACGGGAGATGTGGCTGAGCTGTATTCGAGTGTTCCGGCCACTTACACGAACGCTGAAGGCGAAACGGTCGGCACCGGAACTACGCGTGTGAAGGCCGGCACCATCAACTACCGCACCGGTTTCTATACGCTTGACTTCTCCGATGAAGACGTGTGGCAGGTGGAAGGCATGACGGCGGATGTGGACGCCACGACGGGTGTGCTCTCCAACATCACGCCCTACAACCGCACCGAGTTCATTGGCGTGGCCTCGTACAAGTATGGCATTGTGGCCGGGAAGTCCAACACCTTCACGCTGGTTACGCCGACCTCCGGCTACCTCAAGGAAGGCGCGAACAACTTCTTCGTCTTCGCTGACTTGAATAACGATGGCGACTGGAATGACGGCGAGCCTGCCGGCATTCCCGACCAGCACGATGTGGACGTTGGCTTCGATCTCGTGAACCGCCCGCTTCATGTGGCGCTCACGGAGCAGGCGCCGCCCGGATCGGTCCGCTTGGACGTGAAGAGCATTTTGGGCGTCTTGCTGACGGAGAATGACAACAACTCCGCCGTTGAGGGCGACAATTCCTCGCTCACGAATCCGACGACGGGGCAGCCGTTGCAGCCTTCCAAGTTTGCCAGCGGCCTCTCCTACGAGCTCATTCTCACGCCGTATGAGAATATCTCTACCGGCGAGACCACAACGAATGCGCCCACGCCGGTCTACCGCAAGCAGTATAACGTCAAGAAGCCGTATCTCACGGAAGACGAAATCTTCGGCAATGACCCCAACGGGCTGCCCGGAACGCTTGCCGCGAACCAGCGCGCCGCCTCTTACAAGGTCTTCCTTGTGCCCGAGACGTATTCCGAGGGGAGCGTGGATCAGTGGACGGACTACAACATCGCCATTGTGACCAACGTGTTTGGTTCGTTGGATGATGCCAGCACGGCTCTGGTCAGCCCCATCGGCGGTGCCCTGCGTTACAACACGGAGCTTACCTTTGAGTGGCTCTGCAATATTCAGGTGCCCACCTTCACGCTAGCCATTACCAAGACGGCCGATGCGATGGGCAACCCGGTGAATGTGCGCGTCTTCGAGCAGACCATCCGCGGCGTGGCGCCCTGCGCTACCGCTATCGGCAATGGCAGCGTGGAGCAGTATCGCTACCGCTATATGCTCCCGCGCGGCTTGGGAGAGCTCAATGCTGACGGCACGGCTGTCTTTGGCGATGGTTCTTATGCCTACCGCCTCACACTCAACCCCTACAACAGCGGCAGTGCGAAGACCCTCAACGGCAACTTCCGCATTCAGCTCAATGCTTCGGGTGATGTGAACCTGGCGGAGAACAAAGACGCGGTTAAGACGACCTCCTATAACGTGCAGGATTCCTACTACGTTCGCGCCCGCGTCCGCTACAACGGCGTCCTCCGCAACGATGAGGACTTCGGCGGCCGCCGCATTCGGATTGAAGCGCACTACTCGGGTTCCTTCAACGGCGACCCGGTGGCTTCCGTCTCGGACTTCCTCGTCCATGACGGCGCGGTTGATGCGGATGGCAACTACACCGATTCCGGTGAAACCGATGCCATCAACCGCTGCGTCCGCATGGTGAAGGATAAGGTCTCCACCCGCACGCGGAGCGTGCCTCAGCCTGACGGTTCTGCTGTTACCGAGACGTACAACGCCTTCTGGTCCACCCGCTTTGATGCGGAAATCCGCGGGCTGCCTACCAACGATCCGGTCTACCTCATCGCCTACTTTGACCTGAACGGCAACGGCAAGCGCGATGCTTGGGAGCCGTGGGGCTATGCTACGCAGGGTCTTGACGCGGTTGGCGGGTACTACTTCGATCCGAAGCCGGTAACCCCTGTCAATACGGGCAAGGACTTCCTGATTGAGTTCTACATCCAGGATGTGGATACCGATAACGACAAGCTCGCTGACAGCTGGGAGTGGCTCAATTCCGGCAAGCCCACAAAGGACTTCGCGTCTTGGTGCGGCACCTTCACCGGTACGCTTGCCAACCATCACGCCTCCGATATCTGGACCACCTCTGTGGATGGCACACTCTCGCTTACTGCCTACGGCGCTCAGCTCTTCGGCCTGAACGTAACGAGTGCCCCGGATGCGAACGGCGCCGTGAAGGTGGAGGGGATGCCGGAAGATCTCACCGCCGCGCGTGAGCTCATCGATATCCTCGGGCAGGATAATGCGCTCAAGCTCTTCAGTGAGGGTTATGCCTCCTATGGACTGACAGTCAAGGGGATTGCCTTTGATGGCGACGCCGTGACCCTCGCGTGGGATGTTACTTCCGCCACGGGGGTGGCCGATGGTGCGGTTTATGATCTCACCGAAGTCTTTGCCAAGAGCAGCTCTACTGCCGCCGTCTATGCCGTCTACGGCAAGGCTGCGCTCACGGATGCCTCCTGGACGAAACTGGGTGAAGTCAAGGTGGCCAATCTCGCTGCGCCGAGCTTGACGCTTACCCAGACGGCGATCACGGGCGCGGATGGTGAACCGAAGAAGGCCGCCTTCTTCAAGGTGATCCTTTCGGCCAAAACGGCTTCCGCTGTAACAGAATAAGCCTGAGGGTTATTCTTAAAGCAAAAAGCGAAGACCCGCGCTGGCGGGTCTTCGCTTTTTGTTTTTGTCTCTTTCTCGTTGGTTTCGGCAAAAGAATCAGGATTTCTCTTTTTTATTTGAACATGGAGCAGGGGTGTTCTTATCGACACAGCTTCCGCCTTTGTGATTGATTTGGTATCTGTGGGAAAGGCGGCGAGTGGCTGCGGCTTGGGCGGGTGCGGCAGGTTCGGTGTACCGGGATGTTCCCTTGTTGCGGGGAGGTTTGGGTAAAATCGCTGCTGGGGAGAGGATTTGGCAGGATGTGGGTGCACAGCGTTTGGAGGGTGTGCGTGTATAAACGGATTAGCGGTGAGGCTGTAGCGGCAGGTGAGCGTGTGCATTTGGAGCTCCGGGTAATTGTGTGAGGCGGCCGAGTGAATGGGGCTGCGGTTGGGGAAGCCTGTGGTTCTGTTATTCATGAATCCTTGCTCTACGCAGAGTTGAGCTTTCCTGGCTCGATGGTTTAGTATAGGCCGTTCGGGCATGGGGAAACGATTCGTTTTCTGCTGATTGTTTTCGGATTTGTGCCGATTTGTATGTGTGCTTCAGGATGGCGTGTGTACGGGAATGTGTGCGGGGTGGAGTCGGGTGTTCGGGCGATGCTGTCTAGGAGCCTGGAATGGCGGGGATGTATGGCTTGATCTGCCAAGGAGAAAGAGGGAAATGGTTGTGTGCAACGCGGCCATAACTGCATCGGCTTTGAAGCGTTCCGACACGCCCTAAAGCAATGTTTCCCCGACATGTGCCAAGGCCGGATTGCCGGTGTGCTTGGTTTGGGGTGGACAAGCGGAAGGGGCTTTTCTGCTTGGATGGATTTTTTGAGGTGTGGGTTTAGGTGGGGGTCATTTCTGAAGACAGTGGTCGGTTCACAGAGAGCGCGGCTGCGGCCTGTATTAAGGATGGGACTGCGGGGCACACAAAAGGTGGAGTGGTATGCTTGCAGCAGGCGTTTTTTCTTTGAGGATCTTCGCTGTTTATTAGATGTTTTTACGCGTTTTGGTTTACCAGCGGAATGGTTGATTGCCGCATGAGGCGCATTTGGTTTTGGAGTGGGTTCTCTGGGAGGCGGAGGGATGAAAAGGGTTTGGATGGGCGGGGGAGATTTGATATACTGAAGAGGTATGAAGCGGTTCTTTTTTTGTTTGAGCTTGACGGCGGCGGTTTTGGGTGCGGCGCCGGTGATTGATGTGAATGTGGAGGGGGTGGCGAAGCAGTCGCTCTCGCTGGCGGGTGTGTCAGCTTCGGGTGCAGGTGCGGAGGCGTTTCGCAAGACGCTGCAGAATGATTTGATTCGGTGCGGTTGGTATCGGCTGGCGGCGAATGGGCAGGTGAAGGTGTCGGGCGCGGTTTTGGGCGCGGCAGGGGTTCAGGAGCGGCTGGCGGTGGCGTGGCCGGGGAAGCGGTTTGCCTGGGAGCGCAGTGCGGGAGATGTGCAGCAGGCGCGGCGTCATGCGCATGAGCTGGCGGATGCGATTGTGGAGGCAACAACAGGTGAAAAGGGGATTGCGCAGAGCCGGTTTGCGGTGGTGGTGAAAACGGGGACATCGCGCTCGGGGCAGGCGATCGAGGATTTGTATGTGTGCGATTATGACGGATATAATCTGATCCGGCTGACGTCGGACGGGGTGCCGATTGTGGGGCCGCGCTTCTCGCCGGATGGGCGGAAGGTGTATTTTACGAGCTATCGGAAGGGTTTTCCGGCGGTTTTTGTGGCCGATGTAGCCACGCGCTCGGTGCAGCAGCTGGCCTCGTTTCGGGGGTTGAGCACGGGGGCGGTGCCTTCGCCGGCGGATCCGAATAAGCTGGCGATTATCCTTTCGCATCAGGGGAATCCGGAGCTGTATGTGATGGATGCGCGGACGAAACATCTGACGCGCCTAACGCGGACGAAGCTGGCGGCGGAGGCCAGCCCCTGCTGGTCGCCGGACGGCCGGCGGATCTGCTATGTTTCGGATGCAGCGGGTTCGCCGCAGCTGTATGTGGTGGACGTGGCGAGCGGGCAGTCGCGGCGGCTGACGCTGGGGCGCGGGGAATCGGTTCAGCCGGATTGGGGCAAGCATGGAATTGTTTTTGCCACCAAGCGGGGAAGCCCGTATCGGCTGGCGGTTATTGACCCGGACAAAGGGGAATCTTCGCTGCGTTACCTCACGCCTGTGAATGAAATTTATGAATCGCCCTCCTGGGCTCCGGATGGCCGCCATGTGGTGGCTTCGCGGACGCAGGGCCGCACGCGCACGCTTTGGGTGCTCGATGCCGCAGAGAAGGGTGAAGCACCTTATCAACCTTTTTCAGGCAGTGGTCCGCAGTGGCTCAACCCTGCCTGGAGCAAATGATCCGCGCCACAGAAGGAAGATCCTTATGCGTTTATCTCTCGTGTTTGCTTTGACGGCCGCTTCGGCCGTGTTGTTCACCGGCTGCGCCACAAAGGCGGGCAGCGGCGCCCAGGGGGCGGCTGCTGACGGCAGCGGCTCGGGCATGATTGACGATGGGGTGGGGATTGACCCGAATGACGCGAGCTATGACCCGAATGACCCGAATGCGGGCGCGTTTGGCAGCGATCGCTTTGAAGAAACCCGCCAGCGCGTGGAAGGGGTGGCACTTGAGCCGCTTTACTTCACGTTCGATTCCTACACGCTCCCGACAGAGGAGCAGGCGAAGGCGGATGCGGCGGCGGAATATCTGATGAATAACCCCACGCATGTGATGATTATTGAGGGGCATTGCGATGAGCGCGGGTCAAATGAATATAACCTCTCGCTCTCGGAGCAGCGTGCCATCGGCGTGCGGGATTACCTGCTGGCTTACGGCATTGATGCGGGGCGGCTCCAAACGCGGGCGTTCGGTGAAGAGAAGCCGGCGAATCCGGGGCATGATGAAGAAGCCTACCGGCAGAATCGCCGCGCGGAGTTTGTGCCTTACAAATAAGTGCGCGGGCTGAGCGGATGCAGAAGAGGAGCCCGGGCAGACCGGGCTCCTGCAGAGGTGGAGCACCTTTGCGTGGATAAGCGGCGCAGAGGCTGAGGGCGGGATACGCGGAGCATGTCATTTCTTGAAACGTTGGTGATTCTGCTGGTCGCAGTGATTGTGCTGGGGCCGAAGAATCTGCCTGCCGCGGCGCGGAAAATGGGGCATTGGATGGGTGTGTTTCGGCGGGCGAGCGATGAGTTCAAGCGCCAAATTATGATGATGGATCAGACGGTGGATCAGGCGTTGAACTCGGCCACGGATGAGCTGGATCACCTGGTGCCCACGGATGAGGAGCTGGGGAAAGCGTTTGATGCACTCCCGGAAGGGGCTCCGCCGCCGGCTTCGCCAGATGATTTGTGGGGGCAGGAGCCAGTGAGCGGGGGGCTGCCTTCGGATGTGGCTGTAACGGAGCCTCCTTCTCCTCCTTCCTCGGCGAAGCCGGAAGACGGAACTCGCCCGGAAGTGCACCCAACAGGAGCGGAGGCCGAGCCGGTGCGTTCGCTCGGGCTTTCGCCCACGCGTTCAGGTTCCGGCGCGGGAAAGGGAGCAGCGCATGGCCAGGCGTGAGCGCATAGAGCAGCGCGGCCGGAAAGCTGGCCAGGCGGTGGCGCCTAAACGGGATGTGCAGTCGCGGTTTAACGGTGCTTTTCGCCGGCTGTTTACGGAAACGGCAGAGGATCGGGCGCACGCGGACGAACTGGATCCGCCGCGGCCGTTTATTGAGCATTTTATTGATCTGCGAAATTGTATTGTGCACTGTGCGGCGGCATGGGTGGCGGCCATGCTGGTGGTGGCGCCTTTTGCTCCGAAGCTGATCGCGCTGCTGGAGTGGCCGCTGAAGTCTTCCGGGCTGGCAGAGCAGGGGGTTTCGGTTCAGGGGCTTGAAGTAGGGGTGGGCTTTTCGCTTTTTATGACCACGATGTTGTGGGGAGGGACGATTCTGGCGCTGCCGGCACTGTTGTATTTTGTTTTCCGTTTTGTTTTTCCGGGGCTGCGGCGGCATGAGCGGAATCTGATTTTGTTTACGCTGGGAGCGGGGGTGGTGCTGTTTCTGGGGGGCGTTTTTTTATGTTTCAGCTTTACGCTGCGCCTGGCGCTGCAGGCACTGATGGCGATTAACGCATGGATGCAGGTGCCGGTGGAGGTGCTGCAGGCAGAGCCTTACATTTCGTTTGTGTTGAAGATTTTGCTGGCGTTTGGGCTGGCGTTTCAGTTCCCGCTGGTGCTGTTGGCACTGGGCTGGCTGGGGATTGTATCGGCAGCGTCGCTCCGGAAACGGCGCGGGGTGGCGATTATCGGCATCTTTGTGGTGGCGATGTTCCTTACGCCGCCGGATCCGCTTTCGCAGATTGTGATGGCGGTGCCGATGTGCCTATTGTATGAACTGACAATCATTTTGGTGCGCCTGCGGGAGAAAGTGGCTGCGGCGCCGGCGGAGGCTTGAGATGGGATTTGAGTCGGGGTCGTTTTCGTTTCATGCGTTTTATCTTTCCAAGGCGTTTGAGCCTTCGGCAATAGAACTTTTTGCCAAGCGGGCGCTGCCGCCGATTAAGACGCTGACAGGCGGCGAGCCGCTGCATGGGTGGGCCGGCCCCTTGCATGCGCTGGATGGGGAGCTGACAGAGGCGCATTGCTGGCGGGGTGATTGGCTTTGGTTCTCGCACGTAACGGCGCAGAAAAAAGTGCCGCCGAGCCTGTTTCGTGCAACGCTGCTTTCTGAGCTGGAGCTGGAGCGGCGGGCGCGCAATGTGGAGGTTTTGCCGCGGGCGGCGAAGGCGGATGTGCGCGAACGGGTGCAGGAGGCGCTGCTCAAAGAGGCGCAGCCGAGTTTTGGAAGCGTGGAGTGCGCCATTGATTTGCGCGGGCAGCGGCTGTTGGCTTCGGCCATGAATGACGGCGCGATGCAGGTGCTGTGCCCATTCTTTCGGGAGACTGCGGGAGCCATGCCGGTGCTGTGCTGCCCGGAGAGCGCGGCGTATCGTTTGTGCGGGGTGGACTTCAACAGTGTGGAGGCGGTGAACTTGACGCCGAACGAACAGGTGGAGGCCGTCCCGGAAATCACGCTGGGCACGGAGTTTCTTACCTGGCTGTTCTATCGCTGGGAGCGCGAGGAGGCCACGTTTGACTTTGATGGCGAGCGCTGTGGGTTGATGTTTGAGGGGCCGCTGCTCTTTTCCGGAGAGAAGGCTCCCGGCTGCCACGAAACGGTGCTGCGCAACGGCACGCCGTTGGATACGCCGGAGTTCGGCATCGCCCTTTGGAACGGCAAGAAGCTCCGCCGAGCCAAGCTCACGCTCACAAAAGGCGACTGGGTGGTGGCCGCAACGGTCGATGGCAACGACTTCGCTTTCCGCTCCATGAAGGTGGAGCCCGCCGGGCAGAAGGGCAAAAGCGCTGCCGCCGCTCCCGATGCGGTAGAGGGAATGCCTTCGCTGAATGCGCCCGGCGCCGTGCCTGCTCCGCAGGAGGAGCGCCGGAAGCTGGGCGTGGATGAACGGCTGGACCGTGCGGCGTTCTATGTGGACGCGTTTTTGCACCTTTATAAACAGTTTTTGGAGCTGCGGAGCGATCCGGTGCGTTGGCGTGGACAGCTCTCCGGCGTCCGCCGCTGGATTGCGGGCAGAGCCGGTCAGGACAAGGCGTAAGGCACCCTGCGTCTTACGTAAGGCACGGGAGCCGGAAACAGTATTCGACGTTTTCCGGATACGGCCGATGGCGTATAATATCCCCCGCGCGTTTGCTGAAGGGCGGCGCATAACAGGTTGGAGGTTCTGCATATGAAACGGTTTTTGGCACTTCTTCTTCTGGTTTTTCCGCTGGCGTTGGGTTGGGCGCAGAGCGGGGAACAGCAGGCTGCGCGGCAGGCGCGGAGCGTACATCTGAGCTACCGCAAGTGGGGAAAGCCTGCACAGATTTTCTATATGGAGGCTACGGTAGATCGCTTTTGGCCGGGCTCCTATCTATGCCTGCTGGGCTTTTCCGGCGGGTATGCCGGCGTGCAGGAGCATGTCAATGGCCGGCATGTGGCGATCTTTTCGGTATGGGAGCCGAGTGATCCCTTTGACTTCAAGGCGCACCCGGACGCAGTGGATGAAACGCGGCGCACAAAGAACCTTTACGCCGGAGAAGGTGTTCGAATTAAACGGTTCGGCGGCGAAGGTACGGGCGGGCAGTCCATGATGGACTGGGCTTGGCAGCCTGGTAAACCTGTGCGGATGGCCGTTTCCTGTGCGCCCGATGGCGCTTACCGCACGGCGTATACCTGCTGGGTGTGGGATGACGCCAAAGATGCCTGGTTCCGGATGGCCAGTTTCTCCACGCTGGTGGGCGGCGGCAAGGCCACGCTGAGCGGCCCCTATTCCTTCTTGGAAGACTTCTGGCGCAATGTGGAGAGCAAGCGCCATATCCGCGCGGCGCGGTTCTCCCGGCTGTGGGCGTATGACGGGGCGCAGTGGACGCCCTCGGCAGAAGCGCAGTTCACGGCCGATAGCAATGTGCTTACCACGATTGATGCCGGCCCCGCTGCCGATGGGTTCTGGCTGGCTACGGGCGGCGACACGCAGAACACCACCGTTAAACTTTGGAGCACGGTTCTTCCCGGCGGCGCACCGGATGACTCTGCTGCTCGCCGGGCGAAGCTGCTAGAAGCGGTCTCTGCTTTGCGGGCTCCCTGATTGAAAGCCGCGCACCGATGCGCATCGCCTGTTTTGCCGATATTCATGCAAATCTTCCCGCGCTTGAAGCGGTAATTGCCGATGCCCGGGAACGGGGGGCTTCGCATGTGCTGGGGCTTGGCGATGTGGTCGGGTACGGCCCCCAGCCGGTTGAGGCGCTTGCCCGCTTCCGGGAAGTGGCTTCCGCTGCCGTGCTGGGCAATCATGATGCCGCTGTCTGCGGGCTTCTTGACCCTGCACTCTTCAATGCGTTTGCCCGAGAAACCGCTGAACGCGCTGCGCTCGCCTTGAGCGATGAAGCCAAGGGCTGGCTCCGTGCGCTCCCCTACGTGATCGAAAGCGATGGCCTGGCTTGTGCACATGGCGGCTTTGCCGACCCGGCTCGATTCCACTACCTTGAAACCAAGGCGGACGCTGCGCTTAACTTCGCAGCCATGCCCGGGTTCCAGGTGCTTGTGGTGGGCCATACGCACATTCCCTGCGTTTTTGCCCGGGAAGAAGCCACTGGAACCATTCGCAAACTGCCGCCGGAAGACTTTGTACTTCGCGCCGGGTGGCGCTACATTCTCAACCCCGGCGCGGTGGGGTTCCCGCGCGGCAACACGCTAACGGCAGATTATCTACTCTTCGACACCGTTACGCGGCATGTTCTTTTCCGCGCCGTCCCTTACGATCTGGCGCCCTACCGCCTGGCGCTTGTGCGGAACGGCTACAACCCGATGAACTACTGGTTCCTCAGCCCATCGGCGCGGCGCTCACAAAGGGAGCAGGCCTTTTTGAAGCCTACCCGCGCGGCCGAAGTGCCGGTGGGGGAGGGGGCGCCCTTTCGGCCTCGGCAGGCGCATCGGCTGCCGCATGCCTTCTGGTGGGCGATGGGGGCGTTGGCGGCGCTGATTTTAGCTTTGGCGGCGGTGTTGATCTGGCTGGGGTATACGGTGCGTGAGGCCGATCTGGCAGAGCAGACGGCGCCTGCAGGGCCAGAACAAAATCTCTTTCCGCCGCTGACGCAGTGGGTTTTTCCGGAAGGCGCGGGCGTTTGCGCGGAGGTGTTGGAGCGCGGTGCGGGTGTTCGGCTTTCACCGCAGGGCGCGGCACCGGCAGAACTCCTCTCACCGCTGTGCCGAGTGCCGCCGGGAATACGGCAGCTGCGGCTTTCTTTCCAGGTGACGTCTCCGCTGAAAACGCTTCGTTATACGGCGCAGGTGCGTTTTCTTTGCGCAGAGGGACGAGCCCGGGATGAAAAAGCGCATGTCTATAAGAAGCCGGGCGTGCGCGCCTATTCCGTGGATGTGCCGGCAGATGCGGCCGGCGTACGGGTGGCTTTTTCCTTTTCCGGAAGTGCGCCGGCCACGCTACTTCGGCCGGTGTTGGCTCCCTTTACACATAAATAAGGGCTTGGTTTGGGGGAAAAATGCAAAAAGCCGCCCGGATCGGTGTTTTTTTGCTTGCCTTTTAATCTGCAAAAGGTTATCGTATTCACCATGTTTGGGAGGGGACTGCCCCCTTTGGGTTAAGGAGCCTGTTGGCCGACGATTCCCGTGCCGTGGGGGTTGGAGTGCTGACCAAACCGGATCAGTTCGCGGCAACCTGTTAGGAATGTATCCCTATGGATATCTATGTTGGCAATCTTGCCTATGCGACGGACGACGAAGCTCTCCGCGCCGCCTTCGCTGCCTATGGCGAGGTTTCCTCCGCTCGTGTGGTGCTTGACCGCATGACTAATCGCTCCAAAGGCTTCGGCTTTGTTGAAATGCCCAATGCTGAGGAGGCTAATGCCGCGATCGCTGCGCTCAATGGCGCCGAGCTCGATGGACGCCCCATCCGTGTGAATGAATCCCAGCCGAAACCGCGTGAAGAACGCCGTGGTGGACGGGGTGGCTTTGGCGGTGGGCGCGGAGGCTTTGGCGGCGGCCGTGGGCCGCGCGGCGGATTCGGGAACCGTGAAGGCGGCCGTGGCTCGCGCCGCGATTATGGCGCTCCTCGTGAATCGCAGTGGTAAGCTTTAGGCGCAGAATGCGCCTCGTGGGCGGCAGAGCTGAAGGTTCAGCGAAGCCGCCCGTTCAAACAAGCCGCGCAGGCGCTAGGCGCCGGGCGCGGCTTGTCGTTTTCAGGAGATTTGCTAATGACCGAAACACCGTCTATGCGGGAGCTGCCAGCTGAGGATCGCCCGCGGGAAAAGCTGTTGCGTCTGGGGGCAGCAGCTTTAACTACGCCGGAGTTGTTTGCCATTTTGCTCCGAACGGGGGTGAAAGGCTGCCATGTGGGAGAATTGGCGCGGCGGTTGGTGGAGGCTTTCGGCGGGGCGGAGGCGATGCCCTGTTTGCGGACGCATGATGTGGAGAGTCTGCGGGCGTTTGTGCGTACACGCCCGGCATTGCGGGGGATTGGGGAGGATAAGCTGGCCACGCTGCTGGCGGCCTTTGAGCTCGGCGCGCGCATCTTTAATCCGCCGCCGCGTGCGCTTCGTAAGCCGCTTCTGCGGGCTGTGCAGGTGGCGGAGCTGATGTTTGCGGAGAGCTCGCGTTATGCGCGGGAGGGTTTTTGGGCGCTCTATCTGAACCGCCGCCGTGTGTTGATGCGGCCGCCGGAGCTGATCACGCTGGGGGTTGAAGCGCAGGCGTTGATTAGTGCGCAGGCACTGTTTCGCCGGGCGGTGATGATGGATGCCCAGGCGCTCATACTCGTCCACAACCACCCTTCCGGCGATGTTTCTCCCAGTGCGGCGGATGTGGAGACCACGGAGGCGCTGGTGGCGGCGGGGCGTACACTGGGGATTTCGGTTTTGGATCATGTGATTGTAGGGCGCCCGGAGATTGCGCCGTCTTTCTGTTCGCTGCGCGATACGCGCCGGTGTGTTTTCTGAGGTGGTGCATTGGAGACGGGAAGAGGCTCCCGGGCGCGGCGATGGGTTCAAACACGAGCCGGCTGGAAACGCCTCCCGCTCCAGGTTTGACGGAATGTCGGGGCGAAGCGAAGCGGCGCCGGGTGAGGATGCCTTTTCCGGAAGAGGAGAGCAGGTTGGCGGCGGCTATGGTATACTGAGGGGAGAAGGAACCTTTTATGGAAGAACAGGAACAGATTCTGGTGCTGGACTTCGGGTCGCAATACAGTCAGCTGATTGCGCGGCGGATTCGCGAGTGCCATGTGTATAGTCAGGTGCTGCCCTTCTCCACGCCGGTGGAGAAGCTGCGGGCGCTGAAGCCGCGCGGCATCATTCTTTCGGGCGGGCCGTGCAGCGTGTATGAGGCGGGTGCGCCGGCCGTGCAGCGGGAGCTCTTTGAGCTGGGCATTCCGGTGCTGGGCATTTGCTATGGGATGCAGCTGATGGTGCAGACTTTGGGCGGTAAGGTGGGGCCGGGCACGCGGCGGGAATACGGCCGTGCGGAGCTGCGCGTGACGGAGGCCGATTCGCCTTTGCTGCGGGGGTTGCCGCAGGCATCGGTGATGTGGATGAGCCATGGCGACAAGGTGCTGGCCGTTCCGGAAGGGACGCGCACCATCGCGGTTACGGATAACACGGAATATGCCGCTGTTGCCATTGAAGGGCGCGATCTGTACGGCATTCAGTTCCACCCCGAAGTGGTTCATTCCGATTATGGCACGCAGTTGCTGCGCAACTTCTGCTTGGAGATCTGCCGGTGCTCGGGCTCGTGGTCGATGGCCTCCTTTATTGAAACCCAAACGCAGGCGATTCGCGAGACGGTGGGCGATAAGCACGTGATCCTCGGTCTTTCCGGCGGAGTGGACAGCTCCGTTGCGGCGGCGTTGATTCACCGCGCCATTGGCAAACAGCTGACGTGTATTTTTGTGGATAACGGCCTTCTGCGTAAAAATGAAGCCGCCCGCGTGCAGCAGCTGTTTGCGGATAACTTTGCGATGAATCTGTGCTTCGTGGATGCATCGGAGCGGTTTCTGAGCAAGCTTGCCGGCGTGGATGAGCCGGAGGCCAAGCGCAAGATTATCGGCCACACGTTTGTGGACGTTTTCGCGGATGCGGCGCGGTCGATTCCGAATGTGGACTTTTTGGCGCAGGGCACCACGTATCCCGACGTGATTGAGTCGGTGCCGATCAACGGCAACCCTTCGGCCATGATCAAGAGCCATCACAACGTGGGCGGGTTGCCGCCCGACTTGAAGTTCAAGCTGCTGGAGCCGCTTTCGCGTCTCTTTAAGGATGAGGTACGTGAAGTGGGGCGGCTGCTTGGCTTGCCGGAGGATGTGGTGATGCGCCAGCCGTTCCCGGGGCCCGGTTTGGGGGTGCGTTGTTTGGGCGCGGTGGACAAAGCGAAGCTGGATATCCTGCGCGAGGCGGATGATATCCTTGTTTCCGAAGTTAAAGCCGCTGGGTACTACTACAAAACGTGGCAGGCATTCGCCGTTTTTCTGCCCGTTCGCTCCGTGGGCGTGATGGGTGACCAGCGGACGTATGACTATGTGATTGCGCTGCGCATTGTGCAGTCTTCGGATGGCATGACGGCAGATTGGGTATCGCTGCCCGATCCGTTGATCCGCCGCATTTCCTCGCGCATCGTCAACGAAGTGCGCGGGGTCAACCGGGTGGTTCTGGACGTTACGTCCAAACCGCCGGGCACCATCGAGTGGGAATAAGCCGGAAGAGCCGGCAGTCAGGCGCGGGGGCACGAAAGCCCCCGCGTTTATTTGTTGGTGGGGGATGTTTGGAATAGATGAGCCGCTTAGCGCACAGGGATGGATGGGGGCGAGCTGTACGGTGAAGGAACTTTCGGATGAATGGAAAGGCAGATGGATGCCTGGGGGCAGGGACGTTTTTAGTCGGTGATGACGCAATCGGGCTTGCTGCCGCGCCCGAGCAGCCATTGGTAGGCGGCGCTCATTTGTGCGCCGATTTGCGGCCAGCTGAAGTCTTGCGCGATCCATTCACGCCCGCGCTTGCCCATGGCCAATAAGTCTGCCTGGGGGAGGGCAAGGGCGGCTTCCAGTGTTTGTTTAAGTGAAGCGACGGCGTTGTCTACCCACCATCCGGCCTGGTGGGCGGCGAGGCTGCTCCATGGGGTGCCGGTACTGGCGATGACGGGGGTTTCGCAGGCGAGGGCTTCTGCAACGGTTACGCCGAAGTTTTCGGTAAAGCTGGGCAGGACGCACAGCTCGGCTGTGCGCAGAAAGTCATATTTTGCCTGTTTGTGCAATTCGCCTGTGAAGCGCACGCGCGGGATGCGCTGTGCGGCGATGAGCGCGTCCAGAGCGGCTTTTCCGCCGCAATCGGGGCCGGCGATGACGAGTTCCCAATCCGGAAGCGCGGAGGCGATGAGTCCCCACGCCGCCACCAACCGATCGACGGCTTTGATGGGGTGGATGCGCCCGAAGAAGACGAGCTGCCGCAGCGGGGAGGCGCCTTTTCGGATGTCGGGGCTGAACGAGGGCAGATCCATGCCGATGGGGATGATGGCGACGGGCTGCCGATAGCCCATGGCGCGGATTTCATCATATTCTTTCTGGCAGGTGGCGTGCCAGAGATCGGTTTGTGCCAGAGCGGCTCGCTGAAAGAGGAGCCAGAAAGGGACTTTTTTCCAGCGGGATCTCCGGAGCGCATGGGGCGCGAAGGAGCCTCGGGGAGAATTGACGAGCTTGCAGGGGGTGCCGCGGATGGCCCAGGCGGGGTAGATATTTGGGAACATCCATAGGGCGTTGCTGTGCAGGATATCCAGAGCGGGAGCAGCGTTGCAGAGTGCTGCAAATAACTCCGGAGAGCGGCCGAGGGTGTAACTTGGAATTCGATGCGAAGGATAAACGCGGTGAGGGAAGGGAAACGGTTCAGCCTCTTTGCCGAGTGAGTAGAGTGTTACATTTACGCCTGTTTGCTGCAATCCGCTGCACAATCTGGGGACGGAATAGCTAGGCCCGGCAGACTCTCCGCCAACACCGGCAACAACCTGTCCAACGCGTAGGGGCGGATTGGTACTGACTGCGCTCATACTTGAGGAACGGAGGGGCAGGCTTAGATGTGCTCTTCGTATCCGCGGAAGTGGACGTTGAGGCGGTGAAGGGGGGCGAGCAGCTCGCCAAGGCTGAGCCCCTGGGTGAGCTTGGCGAAGGCGTTGACGTCTTTGGGGAAGCATTTGCCGCCGTAGCCGCGCTTGCCGTCGGGGCCGGGGACGTAGGTGTGGGTGTCGTTGATATAACCGGAGAGGAGCACGCCGTTGTGGACGTTGGTCCAATCGGCGCCCATCTTTTCACAGTATTCGCGCACCGCGTTGAAGTAGGTGACTTTATAGGCGCCGAAGACGTTGTGGGCATATTTGGTGATCTCTGCTTCCAGGGGCGTCATGACGGCGAACTTTTTGCCTTTGAAGATTTTAGTCAGAAGCTCAACGGCGCCGGTGAAGACCATGGTCTGTCTCTTGAAGTCCTCGATATGCGTGCGTTCAGAGAGGAATTCGGGCATGTAGCAGACTTGATGGCCGGTTTCTTTGGTGAGCCGGTCGGAGGTGCCGGGAAGAATGGTGGTGCGCACAAATACCGGCACGTTGGGGAGCCCCATAATGAGCTCTTTCATGAGGGTGAGATCCTGCGTGCCGTCGTCTTCTGTGGGCACGTGAATCTGCAGAAATGCAACGTCAATGGTGCTGAGGTCATCGTGATACCCTTTGGGCGGATCGCTGACGGAGATTTTGCACTCGGGGTTATTTTCTTCCAGCCAAACTTTGAGGGCTCCGCCAACGAAGCCGCACCCAATGATGCCAACATGAATCATAGAGCTTCCCTTCTTTCGCGCACAGTAAGCGCGCCTGAACCGATTGCCGTTGCCCCACATTATACCGCATTTGCCGCCGGTGTGTTTACGGCGGCTAAGAAGCCGCCCAGGGGCGGGTTATATCCGCGCAGGGGCGACGCGGGTTTGTGCTACAATGCGCCTCGCAGCTGCCGGGGATGCGGCCTTTTTTCAGATGGTCTGCACAGAGCCTGGAGTGGTTTGCCTATTGAGAAATAAGCTTATGAATATTTTGCTTTTCAGTCTTGTTTTCAATCCGGACAATGTGTCAACAGCGCAGATTATGGCCGGGCTGGCTGAGGATTTGCAGCAGCGGGGGCATACGCTCACGGTCATCACCACCACGCCTCACTTTCACCCCGATGCCAGCCTTGCTGCGGCGCAGCCTCTTCGCCCGTGGATAGGCCGTTTGATTCAGCGCTCCGAGCTTTCCGGCATTCCGGTGTATCACATCTGGGTGCCCAATAAAAGCGTCTGGCCGCCGCTTCGGGTGCTCAGCTGGCTGTGGTTTCATTTCTTCAGTGTGGTGCTGGCGCTGTGCCTGCGCTTCCGCCCGCGTGTCATTCTTGCCTGCTCCCCGCCCATCACGATTGGTCTGGCTGCCCGTTTCGCTGCTGCGTGCCTGCGGGCGGATTATATTTACAACGTCCAGGAGCTTTATCCGGATATCGCCGTAAATCTGGGCTACGTGAAAAACCCCCGTCTGATAGCCTGCCTTTCGGCAGTTGAGCGCGCGGTCTATTCTAAAGCCCTCGCCGTCACGTCCATCACCGAGGCCATGTGCGCCAAAATCCGCACCCGGACTGACCCAGCCAAAGTGGTGTTCATTCCCAACTTTGTGGAGCTGCCTCCTCCTGAGGCGCTTCCCCCTGACGTGCCTCATGCAGACTTTGTGATCACCTATGCCGGCAATATGGGCACGCCTCAGAATCTCGGCCTCCTCATTGAAGCCGCTCCGTTTCTGAAGGGCGTCCGTATCCGCCTGATTGGCGATGGCGGCGACAAGGCGCGCTTGCTTGCGCTTGCCCAACGCCTGGGCGTGCTGGAAAAAAGCGTTTTCTTCGAGCCCTATCGGCCGCTTTCCGATATGCCAGCCATTTATGCGGAGAGCGATCTCTTCTATGTGGCGCAGATGCCGGAAGCCTGCTCCGATGGCATTCCTTCCAAAATCTATCGGATTCTTGGCCACCGCAAGCCTCTGCTCATTGCCACAGCCGAAACGGCCGATCTCGCCCAATTCGTCCGCCGGATGGAGGGCGGTGTGGTGGTGAGTGACTTTTCCGCGCAAACGCTCGCCCATACGGTTGAAAGCCTGCGTACCGATCCTGCCCGGCTCTCCCGCATGGCAGCGCAGGGCTATGCCAACGTTTCCCGATACTATGCCCGCGCTGCGGTGACGGAGCAGTATGACGCGCTTCTCCGCGCCCGCGTCCGCCTTTGATTGTCCGCTTCGCTCCGGCTGCTCGTTATGCGTTTGGGCGGTGCCTGCTCGGCGGCGTGCCGGTTTTCTCAACGTCCGCCCCGGGCGCAGGGTCAACCCGCCCCGGCTTCGTCTTTAACCCGGGGCGGAGGCCGTTTCCGCCCGGCTGGGCGGTGGAGCCGGTTGCGGTTGGGGCTGGGCGGCGCTCGCCCGTGAATGCTTCGGCCCGGCCTGCACGGCTTTTTGCCTGAGGCTCAGGAGCGGGGGTTGGCGGATTGTGGGGGGTGTGTGTTACAATACTCGAACGTTTTTCTTTGAGGAGTTTGCTTTATGGCAGAGAAAGTCCGGGTTCGTTTTGCGCCGTCGCCAACGGGTAAGGTGCATATCGGGAACATTCGCGCGGCGATTTTCAACTGGCTTTATGCCCGACACACGGGGGGTGAGTTTTTGCTCCGTGTGGAAGATACGGATCTGGAGCGCTCCACACCGGAGGCCATTCGGACGCTGCTGGACTGCATGCAGTGGCTGGGGTTGGATTACGATGGTGAAGTGATGTATCAGACAAGCCAGCGCGCACATCATCTGGCGGTGGCTGAGGAGCTTCTGGCCAAGGGCTATGCCTACAAGGAAAACAAGGGCGGGCAGGGTGAATGCGTGATCTTCCGGATGCCGAAAGAGGGCGTTATTGAATATGACGACCTGGTGAAGGGGCACATGAAGAAACAGGCCAAAGACACGCAGGACTTTGTAATCGTCCGCTCTGACGGTTCGCCGGTCTTTCACCTGGCCAATGTGCTTGATGATATTACGCAGGGTGTGACGCACATTATCCGCGGCGATGATCACGTGGAGAATACCTTCAAGCATATCATGCTCTTTAAGGCGATCGGTGCGCCCGTGCCGCAGTATGCACACTTGCCGATGATTGTAAATGCTGCCGGCAAGCCCTACTCCAAGCGCGACGGCTCGGCGTTTGTGGGCGAATTCCGCGAGCAGGGCTATCTGCCTGAAACCCTCTTCAATTATCTGGCGCTTCTGGGCTGGGCGCCCGGCGATGACCGCGAAATCATGACGCGTGAGGAAATGGTGGCGGCTTTCGACTTTGCCAAGTGCAAGGCTTCCCCGGCGCGCTTTGACCTGAAGAAGCTCACGTGGATGAACGGTGAATATATAGCCCATCAGCCGCGGGCTGCATTTGAACAGGCGTTCGATGCCCGGCTTCAGACAGCAGGCCTTCCAGTCGAACCCCTGAATGGGCACCGTCAGGAACTGCTTGATCAGATTCAGCCGCGGACAAAAACCTATGCTGATATTCCGGGGAACTGCGCCTGGTTCTTTGAGGAAGTCTATCCCTTTGACGCAAAGGCCGTGACGAAGCGGCTGCATGGAGAGGGCATCCCGGCGCTGCTGGAGGAAATTGCCGCGGCGCTGGAGGCTCTGCCGGACTTTACGGTGGAAGCCGGCGAGGCGCGGATCCGCGCGATGGGCGAGGAAAAAGGGTGCGGCATGGGCCCGCTGGTTCACCCGATCCGCGTGGCGGTGTCGGGGCGGATGGAGGGGCCGGGGCTCTTTGAAATGCTTTGGCTTCTGGGGCGTGAGCGGACGCTTCGGCGCTTGCGCGAAACGGCGGCGCGTCTGCGCGAAGGCACCCTGTGAGCCCGGCGGAGCCTGCGATGAAGCTGTTGGTCGCCACGCGCAACGCGCACAAGCTCGAAGAGATCCGCGCCCTTCTGCCAGGGGTGGAGCTGGTTGGCACGGCGGCTTGGCCGCAGGTGCCCGATCCGGAGGAAACAGGGCAGACGTTTGAGGCCAATGCCGCCATCAAGGCGGCGGCTTGGTGCGCCGCCATAGGGCTCCCCGCGTTGGCGGATGATTCGGGCTTGGAAGTGGAGGCGCTGGGCGGAGCGCCCGGGATTTATTCGGCGCGTTATGCCGGCGTGCACGGCGACACGGCGGCCAATAATGCCAGGCTGCTGCGCGATCTGGCGGGCGTGCCGCCGGAAAAGCGCGGGGCGCGGTTTGTCTGCGCATTGGCTCTGGCGCTTCCGGGCGAGCCGGTGCGGACGCTGCGGGGGGAATGTGCGGGGCGGATTCTGCTGGAGCCCCGCGGGGTGCATGGGTTTGGGTATGATCCGCTCTTTGCGCCGGAGGGTTTTGACGCTTCCTTTGGGGAATTGCCGGAAGCGGTCAAGGCGCGCCTCTCTCACCGGGCGCGGGCGTTTGCACTGGCGCGGGAACACTGGCCGGAGGTTCGTTGAAATGCGGCTGCGGGTTGGATTGGCGGGGCTCCTGTTTCTGGCTGCCCCGTTTTTGTTTTCTGCGGCAAGGGTAGAGGTGTTCTCCGGGCTGGAGGGAGCTACCGCTTCCGGGAAGAACTGGGCCGGCACAGGGGCGTGGACAAACGGTTTCGCAAAGGCGTGTAAGATGCGCCTGACAGGGCTTACGCTGGCGCCGCCGCAGGCCGCAGGCGGGCAGTCGAGCATGAAACGAAGCGTGGAAACGCCCGAGCCCATGGTTTCCCTGCGCGTTTCCTGCGTGGCGAGCACCGCTTCGGCCTGTAAAACACACGTGCTTGGCGTGCGCCTGAACGGCGGGGAGCTGCTGACGCAGGAGGTGAAACTGGAAGGAAAGGGCACGCCGAGCACGGCGGTCTTCCGCTGGGATGACGTCCAGGCGGTGAGCACGCTGGAGCTAACGAATGAGACGGCTAAGGGAAGCACCCTCTTTGAGGTGGCAGACGTGGCGTGGGAGGCAGACTTCCCAGCGATTGCCGTAACGCCTTCTTTTGCCGCAAACGTGGCGGTGGGGGACGCTTTTGCGGTGTCGCTGGAGGCCTGCTCGGGCGGATCGGGGGTGTATACGCGCTTTGTCTGGGGCTTCGATGGAGAGACGCAGACGGTGGATGCCGCCAATGCCTGCGTGACGTTTACTGCGCCGGAGACCGATGGCGCGTATCCGCTGACGCTGGCCGTTACCGACAGCCGAGGCATAACGGCTTCTTTTTCGTGGGAAATCATTGTAACGCCTTATACTGCAGCGCGAGGGCTGAAGGCAGTAAATTGCTCACGCACCGGGCTGCGCCTGACGTGGGAACAGCCCGGCGCCCACGCGGTAACGGCCTATACGGTGACGGTGCGCCTGGCCGATCCGCCCACGGTGGAGCGGACGTTTATGCCGGAGTGGGAGCAGGTGGGCGGGGATTTGTGGCAGCTGCGCACGCCGCTCGCCCTGCCGGAGCTGACCCATGGCGCCGCTGTTAAAAGCGCCTATCTTGTTCCGATGCAGTGGACGGGCTCGGCTCTGGCCTGGAGCCTGGATGAGGGGCGATCCTGGCTTTCGGCCATGACGCTGAGCGGGCGGTGGATGCTGGGTAAAATGGCCGCAGGCCAGCAGACGCTTCAGGTGCGGAGTACGGGCGCGCCGCCGCCCTTTTTCCGTCTGCTGCTCACGATGTCCGACCACGTGGCGGAGCGGACGCTGGAGGCAACGGGGGCTGAACGCGCCTGCGACTTCACCGGTCTGCCGGCCGGCACGCCGCTGAACGTTACGGTGACCACGCTGTTCCGCCGGGACGACGGCACGGAGGCGCCTTTCAGCTCCGAACCGCTGGGTTTGACGCTGGCTGCTGTTCCGGTGCCGGCGCTTTCGGCCAATGCCGCTTACTCCTGCCTTTCCATCGCCTGGCCTGAGGAGGAAAGCAGTCTTGCCGGCGAGGTGGTGCTTCACGCCGCCGCCGCGATTCAGAAAACGCTTCCTCCGGGGCTTTATCTCACGCGGGTGTATCTCACGGGCAACGCCGCCGCCGCGGAGGGTGAAAAGCTGCCGGCCGGTAAGGCTGTTGTGCTCACGAATACCTCTTCTGAAACCATCTTTTTGAACGGCGCTTATGCGTTTCGGATCGCCAAAACCGTCGAGGGCGTTGAGAAGTCTTATACGTGGGACTTCGGCCTGGTTTATAAAAATGCCGAGGGGGAATCCGTGCGCGTCTTCCCATATGCCGTCCCGGCCGGTGGTGAGCTCTGCTTCTATAGCGCGCAAAGCAGCTATGCGCCCCCTGCCGAGCTTCAGCCCAATGCGGAGCCGGTCTCCACCGTGGCGCTCAACTATCTTACGGCCGACTACACCCTTACGCTTTTACATGAGGAGTGCCCGGTCAATACGCTCCGCCCCGAGCTGAATGCCGTGGTGCGCTTGTGGGATGATTCCCTCACCCACGCCGAAACCTATGCGGTCTCTGCCGCAGATACGCAGCTCCCGGCGCTCAATAATCCGTGGTCGAAGTTGGAGGAAGACCGCGTCCTCGCCCGTCTTTCCTTTGCCCGGGGCCCTTCGGCGCAGCTCTTCTATGCCGGTTATCTGGCGAATCTCGACAGCCGCGTTTCCCGTGTGTGGGCCGAAGCGTTTCTGAAAGACGGCAACAGCTATTCAAAACCGGCGGTGCAGATGCTTTGGACGCGCCTCTCCAACCCCGGCCTGCGCCTGCTTTTCCGCTGAGCCCCATCATTTTTGGTATCATATCAGCGTTTATTCACTTGATCAGGAGCGTTTCTTATGAACACTGAACTTGCCAAGAACATTCACTGGGTGGGCTACGTGGATTGGCCCGTGCGCGACTTTCACGGTTATCAGACCAAACGCGGCTCGTCTTACAATGCCTATCTCGTTCAGGGCGAAGCCAAAACGGCGCTTATCGACACCGTAAAGGCGCCCTTTGCCAACAATTTGAAGCAGCATGTGGCTGCGCTCTGCCCGCTGGATCGGATCGATTACATTGTCTGCAACCATGCCGAGCCCGATCATTCCGGCAGTCTTCCGGCCATGGTCGCGGCTTGCCCCAATGCCATCGTGGTCTGCAATGCCAAGTGCCGCGATGCCCTCTCGCATTATTATGACACCGCCGCGTGGCGTTTCCAGGTGGTGAAAGAAGGCGAGAGCCTGGATCTCGGCGGCCGGACGCTCCGTTTCTTCGACACCGTGATGTGCCATTGGCCCGAGAGTATGGTCACGTACGTCCTGGAAGAGGAAATCCTCTTCTCCATGGATATCTTCGGCCAGCACTATGCCACCTCCTGCCGGTTCGATGACGAAGCCGACCTGGATGAAGTGATGCAGGAGGCGAAAACCTATTACGCCAATATCGTCCTTCCTTACGCCAAGCCCGTGGCCGCTGCCGCCAAAAAACTTCTCGGCCTTAAGCTCCGCATTGTGGCGCCCTCTCACGGCGTGATCTGGCGCACCTATTTTGACCGCATCCTGCAGGACTATCTCCGTTGGCACGTCAGCACCCCCACGCGTAAAGTCGTCATTTTCTATGCTACCATGTGGCAATCTACCCGCCGCATGGCCGAAGCCGTAGCCGAAGGCGCGAATGAAAGCGATGTATCCGTCAAACTCTTTGACCTCAAGGCGGTGGGCGATACCGAGCTGATCACCGAGCTCATGGACTGCGCCGCCTTTGCCTGCGGCACGCCTACCCTCAATCAGAGCCTCATGCCCCGCATGGCTGCCGCCCTCACCTATGCCCGCGGCCTGAAGCCCGCTGGTAAAAAAGCGTTCACCTTCGGCTCCTACGGCTGGGCCAGTAAAGGCGCCGAAGAGGCCGAGGGTTATTTGAAAGCCTTTGGGTGCGAGCTTGTGGCCGCTCCGATTACCTGCCGCTTTGCCCCTACGCCCGAGACGCTCGAAGCCTGCCGCTCCGCAGGCCGCCTTCTCGGGCAGGCCGCCGCCGCCATCCCCCAAGCGTAAGACGTAAGATGTCCGAGCGGCGCATGTTCTCCACGGACTCACGTGCGGGCGCCTCGGAGCGCCCGCGCCGCTTTGTTTCGTTGGGGTTACTTCTCTGTGCCCTGCTGGCCGGCTGTTCCGGCATCCGCCCTCCGCGCGGCGTGGAGCCGGTTACGGTGCGTCTCCTCACCACAGGCTATTGCGATTGCGGCGCGTGCTGCGGGTGGGAGCGCAGCTGGCTCCGCCTGGGAGCACCGGTTTATTCCTCCGGTCCACTCAAAGGCCAGCGGAAAGAGGTTGGCGTTACGGCTTCCGGCTCCCGGACGCGGTGGGGCGTGGCGGCGGTGGATAAGAGCGTCTTTCCCTTTGGCACGGTCTTTCATATTCCGGGCTATGGCTACGCCCGTGCTGAGGATGTGGGCGGCGCCATCAAGGGTAACCATATTGATCTCTGGTTCCCTAGCCATGCCGCCGCCAAACAATGGGGGCGAAAAACCCTGAATGTTCAGGTCTGGCGCTCCAAACGCTGAAGCAGAATCGTTCGCTGATCCGCTTTGCGCCTGTTAAATCCTTTTCTGCCGCACCGCATTGTTTCTTTGCGGCATTTTTACCGCCGTGCAGGCGTGTCCGTTTACGCGGTTGCGCGAGGCGTTCTGTCTTGAACCTGAGATGAGACGGTTCTGAGCGCCGTGCGGATGGAGCGCGGCGGTGTTTTGGCCGCGGCGGGCGGTTTTGTTATACTGGAGAGCATGTTACGAGTGAAGAGGAGGGCGGTATGATGGGACGAGTCCAGCGGAGGATACTGGCGGTTTGGGTGGCTGTGATGGCCGGGGTGGCAAGCGCCGGGCTGTCGGTGCAGCAGCGGTGTCTGCTGCGCGAAGTGGAGCGGCTGAACGCCGAAGCGCTGGGGCGTCTGGCGGCGGATTGGGGCGACATGTATGGCGCATCGGAGGATCTGGCCGCGCTGAAAGGCTTTGTGCAGGCACTCCCGGAGCGGCAGGCAGAGGCGGTAAAAGCACTGAAAGAGCAGGGCAATGAGGCACCGGCGCGGGCGCTGACGCTGGAGGCGCGGCGGCGGGTGCTGGCGCAACCCCTGCTCCAGGGGATGGAATTCCTGGCCATGAAATATGACTTTGGGGTGAACGCGCGGCGGCAGGGGGCGCCGGCTCAGCCTTCGCTGGCCTGTTACAACGTGGTGGAAAGCAATCCGGGAATCAATTGCCAGCTGGTAAAAGTTTCGAATCTTACGGCCGCTGAACCGAAGGTGGAGGTGCTTTACGATTCGCCGCGGGCAACGGTGAGCTGCGTGGATCTGAACTGGGACGCCAAACGCGTGGCCTTTGTTCGGAAAGACCCGGCCGATGGCAACCGGCGGAAGTTGTGGGAGCTGACGCTTGGCGATCGGGAGGCGCGGCCGCTTACACCTAAAGGCGTGGATTATGACGTGGGGGACGGATGCTATCTGCCGGATGGGCGTTTTATGATCACGGCCACGGCGGCGGAGCAGGGGCTCCCGTGCGAGTCGGGCCGTATGGCCATGACGAATACCTACCGTTACGATCCGGCCTCTGGAAAGGTGGAGCGGCTGACGTTTGATCAGGACTCCAACTGGTCGCCCACGATGATGGATGATGGGCGGGTAATGTACGTCCGCTGGGAATACTGCGACTTGTCGCACTTCTTCAGCCGCAATGTCATGACTATGCGCCCTGACGGCACGCGGCAGCTGGCGTATTTCGGCTCCAACGGGTTTTGGCCCAACCATTACGGCGATCCCAAACCCATCCCGGGGGCGAACGGGAAGTTCATCTGTGTGGCCACGGGGCATCACGCCTCCAAGGCCGGGCGTCTGGCGCTTTTCGATGTTTCCAAAGGCCGCGCCGAAAAGGCCGGCTGCGTGCAGATGCTTCCCGGCTGGGGCAAGCCTATCCCCGAACGCGTGGAAGACTATCTTTATGCCGGGGATTGGCCCAAGTTTCTGACGCCCTATCCGCTGGGCACAAGCCCGGATAAAGACGGCGCAGGCAAGTTCTTTCTGGCGGCCATGCACGCCAGCGGCGAGGATTTGTGGGGCATTTATCTGGTTGACGTGTTCGATAACCTGACGCTGCTCTGCCAGATAGAGGGCTCTGCCCTTACCGAGCCCATCCGCCTGGAAACACGCCCCGTGCCGCCGGTTTACCCCGACAGCGCGGTGCCCGGCAAAACCGAGTGTACCGTGCACGTGGCCGATATCTACAACGGCCCGGGGCTGCGCGGCGTGCCGCGCGGCACCATCAAGGCCGTGCGCGTCTTTGCTTATCACTACGCCTACAATAAGGCCGGCTCCCATGAAGGCGTCGGCACCGAGTCAAGCTGGGATATGAAGTATGTCCTCGGCACGGTGCCGGTTCACGAAGATGGCTCGGTCTACTTCACTGCCCCCGCGCACATTCCCCTCTCGCTTCAGCCGCTGGATGCGAGCGGCCAGAGCCTTCAGTTGATGCGCTCCTGGCTCGTGGGAATGCCCGGTGAGCGCGTGGCCTGCACCGGCTGCCATGAATCGGCCAACTCCATCTATAATGTGCCGCCGCTGTTGAAAACACCCGATCCGATTACGCCTCAGGCCGGGCAGGGCGGTAAGGCTTGGAGCTTCATGCGCGATATTCAGCCAATCTTGAACCGCCGGTGCGCCGGGTGCCACAATGACCAGACGGCCGATACCGATCTTTCGATGGACGGCCCTTACGGTAAGCAGTCCCTCATCGGCCGCCGCCCGAATCTGGCCAATATCACCCCTGTGATTCTTCCGTATCGCGACGGCCTCAAGCCTGGCGGCGCGGGCGCCTTCACCCGCTCCTATCACGATCTCAATCCGTACGTCCGCCGTCCTGGCCCCGAAAGCGACAATCATCTCTTCAACCCTGGGGAATATGCCGCCAACACGTCGCCCCTCGTTCAGCTCCTCAAACGCGGCCATCACGGCGTGGAGCTCACGGATGCCGAGTGGCGGATGCTCTACACCTGGATTGACCTTAATGTGCCTTTCTGGGGCACATGGACCGACTTTGCGCTCAACTGGGCCAACGAGTTCCACCGCAACTGGATCGGAATCCGCGGGGCGCAGATGCAGCTCGAGCGCATGAATGAATCCCGCGCGCGCCGCGAAAAATGGAATGCCCGCTATCAGGTTTCCAATCCCGATGCCGCCATTGAAGGCGATGCGTATGGTTTCGACCGTGCCAAGGCCGATCTCGCGAAGGTGGCTTACGAACCGCCCAAGGCGCCCCGCCGCCAAAAACCGGAAACGCCCGCCCTTGAAGGATGGCCGCTGAAAGGCGCCCACGCGGAGCCGGTGCAGGTGGCTCTGCCCGGCGGAGCGCTTACGTTTCTGCGCATCCCCGCGGGCGCTTTCGTAATGGGCGATGCAAATGGTGAAGCCGATGAGACGCCGCATGTGGCCGTGATTAAAAAGCCCTTCCTGATGGCTGATATCGAAGTGCCCCTGCGGAACTTCCTGGCCTGGAAGCCAGATCATTACAACGGCTACGTGGATCAGCTCGGCAAAGATCACACCTCCCCCGGCTGCAATATCATGAACAACCCCTGGTTCCCGGCCGTCCGGGTCTCCTGGAGCGAAGCGCAAGCCTATTGCCGCTGGCTTTCGGAAAAGACCGGGAAAACCTTCCGTCTCCCGACCGAGGCCGAATGGGAATGGGCTGCCCGCGGCGGCACGGCCACGCCCTTCTACTGGGGCGGAGAAAACGACGACTTCGGCCCCTTCGCCAACCTTGCGGACAAGGCGCTTGACGGTATCCCAAATCAGCGCCAGACGCTCAACTACTATCTCCGCGATATGCGTTTCAATGATGGGCAGCAAGTGCTGGGCATCGTGGGCAAACACCGCCCGAATGCGTTCGGTCTGAAGGACATGATCGGCAACGCCGCCGAGTGGACGCAGTCGGCTTATGCGCCGTATCCCACCCGCGAGGGCGACGGGCGCAACGCGCCCAAGCCCGGAGAAGAAGTGGTCGTGCGCGGCGGCGCGTGGGATCTGCTCCCCCGGCAGTCGCGTGTTTCCATCCGCGTTCATTATCCGCAGTGGCAGCGCGTAGCCAACGTGGGCATCCGCCTCGTTTGCGAGGAGTGAGCCTGCGCTTGGGTTTGCAGCCGCGCACGGTTTCCCGCCGGGCGCGGCTTCGTGTTATACTGTCTCCACTATGCATACGATTCGCGGCGTTGTTTTTGACTTTGGTGGGGTGATTTCCGCCCCGCAGGATCCTACCTTTTTCACCACGGTGCAGGCGCTCACAGGCTGGAGCAAAGCTGTGGTGCTGGCTGGCTGGGCAGCGCATCGCGCCGGGCTGGACAGGGGAGACATCTCAGCAGAGGAGCTCTATCGGCGTATCGCTGCCGATCAGGGTGCAGTCCTTGCGCCCGGGACGCTCCGCACGCTGGCCGCGGCCGATTATGATTCGTGGGCTCATGCCAATGATGCCACGCTTGCCTGGGCGCGGGAGCTGAAGGCTTCCGGGTTCAAAATCGGTATCCTCACCAATATGCCGCCCGATTTTCTGCCTTGGTTTGACCGGTGTGCCGGTGCGTTTCGTGCGCTGGCCGATGCGGAGGTGGTCTCCGGCCTCGTGCGGTTGGTCAAGCCCGATCCGGCGATCTACGCGCTGATGGCTGAGCGCATGGGGCTTCCACCGGCCGAGCTCTTTTTCTGGGATGACACGCTTCGCAATGTGGAGGCTGCTCGCGCTTGCGGGTGGCAGGCGGGCTTGTTTACAACCGTTGCCGAAGCCCGCACGGAGCTGGCTGCGTGTGTGGAGCGCGGCTGATGAAGCGCGCCCGCTCTGCCGCTGTGCCTGCCGTGCGCGGCAACTCGAAAGCCGCCGCCCCCGTGGAGCCTGCCCGCCCTCCGCGGGTCTGGGGGCGCAGCCTCTGCCGGGTATTGCCGTGGATGACGCTGGCGGTGCTGTGCGCAGAGGTGGTGCTGCTGTGGCCGCTTTTTTCCCATTTGGGCACGCGGACGGCGTGTTATGCAGATTGGGCAGAGGTGGTTTCACGGCTGACCCAGCCGCTGCCGGGGGGGCTGCTGCATTGGCTGGCGGAGTGGTTTTCTGCTTTGTGGCGGGTGCCGGTAGTGGGCGCGGCGGCGTATGTGGGCTTGGCGCTTGGGGTGACAGCGCTTGGGCGGTGGTGGGTGCGGCTGCCGTGGTGGGCGGCGGTGCTGCCGTTTGCCGCGGGGGTGTGGCAGGTGGCCTATTGCGGATTCAGCGTGTGGGTCTTTGTGGATTCTGCCTTCCCGCCGCTGGCGTTGATGTGCTGGGGGGTGGTGTTTGCTGCCTTGGCTACGGCGCGGCGGTGGGGCGCATGGGCGGCGGTGCTGTTGGCGCTTTTTCCCTGGGTGGGAATGCCGGCGGCGCTGGGGGTGGCGCTGAGTGCGTGTGTGGGGCCGGGGCGCGCGTGGTCGCGGGGGCTGCGTTTGGCGGGAGCTGCGGCGGTGGTGATCTTGTGGCAGAAGCTGTCTCCGGCGGATCCGGCCTGGCAGTTTCTGCTGCTGGCGAATGTGCCGGTTTTGGTGGAGCAGGGCGCCGTCTTGTGGAATCTTTCATGCCTGCTGGTGCCGCTGGGTGCTTTGGCGGGCATTTGGGCGCAGGGCGCACGGGGCGCTTTCGTGCGGCGGTTTTTGAAGCCCTGGCGGGCTTTTGGCGCGGGGGTGGCAGCGTGTCTTGGGCTGGTGCTTGCGGTCTGGCTGGCGCTGCCGCGCGGCCGGGCGTTATGGGACTTGCTGGCGTGTGAACGGGCGCTTTTGCGGGATGACCCAAAGGCGATTCTCGCCATCCCGCCCAATCGGGTTACGCAGCATCGGATGCTGGGCGCGTATCATATTTATGCGTTGTGGCGTTCGCATCGTCTGGCCGATGAACTATTTGACATCCCTTGGCCGATCAGTCATGCCTCGAGTTCCATTGAAACGATGGAGCTGGATGGGGATAACTTACTTTATGCCTACGGTCTCGTGCAGAGTGCCCGCCGATGGTGTTATGAAAGCGTGATCAATCGGGGTTGGTCTGCTCCTAAGTATGCCCTTCTTGCCCGGTGCGCCTTGATTACCGGCGAACCGATGCTGGCTCGGCGGTATGCGCTCCAGCTGCGCCGAATGCCGCTGTGCCGCGCGGAAGCCGATCATCTTTTGGCTTTGGCCGGGAACACGGCCGCGCCGGAGCCTGAGCTGCGCCGCGTGGCCGAGCTTCATACCCGCCTTGCCAATGACCCCGGAAGCCCGGTTTTTGACGGCGCCAAACGGTTGGAAGATGCCATTTACGATCGGTATGCGTTGTTGAAAAATGGGAATCGCGACATGGTGGAGCTCTATCTCTGCGCTTCGCTTCTCCGCCGCGACACGGTCCCCTTTCTGGATAATTTTGAGGTGATTCTCAATGTGTGGCCGCAGCGCCCTTTGCCGCGCGTGTTTCAGCAGGCGTTTCTGGCTGCCGCCGCCACGCTTCCGCCGGAGAAACAGCCGCCGCTCTCGGCGGATCTCTTTGCCCCGGAGATGGTGCGGGCCTTCCAGGCCTTTCAGCAGTGGCGTGAAGCGGTGGCCGCCAAACGGCAGACGGTGGAGGCTCTGGCGAAGGGGTTTCATCGCACCTATTGGTTTTATGCCGCGTTTGTTCCCTGAGCCGGTGTGTTGAGGCGGTGACTGTTGCCGATTTTGACGCCGCCCGAAGAGGCGGCTTTTTGATTGTCTCGATTCAAAGAAACGGGCGGCGGGCGGCAAGACTTTGCAACGTTTATCATGGGCTTATCTGCTTTTGTGCGTGGGCAGGGGAAGGGGCAGCCGGGCATTGGGTTCAGCCTGCCCCGGCTTGGCTTTGTGCATGCGGGGTGGTTTGCCGGCTGCCTGTCCCGGGGACAGGGGATGTGTGCAGCAGGGCTCTTTCAGAGACGTTTTTGACGAGATTGACGGGTGAAAAAGCACCGTCCTCCGCGCGGAGACGGGCTCCGGAGCGAAGGACGGCGGGATGCAGAGAATAACGTATCCGGCGCCGCTTAGTCGAGGCCCTCGATGAGCAGGTGCAGGGTGTATTCGCCTTTGCCGGGCATAAAGGGGCGGTGCGGGCGGGCGCCCCAGCTGTTATCGCCGCCAACGCCCATTTGAACGGCATCGAGGTTGACGGTGATGCGGCCTTCGGGGGTAAGCTCCCACTGGTGATGGGCGGCTTCGAGGGTGCGCTGGGAGTAAGGCCAGGCATTGAAGCCGAAGGGGGCGTTGAGGGCGGTAACGGTGATGGTTTTGCCGGCGGAGTTGGTGAAGGAGAGACGGCGGCAGTCGGTGCGGTAGCCCTGTTCGCCGGGCTCGGAATAGGTATCGGGGTTCAGGCGGTCTTCGGGGTAGCGAAGGGCGCCGGAGGCATCGGCCAAGCCGGTGCTGTGGCGGATGACAGCGGTGTAGGAGCCGAAGTTGGCCGAGAGGATGCGGTCGCTGTAGTTTTCGTGGGGGCCGCGCCCTTCCCAGGCCACATGGGTGAAATCGCCGGGGAGGGTGAAGGAGAGGCCAACGCGGGGAATGGGCGGGAGGCCGTCGGGCACGGAGACGTGCAGGCTGACCAGCGTGGTTTTGGCTGAGAGTTTCAGGGCGGAGAGGCTGGCAGAAACGCCGGCGGGCGGGGTTTGCGTTTCGGTAGCCTGCTTCCAGATGCTGCAGACGCGGGGCATGTTCCAGCCGCGGTCGTTATCCGTGGGAGCGCGCCAGAAGTTGAGGGCGAAGGGTGTGGGAGAAGGTGTGGCACCGGCGGTGGGGGGCAGGGGGCGCACCTGGAAGGCCGGGGATGGGGTGGGCTCAAGCTTGCCGGTATAGGCCGCCTTTACGTCATAGGCGCCGGGGTGGAGATTGCGCAGGGCATCGACAAGGCCGTTGCAGTTGAAGTTGTCATCGTTGGGTTTGTCGCCAAAGTCGCCGCCGAAAGCGAGCCATTGGCCGCGGGCATCGCGTTTCCAGAGTGCCTGGTCGGCGAAGTCCCAGATAAAGCCGCCCTGGAAGGAGGGGTAACGCTCGGCGAGCTTCCAGTAATCGGCAAAGCTGCCGGTGGAATTACCCATGGCGTGGGCATATTCACAGAGGATGTAAGGCTTTTTGGGGTTGTTTTTCACGTATGCTTCGGCGCTGGAGGCGGGGGCATACATGGGGCAGATGATGTCGCTGTGATCGGTGTTGCAAGCCGGTTCGTATTGGATGGGGCGGGTGGGGTCGAGGGCTTTGACGGCATCGTAGGCCGCTTTCATGGCCGGGCCGTCGCCGGATTCGTTCCCGAGAGACCAGAAGATGACGGAGGGATGGTTGCGGAAGGTTTTGACCATGTTGACGCTGCGGCTGACGATGGCATCGTGGTAACGCGGGTTTTTGGGCAAGGCGTCGCTGTTTTTGCCGTAGTAATTGTTTACGCCATGGGCTTCCACGTTGGCTTCGGAGCAGACGTAGATGCCGGTGCGGTCGCAGAGTTCATACCACGTGGGGTCGTTGGGGTAATGGCTGGTGCGGCTGGCGTTGATGCCGAGATTGCGGTAAATGGCGAGGTCTTTCTCCATGTCGGCCTGGGTAACGGTATAGCCGCCTTCGGGGCTCATTTCGTGACGGTTGACGCCTTTGAAGAGGGCACGTTTGCCATTGATGTAAACCACGGCATCGCGGATTTCGACGGTGCGGAAGCCGAAGGTTACGGCGCGGTAGTCGGTGGGTTCGGGCAGGCCGACCCAGGAGCGCCAGGTTTTTGCAGGGAAGGGAATGACGGCGGTGTAGAGGTGGGGGGAGCCGACGTCCCACAGGGTGGGCTTGGGGTAGGTGCGCTCAAGCAGCGTGCGCCCGTTCTCATCACGCACGATGAGCGTACCGGTCTGGAAGTTGTTGGAGAGGGTGGCTTCCACAATGAGATCTTTGGCGGCGCCCGGCTGTTCAGAGACCAGCCACACATCGCGGAAAATGCCTGAAAGGCGCCAGAAGTCCTGATCTTCCAGGAAGGTCCCGTCGCTGTGTTTGAGCACTTCAACTTCCAGGCGGTTTTCTCCCTCGGCAAGGTAGGGCGTCAGGTCAAACTCGGCGGGCAGGCGGCTGTCTTCGGAGTAGCCCACGTCGTGCCCGTTGAGGCGGACGTACATGGCCGAGGAGACGCCGCCGAAATGGATAACCGTGCGCCGCCCCTGCCAATCTGCCGGGAGGGTGAAGGTGCGCGAATAAAGCCCCACGGGGTTGCGATAGTAGAAGCTGGTGTAGTCTTTGGGCGGCGTTTCCATGGGGTCGCCCTTTTGATATCCGGCAATGGGGAAGCGTTGGTTGACGTAGAGCGGCGGGTCGAAGTCGCCTTGAAGCTGCCAGCATCCCGGCACGGTGATTTTGCCCGTTTTTTCCCACGCGGGGGCATCAATGGTGTGCTTCCACTTGAAGTCCCATTCCCCATTCAGCGACTCCAGCCACTTGGAATCGGTGCGCGGCCGCTCCCCGCGGGCAATGGCCAGCGCCATCTCCTCACTTTCGCAGGGCACGGCAATGGCGCGCGCGGGCAGGCGGTTGATTTCAAAAACGGTGGGGTCGCGCCAGGGCGGCAAGGGTGTCTTTTCCGCGTGTAAGAATCCCGCCGCCGCAAACAAAACCGGGGAAAATAGCGTGCGCCATGTCATGGTAAGTTCCTTTCATGCTGAAAGCTGAGCTCTGAACACATGCTTAGTGTATTCCTTCTGTCGGGTTTCAGGCAAAAAATGCGCCCTTTTTTGGGGTGTCGGATACAGCATAACGCAGGTTGCCAGTTTGGGTTGTGCCGGGTGCGTTCCGAGGGTGCGGGGAATATGTTAAACTGATGCCATGAAAACGCTTCAGATAACCGTTGTCTTCCTTGGGCTGCTCGCCGCCTGCGGCCTTTCAGCCCGCCCTGCCCGCCACCCCGAGTATGAACCGGATGGGCGCCGGGCTCCCCGTGCAGAGAACCTCTTCCTCAACGCCCGCGCCACAGCCAAAGATCAGTGGTCGGACCGCGCCCCCGCGCTCGCCGTGAATGGCAACCGCGCCGCAGGCGATCATTGGGCCAGCGATTCCCTTCCCGCCTGGCATCAGGTGGATATGGGGCGCGAACAGACCCTTGCCTCCATCCGCGTGGTGCCCTATTGGCCGGATGGCCGCATTTACGGCTTCAAGGTGGAAGCTTCCCGGGATGGCAAAACTTGGACGCTGCTGGCGGATCAGACGGCGAACTCCATCTGCCGCGGCGCGGAGGGCTTCCTGTTGGATTTCCCCCCCGTTGCCTGCCGTTACGTCCGCACCACGTTTACCCGCAACTCTGCCAATCATGCCGGCCATCTCGTTGAAATCGAAGGTTATGCCGCCGCCCGCGGCCTGGAGGCTGCCCGGCTGCTGGCTGTTTCGCCCCGCCGGCGTTTTGCCCGCGATACGCTCTCCGGCCTGCCCGCCGGAGCGTCCGCCGAGGTGAAGCTCCGCGGCTGGCGCGGGGAGCGCGTGCAGGCGCAAGTTCTGGTGGAGTCGCCCGCCGGGTTTGAGGAGCTGCGCGTGGAGCCCTGCACGCTTAACGATGCGCAGGGGCGCGAAATCCCCGTCCGCGTGGAGACGGTGCGCTATACGTTGGCCGATGGTGAGCTCACGGCCGATATTCTGGAGCCGGCCTCGCTTGACCAGACAGCGTTCAAGGGCGTGGTGCGCCCGCTTCTGCTCTCGGTGGATATCCCGGCCGATGCGCCCGCCTCAGCCTCCGGCACGCTCACTGTCCGCCTCAGCGGCCGCACGCTGACGGCTCCCATGACCCTTGCAGTCGATAACCTGCGCCTGCCGCCCCCTGCGCAGTGGGCCTGCCATCTTGATTTCTGGCAGCATCCGGATGCCGTGGCCCGCTGGCACGATGTGCCCATGTGGTCGCCCGAACATTTCGCGCTTCTGCTCCCGCAGATGAAGCGCTTGGCCGATATGGGGCAGAAAACCATTACTGCCACGCTGATTGACGAAGCCTGGAATGAACAGACCTATGACCGTTTCCGCGGCATGATTGCCGTAACGCGCCGCGCCGATGGCTCCTGGGCCTATGATTACACCGCCTTTGATCGATGGGTCTCCTTTATGCGCGAGACGGTTGGCCTCCGCAATGCGGCCATTCACTGCTACACCATGGTGCCCTGGTCGCTCACCTTCCCTTACTATGATGAAGCGCAGGGCAAAACCCTCCGCCCGAAACTGCAGCCCGGCTCTGCCGAATATGAAGCTTTCTGGGGGCCCTTCCTCTCCGCCTTCACGGCGCACCTGCGCGAAAAAGGCTGGGAGGCGCAAACCCGCATCGCGATGGATGAACGCCCGGATCGTCTGCTCAAACCGGCGCTCGCCCTCGCGCGAAAATATGCCCCCGGGCTCAAAATCGTGGCCGCCTGCAATGCTCCCAGCCAGATCAATGCCGACTTTGCCGACGTTTCCTACGGTTACGATATTGCCGAGCGCCTCTTCGCCGTGGCCGGGGAGCGCCGCGCCCAGGGCAAGCTCACCACCTTCTACGTCTGCTGCAACCCCGTTCGCCCCAACACCTTCATGGCCTCCAATCTCGCCGAAAGTGAGTGGCTCCTGCCCTTTGCTGCCCACTGCGGCCTCGACGGCCTGCTGCGCTGGGCATACCACTCATGGGTGGAGAATCCGCTTCGTTCGCAGGACTACACGGCATGGCCCAGCGGCGATACCTCCCTCGTCTACCCCGGCAACCGTTCCTCTCTGCGCCTGGAAGCGCTCCGCAACGGGATTGAGACCTTCGAGAAGATCCGCCTCCTTCGGCAATGGGCGCAGGCCAAAGGCTGCACTGCCGCGTTGGAGCCCCTGGAGGCCGCCCTTAAGCGCTTCACTGTTGCGCGCGGAAAGGCCAAAACTGGCCATCTGGAAGATTTGGAAGCGCTGGATCGTGCGCTGGAAACCGCGGCGGACGCGCTCCGCTGAGTCTGGCGTTCATTTGTTCCCTTTCCTTCGAGCCGCCTGCGAGGCGGCTCTTTTTTGTGTTACGGGCTGAGGGTTCATCGGCTCTGCGCCGAAAGGGTTTTGACCGAAGGCGGCGCATGTTCAAACTCGGGGCGGACGGGCGTTCAATCCGCCTCGGGTTCGGTCTGGACTCGGGGCGGATTTGCTGGCGCTGCGGGAAGCGCTCCTCGGCAGGTGAGGGGCTCGGGCAGGGCATTGTCTTTTCCGGGCGGGCGTGTTATGCTTCAGAAAAACATCAAGAGGAGGCGTCCGTTATGCAGGAAATCCGTTGCCCCAAGTGCGGGGAAGTCTTTCAGGTTGATCCCACCGGTTATGCCGAAATTGCCCGGCAGGTGCGTGATAAGGAGTTTGCCAAAGAGCTCGATCGGCGGGAACAGGAGGCCAATAAACTGCGTGAAAGCGAGCTGAAGATGCAGCATGCGCAGGATGCCCGCGTTCGGGACGCGGCGTTGGCAAAGCAGGCCGCCGTGCTGGGCGAGAAGGAGCGGGAAATCGACGCCCTGAAGGCGCAGCTGAAACAGGCGCAGACGGCGCAGGCGCTGGCGGTCAAAGAGGCGGTAGAGGCCAAAACGGCCGAGTTTACCAAAGCGGAGCAGGCACACGCCAAAGATCTGGCGCGGCAGGCAGCGGAAGTGGCCGCGCGCGACCGCGATATTGCCGCGCTCAAGGGTGAGCTGAAACAGGCGGAAATGGCGCAGAAACTGGCAGTCAAGGAGGCCGTCGGCGTTAAGGAAACGGAGCTTTCCCGCAAGGAAATGGAGTTGGTCAGCCTGAACGGCAGGCTGAAAGAACAGGAAACCGAGTTTCTCCGCAAGGAGGCCGCCCTCAAGGAGCAGATGGCGCATACGCTGGAGGAGAAGGACGATCTCATCGCGTATTATAAAGACTTCAAGGCGCGCCAATCCACCAAAATGATCGGTGAAAGCTTGGAGCAGCATTGCCTCGCCGAGTTCACCAAAGTCCGCTCCGTTGCTTTCCCGAATGCCGTTTTCGAAAAAGATAACGATGCCCGCACCGGCAGCAAGGGCGACTTCATTTACCGTGAGTTCGGCCCCGATGGCGCCACCGAGCTGCTCTCCATCATGTTCGAGATGAAAAACGAAGCCGACACCACGGCCACCAAGCACCGCAATGAGGACTTTTTTAAGGAGCTGGATAAAGACCGGAACGAAAAAAAATGCGAATATGCCATTCTTGTTTCGTTGCTCGAAATCGACAGCGAGGTCTACAATAACGGCATTGTGGATGTCTCCCACCGTTATCCGAAGATGTTCGTGATCCGCCCGCAGTTCTTCGTCCCCATCATTGCGCTTTTGCGCGGCGCGGCGCAGAAAGCCCTGAGCTCCCGGCAGGAGCTGGCTGCCCTCAAGAACCAGCAGCTGGATCTCCGCCACTTTGAGGAAAACATGAATGCCTTCAAGGAGGGCTTTGCCCGAAACTATCGCCTGGCCAGCGAAAAGTTCAAAACGGCTATTGATGAAATCAATAAAACCATCGCTCACCTTCAGAAGACGAGGGATGCGCTGCTCTCTTCCGAAAACCAGCTCCGTTTGGCCAACAACAAGGCGGACGATCTCAGCATCAAGCGTTTGACAAAGAATGCTCCCGCCGTCAAAGCGATGTTTGACGCTCTGGACGAGGATTGACCGCGATCTTCTTCTTTCCTGCCGCTGTTCCGTTTTGCAACAGGGCGGGTTTTAGAAGGCGAGCCCTCGCCGGAATGGCACTAACGGCGGGATCGGTTTCGGTTTACGGAGAGCCGCGGGACTGCGCGGAATCATGCACGCTTTACCGCATCGGCGTGCTGTGTGGTATCATACGCCCCCAATGCCCGCCTGTTGCGGGTGCGTGGAGGATGGCGCAAATGTCAGATAACCGTGTTCCCTCTCGTAACGGGCTTGCCGTGGGTGCGCTCTGCGGCATTTTGGCCGCGGTGTGCTACGGCGCAAACCCGCTGGGCGCTGTGATGCTTCACCGCGCCGGCATCGGCACCGGGCATATGCTCATGTGGCGCTTTGCCTTCGCGGCCATGCTGCTCGGCGGCTGGATGCTCGTGCGCCGGGAGTCCTTTGGCCTTACGCGCCGGAATCTGATGGTCACGCTGCTGCTGGGCGCACTCTTTGCCGTGTCATCGCAGACCTTCTACGCCAGTTTCCTGCTGATGGATGTGGGCATCGCCTGCACGTTGCTCTTTATCTACCCCATTCTCACCGCGCTGATGATGGCCGTTTGCTTTGGGGAGCGCCTGACCCTTGCCACGCTGGGTGCATGTGCGCTGGCCTTTGCGGGCATTGCGGTGCTTTCGCTGGGCGGCGGAGAGCACCGGGTCTCTGTGGAAGGGCTTGTCCTGGTTGGCCTCTCGGCGCTGACGTATGCGCTCTATATCATCGTTTTGAACCGCTCCGCGCCGAAGCTTTCCCTCTCGGCGCTCACCTTCTGGGTACTGCTCTTCTGCCTGATGGGCGTGGCGGGGTGGACGGCGTGCTCTGCCGGAGTTTCTGCCTTCACGCTGCCGAAGGGCGGGGAGCAGTGGGGCTATGCGCTCTTTCTGGCGGTGGTGCCTACGCTGCTTTCACTGATGTTCATGGCCGTGAGTGCACGGCGTTTGGGCTCCACGCCCACGGCGATTCTAGGCGCATTGGAGCCGCTGACGGCCGTGGCTGTGGGGGTGCTGGTTTTTGGCGAGGCGCTGACGGTGCGTCTGGGCATCGGCACGGTGTGCGTGCTGCTGGCTGTGGGGCTGACGCTTCTGCGCCGCCGCGTTTAACGCCCGCAGGGGTGCTCTGCTGCTGCGCAGCTGGGTGGGCGCGCCGTGCGGGGCTTGAATCGTCGGGGTTGTGGAGGAGGCGTGGGTTGTTTGGGTGTGGGGGTATGGGGCGGTCAAGTTGTATTTTTCGCTGATTTGTGATACCTTCTCTTCCTTCTCACGACGAGAGGGGGAGCCGCAGGCTCACAAGACGGTAAGAAGGAAATGCAATGAGCAACGAAAAGTTTGTCTACTTCTTCGGCGGCGATCGCTCCGAAGGCAATGGGAGTATGAAGACGCTGCTGGGCGGCAAGGGCGCCAATCTGGCGGAAATGGCGTCTATGGGGCTGCCTGTGCCCCCCGGCTTTACCATCACTACCGAGGCCTGCGGCAAGTATTATGAAATCGGTGAGGAGAAACTGTTCGCCAAGATTATGCCCGAGGTGGAGGCCGCGCTTGACGAGCTTCAGCGCGTTACGGGGAAGACCTTCGGCAAGGGGGCGAACCCGCTGTTGGTTTCCGTGCGTTCCGGCGCTGCCGTCTCCATGCCCGGCATGATGGATACCGTGCTCAATCTGGGGCTAAACCCGGAGACGGTGGAAGCGATGATCGCCAAGACCGGCAATAAGCGCTTTGTCATGGATAGTTACCGCCGCTTCATTCAGATGTTCGGCAACGTGGTCATGGGCATGGAACACCACGACTTCGAACACGAGCTGGAAACGGTCAAGGCCGCCAAAGGCGTCAAGCTCGATACGGAGCTCTCCGCCGAAGATCTGGAAGAGGTGATCGCCCGCTACAAGGCCGTGATCCGCACCCAGCTGGGCAAAGAATTCCCGACCGATGCGCACGAACAGCTCAAAATGGGCATTCAGGCCGTTTTCGGAAGCTGGAATAACCCCCGCGCCATCAAATACCGCGAGCTGAACGATATCCGCGGTCTGGCCGGCACCGCCGTCAACGTCCAGACGATGGTCTTCGGCAACAGCGGCAACAATTCCGCCACGGGCGTGGCCTTCTCCCGCGACCCCTCCACCGGCGATAACTCCTACTTCTACGGCGAGTATCTCATCAATGCCCAGGGCGAAGACGTTGTGGCCGGCATCCGCACCCCGCAGGAGATCACCATCGCCGGCTCCCGCGAATGGGCCAAGCGCGCAGGCATTTCCGAAGAGGAGCGCCGCGCCAAGTATCCTTCGCTCGAAGAGGCCATGCCGGAAGTCTTCAAGCAGTTCGATGCCATCCGCGCCAAGCTCGAGCAGCACAACAAAGACATGCAGGACATGGAGTTCACGATTGAAGACGGCAAGCTCTTCATGCTCCAGACCCGTAACGGCAAGCGCACCGCCGCCGCCGCCGTCCGCATCGCGACCGACCTCGTCAAGGAAGGCCTGATCGATGAGCAGACCGCCGTGCTCCGTGTGGAGCCTCAGCAGCTCGATCAGCTTCTGCACCCCGTCTTCAATGCCGTGGCGGAAAAGAAGGCCAAAACGCTGGCCACCGGCCTCCCGGCCTCTCCGGGCGTGGCCGCCGGTACGATTGTTTTCACTGCCGAAGATGCTGAAACCCAGGGCCGGCTCGGCAACAAGGTCATCCTCTGCCGCGCGGAAACGTCCCCTGAGGATATCGCCGGCATGGTCTCGGCGCAGGGCATCCTCACCGCCCGCGGTGGCATGACCTCCCACGCCGCTGTGGTGGCTCGCGGCATGGGCAAGTGCTGCGTGGCCGGATGCGGCGACGCGGTCATCGATGCCAAGGCCAAAACCATCAAGATCGGCGACACCCTGCTCCGCGAGGGCGACTGGATTTCGCTCAACGGCTCCACCGGTAAGGTCTATGAAGGCCGGATTGAAACCCGCGACCCGGAGCTCACCGGCCCCTTCGCCGAAATTATGGCGCTGGCCGATAAGTACCGCACCATGGGCGTGCGCACAAATGCCGATACTCCCCGCGACACGCTGGTGGCCGTCCGCTTCGGCGCCGAAGGCGTCGGCCTCTGCCGCACCGAGCACATGTTCTTCTCGGAAGACCGTATTATTGCCTTCCGCCGCATGATCCTCGTGGCCGAAAAGGTCAAGAAGCTTAAAGAAGCGATTGCCGCCGCAGGCTCTGCCGCCGAAAAGGCCGCCCTGCAGGCTCAGCTGGAAGCGCCGCTGGCGCAGTACAACGCCGCTTTGGCCACCCTGCTCCCGCTCCAGCGCGGCGACTTCGAGGGCATGTTCAAGGCGCTCGATGGCCGCGAGTGCACCATCCGCCTGCTGGATCCGCCCCTGCATGAGTTCGTCCCGCACGATGAAGCCGGCCAGGCCGAAATGGCTAAAGTCATGGGCATCTCCGTGGCGGAAGTCAAGGCACTGGTCGATGAGCTCCATGAGTTCAACCCCATGCTTGGCCACCGCGGCTGCCGCCTCGGCATCTCCTACCCGGAAGTGACGGAAATGCAGGTGCGCGCCATTTGCGAGGCCGCCGCCGCCGTTCCGGGCTCCAAGCCCGAAATCATGGTGCCGCTGGTAGGCAACGTCAAGGAGCTCCTCTCCCAGAAGCAGATTGTCCGCGAGACGATTGCCGCTGTTGAGAAGGAAAAAGGCGTCAAGCTCGAGGTACTCTTCGGCACCATGATCGAAGTGCCCCGCGCCGCGCTCACCTCCGATGAGATCGCCAAAGAGGTGGACTTCTTCTCCTTCGGCACCAACGATCTCACGCAGACCACCTGTGCCTTCTCGCGTGATGACGCGGGCAAGTTCCTCCGCGACTATGTGTCCAGGGGCTTTTATGACTACGACCCCTTCATTGTTCTCGACCAGAAGGGCGTCGGCAAGCTCATGAAGTTCGCTGTGGATCAGGCGCGGGCGGTGAATCCCGGCATCCGCATGGGCATCTGCGGCGAACACGGCGGCGAGCCGCGTTCCGTGGAGTTCGCCAACTCCATCGGCCTCACCTATGTGAGCTGCTCGCCCTACCGCGTGCCGATTGCCCGCCTGGCCGCCGCGCAGGCCGCCATCAAGGCCGCCCGCAAAGCCGCCAAGTAAGCCGCTGCAGATCGGTTTTCCGCGCCGCGTCCCGTTCGGGGTGCGGCGCGCTGCTTTTCTGCCGCCCACGCAGGGTTGTGTTATACTCTGCGCGCTATGGTCAATGAAATCAGCTCCCTTTCCAATCCTAAAATCAAGGACGTGGTGCGTCTGCGCCAGCGCAGCCACCGCGATGATGCGGGGCTGATGCTGGTAGAGGGCTATCGCGAGATCCACCGCGCGCTGACTCACGGCTACCGCCCCTCGGCGCTCTTTTATTGCGAGCCGCTGTGGCTGAAGCACGAAAATGAGCCCGGGCTGGTTCGCCAATGCGCCGAGGCCGGCGCCGCCCTCTACAGCTGCACGCGCCCTGTTTTTGAGAAGATTGCCTATCGTGAACGCCCGGATGGGCTGCTGGCCGTGGGGCCTCAGATTGCCTGCACGCTGGCCGATCTCAAGCTCCCGCCCGATGCGCTCCTTCTGGTCTGCGAGGCCATCGAAAAGCCCGGCAACCTCGGCACGATGCTCCGCAGCGCCGATGCCTCCGGCGCGGCGGCGGTCATTGTCTGCGACCCGTGCACCGATATTCATAATCCCAACGTGGTGCGCGCCTCCACCGGCACGCTCTTTTCCATGCCTGTGGCCGTGGCCTCTGCCGCTGAAACGGTTGCCTGGCTTAAAGCCAATGGGTTCGCCATCATGGCCGCTACGCCCCATGCCGAGAAGCTCTACTTTGAGCAGCCGCTCACCGGCCGTGTGGCGCTCTGCCTGGGCAGTGAGCAATACGGCCTCACCGACACCTTTATGAACGATGCCGGCCTCCGCGTCCGCATTCCCATGCTCGGCGTGGCCGACAGCCTCAACGTTTCCGCTGCCGCCACGATTCTTCTTTCTGAAGTGGTTCGCCAGCGCATCGTTTCCGGGCAGATTGTCCCGCCCCCTGCTGAGCCCTGGCATGGCGCCGGCGCACACGACCAGTAACCGATAGGCGTCGTCTTTCGGGCGTGTCGCCCCATCTCCCGGTGGCTTCTGTCGGGCGTACGGGGGCAGGCAAAAGGGAGGCCGAAGGCGCGGGCATTGTAATCGAACGCTTTGATGTTGCCTGCCAACAGTCTAGCGGAAAAGGTGCGCCCGGGAATCCCCAATGGGTAACGTTGCCATATGCCGGAGTTGGTCTTCCTGAGCCTGCTGTGGTATGCTTGCGGCATGGACTTTTCGGATCTCTCGCCTGCTGTCCGCCCGCGTTTCGTGGCGGAAACATCTTTTACCCTGGCCGCCTCAGATTGTCAGAGCAATTTGAAAGCGTCTCTTCCTGCGTTGGAGCGGCTTCTTCAGGAGGCCGCCGGTCTCCATGCCGAAGCGCTCGGCGTGGGGATTCAGGCACTTCAGCGAGCGGGCTTTACCTGGATGCTTGGGCGGCTTGCCCTGCGCCTGCATCGTTCGCCCGCCTGGCGTGAACAATTACGCCTGACCACCTGGCCCAGCGGCATCCGCGGGCGGCTGATGGCCGAACGGCAGTTCGTCCTCGAAACGGAAGCCGGGGAGCGCCTCCTGGAAGCTTCCAGTGAGTGGCTGTGCGTGGATATGGCGCGGGGGCGCTTGGCCAAACTTCCTGAATCGGCGGCGCAGCTGGCCAATGCAGAGACGCTCGCTTTTGGGCTCTGCACGGCCAAACTGCCGCCTGTTCCCGCCGAGGAGCCCTGCGGCGAAGCTGTCTTCAACGTCCGCCGCGCGGAGATTGACGCCAACCGTCACGTCAATAACGTGCATTATGCTGAGTGGATGCTTGAAACACTTCCCGAGGAGGTTTTTTTCTGCGGCACGCCGCGCACGCTGGATATTGAGTTCAAGCAGGCCGCGCACTTGGGCGACACGGTGGTCTCGCGCACCTATAGCTTGGGCAGCGGCCGCTTTCTGCACTCCATCACGTCGCCTGCCGGCGTGCTTTTGGCCCGCGCCAGTACCGGCTTTTCGGCTCCCTGACATCGAGGCCTGACGCGCCGCAGGGTGGGCGGCGTTTCGGTTTCGCGCAGCCGGGTGGAATGCGCCGTCGCCGCGCTCAGGTCCGCATGATGAACCGTTCCGTTTCCCTAAGCGGAAAGGGTTATGTTTGCTTTTTGCCCGTTGTCAGCCGCTCGTATTCAGGAGGGAAACAAAGGCACAGCCGCCGCAGCGATGGGGGCGTTTTGTCTGGGGGTATTGTCGTCCGTGCCCGGGGCAGAAGCGCGGAGTGTTGAGCGGACAGCACGTGTATGGGTTGACAGCTCGGTTCAGCTGTCGGGCAGGGGAACTGTAACCGTCTGGGGGCGGTTTGTCTGCCATCTGCGCCGCGTCTGGCAAAAGAAGCGCCTGTGGATGCAAGGGGCGGTTGTTTCTGCCTGAAGGATGCCGGGGCTTTCGCATGTTGAAACGATTCCCCGGCACGGGCGGGGCCGTGGAGGGCGAGGGCGAAACGTGCCCGATGCGGCGTAAAAGCTGTTGGAAGCGTGCAGCGTGTTCTTGACAGGGGGGGGGGTAATGTGTTATTTGTACGCCTGTAGAGGAGATCCGTATTGAGTATAACGGAGAGGAGTGCAAGGATGAAGACGTGTTTTGTGCAAATGGCGGCGGGTTTTGCCGCTGCATGGTTGTTTGCCCCTGCTGCGTGGGGTGCAGGCGAAGTGCTGAGCCTGAATGTTGCCGGCGGCAACAATAACCGTGCGGGCAAGTCGATTACATCCGGCAAGACGGCCGGGGTGAAGGCGGTGGATGCGGCGTTCTGGACGCAGGCTTTGGCCGGGCAGAACACGAACAGTGCCGTGAATACCACCCTGACGTCGCTGAAAGAGTGGAGCGAGGGCGCGGCGGAGGCCGCAGATCGGCCGGTTCGCGTTCAGCTGCGAGCCGCGTGTTGTTGGACGTCCGGCACAACGGCAACGAACGGGGATTCCGAATTGCTTTACGGCTATCTGGACGATGGCACAACGGATACCGGATACGGCGCTCAAATTCTTCTGACGAATATGCCCTATACGCAGTATGACGTCTATGTCTACTTCGGCTCCGACACCGCAGGTTCTTTCGGCCCGGTGGAGGTGAATGGCACGTGGTACCCTAACGGTGCGAGCACGGCCTGGGGCGACCGCTCCACTGCGCGGCAAGAAGAGGTAACGCTCACGGAGAACGGCAACTATGTGAAGATCTCCGGCCTGACGGCATCTGAGCTGGCCATCAAGGGCGCAACAAAAGGGTCTTACCGCACGGGGTTGGCCGGTGTTCAGATCGTCAACACGGGGGATGTGATTGAAGTCTCTTCCTTCGCCCGCACCGTAACGGCTGATGGTTCGTGGCAGGTGGGCGAAGCGGCAGAAGATTGGGGCGCGGCGGGAACAACCGCCCCGGAATCGGGCAGCGAGGTAACGCTGACGGTGAATGCGGATGCAGCCCTTACCATGAATGCCGCCGCTTCGGTGGGCGCGCTCACCATCGCAGGTTCTGGCAAGCTGACCTTCGCCGCCGACGGCGACAGCACGCATACCCTCACGGCCTCAAGCACGGCGGTGAATACCGATGTCG